>JAQGHQ010000236.1 GCA_028288765.1 Gemmataceae bacterium | reverse complement strand
CCCATGCGACGGTCCGGGTGATCCCGCTGAGCCAGATGGGGGCCCCGACGACCCCGGTCCAGGACCCGTTCAGCAACCCGGCCACCATCAACGGGGTCTACGTCGGGTGAGCCGCCCGGACCCCCGCAGGATCAAAGTCGAGAGCCCGCGGGTGTGTCCCGCGGGCTCTCGACTTTAATACGTGGAAGGGGGTTACACCCTGATCTGAGCGGCGTCCTCGATCGACAGGAGCTGACGGTCGACGTGGGGGGGTAATTCGAACTCGGTGGCGAGTGCGGTGATCGGCTCGCCGAGCTGGGGGATCTCGGCCTCGTTCAGCCGGCCGAGCCGCTTGAGAGCGGCGAGCACCAGGGTCGGCACCCGTTCCGGCGGGAGCTTCATGAGCCGGCAACAGGTCGAGTCCACGGCCACGAGGTCGGCCCCCATGATCAGGGCCCCGACATGCTTCGCCGACCCCATCAGTGGCCCGTCCCCTTCCATCCCGGTGATCCCGTCGACGATCGCGAGATGGGGGGTATGGGTCAGGGCGATGTCGACGATGCTGTTTGGGATGCCCCGCCAGTGTAGCTCGTTCTTCGGCCACCCGTAACAGATCCCCGGGAGCGTGCCGAAGAGGTTTTTCAGCGACAGTGTCGCCCCGGCCCAGTGGTGCGTTTTCAGCTTCGGGAGGGAGATGAAGACGTCTGCGTTGACGACCGTGCGGGCGAGGTAGAGGGAATCCAGCCCGGTGAGCCGGCCGAGGTTCGGCATCCGGACCGGCTCGTCGTGGTTCAGGTCGACGAACCGCACCCCGTGCTTCTCGAGGACCTCCCCGAGACCGCTTTCCTTCACCAGGAACTGCGCGTTCCGCCAGTGCCCCGGGCCCTCGGCGACCACGACCTCGGCAGCCCCCTCCCGGACGCACAGCGTGATGACCGCGTCGACCACCCGGGGGTCGGTGTTGATTACCTTCTCGCGCCGGTACTCGACCAGGTTCGGCTTCAGGACCACCCGCTTGCCCCGGATTGGAACGACCGGGCGGAAGTGCTCGAACTGGGCCGCCAGAATGTCGGCGAGGGGGAGGTCGTAAGAGTCGGCCCGGGCGATGTGGACCGCGCCGGTCGAGGGAAGCGGGCGCAACCGGTTCAATCGGCTGACCATCCAGCCGCGGAACTTCGACTTCACCCGCTCGAAGATCGGGCGGGAGTCTTCGGACACTTTCTCCGCCTTTTTCACCTCCAATGGCAGGGCTTCTTCGGGCTCCTTCCCTTGCAAAGAAAGGGGTGGGGAGAGTAGGCGTTCGAGCCGGAACGGGTTCCTCTTCCCGGTCTCCAGAGCAAGGGCCGCGAGCGCGAGCCGGTAGGGCCCGGCCCCGAGCCCGTCGGTGCGGTGGATCTCCTCGCTCAGGGCGCCGGCGACCCGGGCGTCGAGTTCCGGGAGAAAGTCGCGGGTCGCGGAGTCGGTAGCGTGAACGGACAGGGCGAGTTTCGCCCACGCGAGGTGTTCGAGATCGGTCGTCTTCGCCGCGTGGACCCGCAGGTATCCTTTCGCCGCCTCCACCCGGGGTTGATCGCCGGCACCCTGGAGGGCGAGGAGCATCGCCGCCGTGGGGCCGGGGATCGGTTCGGTACTCCGACCGAGGACCATCCGGTTCCCGTAGTTCACCCCGCCGGAATCGAACGCCCGGTCGATCAGCAGCCGCAGCCCCTCGCGGACCCGCGGGTGGTCCGCCCGCCCGACGGCTCGCAGGGCGAGGCACGCCCAGGAGGTCGGCTCGACCCACGCGAAGTTTGCCTCCGCCCACGGCCACCCGCGCAAGGACAGGTCGATGTCCACCTGCATGTCCGTGGTCTCGTCGTCCACCTTGATGACCCGGCTCTCGAGCGCGAGGAGCCGGTCGGCTGTGGCGGCGAGGCGATCGGCGGGGGTGCCGAGGGCGTGTTCGGCGAACAGGACGAGGGCGGTCGGCCACGCGGCCTGCGGCCGCCCGTGGGTCATGCGGTACGTCCCGTCCGCGGCGCGGTTCGCCTCGACCGCCTTGAGCCCGTTCGCGACCAGCGCCTCGTACTTCTTCCGATCGGCGGCGAGGGCCAGAACGGCCAGGCAGGTGGGTTCGAGATGGGCCGGCTGGCCGGCCTGATACCCCCACCCCCCCTCCGGCGAGGCGAGGGTCGCTAGCCGGTCGAGGGCGGTCTGAGCGTTCGGCATCGGTAACATTCCGGGAGTCGGGCGAGGCGCAAATTCTGTTGATAACTTAGAACACGAACCGTGTCCAGGGGTTCACCGATACAACAGGTTTACACCAGGAGACGCTCCCTTGCGCGCCGCACATTTCGACTGTTTCAGCGGGATCAGTGGGGACATGGTCCTCGGGGCGGTGATCGACGCCGGGGTGCCCCCCGACGCGATCCGGGCCGCGCTGGACTCTCTCGGCCTGCCGATCAAACTCCACGTGGAGAAGGTGAAGCGGTGCGGGTTCGCCGCGACCAAGGCCACGGTCGAGGCGGCCGATCAGGAGGACTACCGGTTCCTTCCCGACGTCGAAGCGATCCTCGCGAAGGGGGACCTGAGCCCCGCGCAGCGTGACCTCGCGGCTGCGATCTTCCGGAAGGTGGCGGTCGCCGAGTCGGTCGCCCACGGGATGCCCCTCGAACGGGTCCACTTCCACGAGGTCGGGGCGCTCGACAGCATTGCCGACATCGTCGGGGCCGCGGTCGGGTTGGACCTGCTCGGGGTGGAGCGGTTCACCAGCTCCCCCGTGCCGACAGGGACGGGGACGGTGAAATGCGCCCACGGGATCATGCCCGTCCCGACCCCGGGCACGGCCGAGCTCTTGAAAGGCGTTCCGCTCGCCCCGTCGACCGTGAAAGGGGAGCTGACCACCCCCACCGGGGCCGCGATCCTCACCGCGGTCGCGGCCGAGTACACCGCCGCGCCGGCGATCACGATCGAGCGAATCGGTCACGGGGCTGGGACCAGGGACTTCATTGAGCAGCCGAACATCTTGCGGCTGTTCGTCGGCACGACCGCGCCGGGTGGAAGTCGTCGGGTCCCGGAGGTTTCCGACGAGTCCGATACCGTGGTCGTGCTGGAAACAAACCTCGACGACGCCCCGGCGGAAGTGGTCGGGTACTGCTTCGACCAGCTGTTCGCGGCCGGCGCACTGGACGTGTTCGCGGTCCCGATCCAGATGAAAAAGAACCGCCCGGGGGTGCTGCTGAGTGTGATCGCGGAAGAGGGGACAGTGGCGGAGCTGGAGCGGATTCTGTTCCGCGAGGCGGCGACCTTCGGGGTGCGGCGGTACACCGCCGACCGCACGAAGTTGCGGCGGGAGGAGGTTACCGTGTCGACGCCGTGGGGACCGGTGAAGGCGAAGCGCGGCTGGCGCGGGGATGGGTTCGAGGTGGTGACCCCGGAGTTCGAGGACTGCGCCCGGGTGGCCAGGGAGAATGGGGTCCCGCTCCGCGAGGTTTATGCCGCCGTCCGGCGATGAGTCGGGGTTGATGGCTGATAGTTCTGGGAGCGGCGAGGGGGATGGATGCCCCCGAAACATGAAGGGCATCAGGACCCGAGATCATCCGGTTCTGGCGGGCTGACAACCAAAGCCGGGGGGATGGTCAGATAGCGGACCCGGCCAGCTCCCGGACCGGTTCGTGCTCGATCCGCAGGACGTTCCAGGGGTTGACCGTCACCATCCATTCGATGAACCCGTCGGCCGTCGGGGACACCTCCCCGACCACGACCGACTTCGGGAGAACCATGCACTGGTCGGGGTGCCGGATGTCATAAATGGCCCCGTTCGCCAGGACCAACCGGAACGGCTCGAACGGGTCACGACGGACTTCCGCCAGGATTTGAGCGGGGCTCATGGCATTCTCCGAGACGTGAAAGCCCAACAGATCGAGGATACCCCCCTCATCGGCTTCTCACAACTCCTTTTTCTTTCATAATTCGTGCGGGGCGAGCAAGGTGAACGGATAGCTGGGGATGTTTCGGAGCACTCCGAAGATCACCATGAGCCCCACAAGAAGCCAAACCCAGCACGTGTCCCTACACCCAGGACAACTTCCCATGCGGTCACGATCCCGAGCCCACTGTGACCGGCCCAGAGACCAGGCAACGACGGGCACGATGATGAAGGCGAGGGCGTTGTAAGCAAGGGCCTGGGTAACCCGGCCGTTCAAAAGGGCGTGCAGGGCGCGGGTCGTTCCACACCCCGGACAATGCAGCCCGGTGAGAGCGTGGAGCTGACACCGCGGATACCACATGTTCGCCGTCGGGGGTACTGTGACCAGAGTATAAACCCCGGCAGCAAGACCCGCGACCGCCATGACCACGAGGGTCGGTCGGACCCAGACCTGACGCCGAGCCGGACGAGTCGGATTCACGGTGCAACACCCACAGGCATCAGCGGTTCATATTTTGGGGTTCGCCAGGGGCCCGGTCGCATGCAGGACCAGGCTGAGAACCCGCCGACGAGGTCGATCGTCGCGTTCCGCTTCGAGTCCGGGTTCTTGCGGGAAGCGACCCCAATCCCACCGAGAACCAGGCTGGCAACGGACGGCAGCAAATCCCGAACAGTGTAGCAGAATCACCACGGCGATGTTGTTCAGGAAGCAGTCCATTCCAGTTAGCGGAGTGTTGAACCGGCGCCGTGGGCGGTCATAGTCGTCATAGTCCTCGTCGGCATCGTCGGCATCGTCGTACTCTCGGTCGCGGGACATGACATGCTCCGGTTGGAGGATAAGCCAAGTCTGACAGAATGACTCGCAGCACCGACCGGGCGCCCGGAGTAGGGTCAAAGGGTGTGTAGCGAATTCCCAGCTTTTCCAACACGGCCCTGCCCGCACGCCCGGTGCGGGCCTGCCCCCTTGAACTTTTCTCGGGATTTCGTGTCCTGATTCTTACAGCCGCGACGGCCTCGACCCCGGCCTCGCCGCACACGACCCAGCCCGCGAGATTCGCATGCTCTCCTCGACCGAGATCCGCCAGCAGTTCATCGATTTTTTCTGCAAGAAGCACGGGCACAAGAACATCCCGTCCAGTCCGGTCGTCCCGCTGAACGACCCGACCTTGCTGTTCGCCAACGCCGGGATGAACCAGTTCAAACCGTACTTCCTCGGCACCGAGAAGCCGCCCGTCACGCGGGTCGCGAACACCCAGAAGTGCATCCGGGCCGGCGGCAAGCACAACGACCTCGACGACGTGGGAAAGGACACGTACCACCACACGTTCTTCGAGATGCTCGGGAACTGGAGTTTCGGCGACTACTTCAAGCAGGAAGCGATCGCCTGGGCCTGGGAGCTCCTCACCGACGTCTGGAAGCTCGACCCGACCCGGCTGCACGTGACCGTGTTCGAGGGCGACCAGGCGAATGGCATCCCCCGCGACGACGAGGCGGCCGGGTTCTGGCGGGCGGTCGGTGTGCCGGACGCCCACATCCATCTCGGGAACAAGAAGGATAACTTCTGGGAGATGGGCAACACCGGGCCCTGCGGCCCGTGTACCGAGATCCACTACGACGGCACCCCGGACAAGACCGGTGGCCCGCTCGTGAACGCGGGGACGGACAAGGTCATCGAGATCTGGAACCTCGTGTTCATCCAGTTCAACCGGAACGAGGACCAGAGCCTCACCCCGCTACCGGCGAAGCACGTCGATACCGGGATGGGGTTCGAGCGGGTCACCAAGGTGATCCAGGGGAAGGCCAGCAACTACGACACCGACATCTTCCAGCCGCTCTTCGCGGCAATCCAGAAGGTCACCGGGGCAGACCCGTACACTGGGAAGCTCGACGACCTCAAGGACACTGCCTACCGCGTGATCGCGGACCACATTCGGACGCTCACCTTCGCGCTGACCGACGGCGCCGTGATCGGGAACGACGGCCGGAACTACGTGCTCAAGCGTATCCTGCGGCGGGCGGAGCGGTACGGCTATCAGGTCCTCAAGACCGGCGAACCGTTCTTACACAAGCTGGTGCCCGCCGTCGTTGACCTGATGGGCGATGCGTTCCCGGAGCTGCGCAAGAACCCGGAAAAGGTCCGCGAACAGATCTTCGAGGAAGAGGAAGGCTTCCTCCGGAATCTCAAGCGCGGGGTCGCGCTGTTCACCAAAATCGCTCAACAGATGCAGAAGGAAGGCCGCACCCAGGTGACCGGGGAGGAGGCGTTCAAGCTCCACGATACCTACGGCGTGATTATCGACATCACGCTGCAGATGGCTCAAGAACAAGAATACACGGTCGACATGGCCGGGTTCGAGGAGGAGATGCGGCGCGCCCAGGAGCAGGCCAAGCAGGGCGGGAAGAAGTTCGCGGTAGCCGCCGTGCAGGGCGAGCTCCCGCCGACCGACGATTCGCCGAAATACCGCCCCGAGCCGATCCCCGCGAAGGTCCTCGGGTGGGTGAAGGACAACGTCGTCGTCCGCGAGGGCAAGCTGGCGGCGGGGGAGTCGGTCGCGCTGCTCCTCGACCGCACCTGCTTCTACGGCGAGCAGGGCGGGCAGGTCGGCGACACGGGCACGATCCGGTCCGCGGCCGGGGCCGACTTCGAGGTTGAGGACACCCAGCGGGTCGGGGAAACGGTGCTGCACGTCGGCGTTCTTCACGACGGGGAACTGGCCGTCGGGGACACGGTCGAACTCGTGCAGTCGACTATCCGCCGCATCGACATCATGCGGAACCACACCGCCACGCACCTCCTCAACCTCGCGCTCAAGCAAGTCCTCGGCCCGCACGTCGAGCAGAAGGGCTCGCTCGTGGATGCGGAAAAGACGCGGTTCGATTTCGGCCACGACAAGCCGATGACGCCAGACCAGCTGCGCGAGATCGAACGGCTGGTGAACCGCGGGGTGGCCCTCAACCAGGTGGTGACGGCGAAGGTGATGCCGCTCGACGAAGCGAAGGCGCTGCCCGGGGTGCGGGCGGTCTTCGGTGAGAAGTACCCCGACCCGGTGCGGGTGGTCATGATCGGGGCCGACGACCCGTCCAGGGTGACGGCCGACCTCTCTACCGAGTTCTGCGGCGGCACGCATCTGCCACAGACCGGGCTCGTCGGGTACTTCAAGATCCTGTCGCAGGAAGGGGTGGCGAAGGGGGTCCGGCGGATCACCGGGGTAACGGGGCGGGCGGCCTACGCCGACATCCAGAGCCGCAGCGCGGTGGTGGACGAGCTGACCGCCCGGTTCCAGTGCCGCCCGGACGAGCTCCCCGCCAGGGTAGATGTCCTGCAGGAACAGGTGAAGAAGCTCCAGGACCAGCTGAGGAAAGCCGCGGCCGCGGACCTCGCCGGGGTGCTCGACAAGCTTGTCGAGGCGGCCCCGACCGTACACGGAACGAAGCTGGTCGTCGGCCGGCTGCCGGAAGGGACGACGGCGGACGCGGTCCGGGGACAGATCGACCGTATCCGCCAGACGAGCGCGTCGGCGTTCGTGGTATTCGGGTGGACGGAGGAAGGGAAGGTGTCGCTGATCGTCGCGCTGACACACGACCTTGTGAAGAAGGGGCTAAAGGCCGGCGACGTGGTGAAGCAGGTAGCGGCGGTGGTCGGCGGAAGTGGCGGCGGGAAGCCGGATCAGGCTCAGGCCGGCGGCAAGGACGCGGCCAAGCTCCCCGAGGCGATGCAGAAAGCGGCCGAGCTCGGGAAAGAGATGCTCGGTAAGTAGGTCGGTTCCCACGCGCGGCCGGGTTCCGGCGGGCCGTGCGGACCGAGGCCAAATTATGACCGCCGACGAGTGGGACCGTTCGAACCGACTCGACGACCTGCTCGGCCAGGCCGGCGGATCCGCCCGCAAACTGCTGTTGTTCAACGCCGCCTGTGCCCGTCGGGTGGCCGCGGTCATGCCCGACGATTCGGCCCGGGGGCTGATCGATCTGACCGAGCGGCGGGCGGACGGCTTGGTCGGCGACGCGGAGTGGGGGGAAACGCTGGCCGCGGTGCTCGACCAGTACCTCGGGAACGAATCGGCGAAGGACGGCGCCGCGGGGGCGACGTTCGGCGTGCTGATGGAACTCTACCGCCCGGAACCCGAGGCGTCGCTCAAGGTCGCCGGGTCGGTGGTGGAGGCTCGCGCCTACCTCGCGTACGTCGGCGGGTATCCGACGGCGGTGGGACCGGACGAATGGGTGAGACGGGCGGCGTTCGCCGAAAGCCAGGCCCTCTGTGGGCTCTGCCGGTGTCTGTTCGGTAACCCCTTCCGGCCGGTGACTGGTCAGGCCGCCTGGCGGACCTCGACTGTCGGGGCTCTGGCGCAGGGTATCTACGCCGACCGCGCGTTCGACCGGCTGCCGATCCTTGCGGACGCACTACAGGACGCGGGGTGCGATAACCTGGACGTGCTGGCGCACTGCCGCGCCGACGGACCGCACACGCGGGGGTGTTGGGTGGTGGACATGGTGCTCGGGCTGTCGTAGGGCACGCACCGCGTGCCGGGGTGCCTGTCGTAATTGCGGTCAACTCGGATCAGAACAACGTATTGTCCGTCCCTGATCATTCCCGGTCCGCGTTGATCGTGCGACTGGTTTTCTTCTTTGCCGGCTTCCGCTTCGTCTGCTCATCGCCGAACTCGATCCGCTGCAGCCGCTGGCGGATGCCGTCCGCGTACTGCTCCGAGAGCTCGATTCCCACGAACTTCCGGCCGAGCTTTTTCGCCACCGCCAGCGTCGTCCCGCTCCCGGCGAAGGGGTCCAGGACGAGCGCGTCCTTGTCCGACGCCACCCGGATGATTCGCTCCAGCACCGCCTCCGGCATCTGACACGGGTGGCCGGTCCGCTCCTTGAACGTCCCACACACTCGCGACACATACCAGGTGTCCGACTCCGGCTGGAAGTGAACGTCCGTTTCCTGCGGGCGGAGGACCCAGGTGTCGTCCGGGAGCTTGCCGACCGGGTTCGCCCGGCGGTCGGCGTAGGTCGTCATCCGGGCCGACGGGACCCGCACCCCCTCCGGGTTGAACGTGAACTCGCGTGGGTGCTTCGTGTAGTACAGGATGTGGGCGTGGCTGCGGTTGAACTTTTTCGTGCAGTTCACCCCGAACGTGTAGTGCCAGATGATCCAGTTCCGCAGGGTCAGGCCCAGGGCGTCGAGCCGGACCTTGTGCTCCGCCACGTACTCGTCCCCGATCGCCAGGAAGAACGCCCCCGTCGGGGCGAGAGCCCGCACCGCCGCCGCCAGCCAGGTATCCGCCCAGGCGAGGTAGGCGGCGGAGTCCCGCCGGTCGTGGTACACGTCATACTCGTACCCGATGTTGAACGGCGGGTCGGCGAACACGAGGTCCACCGACCCGGCCGGCAGCCGGCCCATCAGTTCCACACTGTCGCCGACCAGTACCTCGTCACGGCCCATAAAACCCATACCCCCGGAACGATCGGTTCCCTCACGAGACCGTAATACTGCCACAACCGCGCCCCTGGCGCAAACCAGATTGTCCGGGAGAACCCCCCGGGCCGGGTGTAGTAGTGAAGTTGTACCGATCGGGCCGGTTGTGAGGGTCGTCACGGGAAAGGAGGATTGGGCCGGGCCGATCGGGATACCCGGACCAGGTGGCCGGGCGGGCGGGGAAATTGGGGTGGCAGGACCGGGGGAACTCGGTTAACTTTCCTCCGCCCGGCGCCGATCCAAACGCCAGGGGAATTACACGCGCTCGGGGTCATGGATGATCCAGCACCTGACGGCGATCTGGAAGTTCCGCCACTTCCTCCTCGCTCTCGTCCGCCTGGACCTGCGGCTGAGATACCGGCGGTCGATTCTCGGGGTCGGGTGGTCGCTCCTGAACCCGATCGCGATGACGACCGTGTTCGCGGTCGTCTTCGTCCAGCTATTCGGCGGGAACAACCCTAAGGCCTACATCCCGTTCCTGCTCATCGGGATGGCCGTCTGGGGGTTCTTGCGGGAAGGCACGGTCCAGGGCTGCCGGGCGCTGATCGGGAACGAGGCGTACATCCGCCAGAGCCCGCTCCCGTACGGCCTCTATACGCTCCGGACGATCCTGGGGCAGGCAATCCACTCCGGTATCGCCTTCGGGATCGGGCTGGCCGTGACCGTGGCCTGCCAGAAGGATTTTCGGGCGATCGGGATCCTCTGGGCCGTGTTCCCGGCAATCGTCCTCGCCTTCCTCGCCGCCTGGTCGGTGGCGACCATCTTCGCGTTCATCAACGTCTACTTCCAGGACACGCAGCACCTGCTCGAGGTCGGGGCCCAGATCGTGTTCTACCTGACCCCGATCATGTACCCCCGGGAGGTCCTGGACCGGGGCGGGATCGGGTGGATGGCCGACCTGAACCCGGCCAACCTTTTCCTGGAACTGATCCGCACCCCGATCGTGACCGGCGAACCCCCTACCGCCGACCTGTACTTGACCGTTCTGGGGATCACCACGGTATCAATCGGGCTAGCCGTCGGAACGGCGGCGTGGCTCCAAAAGAGAGTCGTCTTCCACCTGTGAGATCAAAGTCGCCCGCCCCCGTAGGGTGGGGACATCAGCCCGGCCGCAACCCCCCCGCGCATCGTTGCGGGTGTGCGGGGCCGGCACCACGGACGGCGAGCATGGCCAAGATCGAGTTGAAGGACGTATCACTGACGTTCAACATCCGCCAGCAGAAGCGGGTGACGCTGAAGGAATATCTGGTCCAGGGGCTATTCCGGCGGTCGTCCGTCGCGGTCCACGCCCTCGTCGACATGAACCTGAACATCCGGGACGGAGACCGGGTCGGGGTCATCGGGCACAACGGGGCCGGGAAGAGCACGCTTCTGAAGATGCTCGCCGGGATCTACCCCCCGACCGCCGGCACCAGGACGGTCGAGGGGTCGATCTGCTCCCTGTTCGACATCTCGCTCGGGTTCGAGCCGGAGGCGAACGGGTGGGACAACATCACCTACCGGGCGTACCTTCAGGGGGAGAGCCCGGCGAGCTTGAAGAAAAAGATCGACGGGATCGCAGAGTTCACCGAGCTGGGCGAGTTCCTGAATGTCCCGGTCCGGCACTACTCGGCCGGGATGCTGATGCGGCTGGCCTTCTCGATCGCGACCGCCGTCGAGCCGCAGATCATGCTGGTCGACGAGGTACTCGCGGTCGGGGATCTGGCGTTCCAGAAGAAGGCCCAGGCGCGGATGAAGGATCTCATGTCCTCGGCCCGGATGCTGGTCCTGGTCGCCCACGACTTCAGCACGATCAGGGCCATGTGCAACCGGGTGATCTGGATGCAGCACGGGGGGGTGATGATGGACGGGCCGACGGACGAGGTGGTGGATGCGTACGTCCAGAGCGTCACCGGCCCGACCCAGACGCCCCACGTCGGGGCAATCGCCACCGCGGCGTGACCCGCGGTGCCGGGTCGCGGGGCGGGGATTTCTGGTAACACAGAATTCCGTCATCCCAGACATCGCCGCGCCAAGACCCGACCCCCGAAACGAGCTGCCGCCCTTGACCGACCCCGCCGTGTTCACCGTCCTGATCGTCAACTACAACGGGGCGAGACACCTCGGCCCGTGCCTGTCCGCACTCGCCGCCCAGACCTTCCCCCGCCACCGGTTCGAGGTCGTGCTGGTGGACAATGCGTCCGCCGACGACTCGGTCGCACTCGTCCGCCGTGACTTCCCGTGGGTCCGGGTCGTGCGGCGGGCGGCGAACGAGGGGTTCGCCGGTGGGAACAACGCCGGCCTCCCCCACACCCGCGGGCGGTACGTCGTCCTCCTCAACAACGACACCGTCCCCGACCCGCACTGGCTCGCCGAACTGTCGACCGAGACCGCCCCCGGCCGGGCGGTCGCGTCCAAGCTGGTGTTCGCGCACGACCCGACTGTGATCAACAGCGCGGGGCTCCAGCTGCTCCGGGACGGCCGCGGGACCGACCGCGGGTACCGGCACGCGGACCGCGGCCAGTTTGAGACCCCGGGGGCGGTGTTCGCCGGGTGCGGGGCGGCGGTCGCGATCGACACCGCCGCGCTCGACGGCCCGCTCTTCGACCCCCGGTACTTCGTCTACTACGAGGACCTCGACGTCTTCTGGCGGAGAGAACTGGCGGGCCGCCCGGGCGGGTACGCCCCGCGGTCCCTCGTCCGGCACGTCCACGGGGGCTCCGCCGGGGATGAGTCGCCGGTCTTCCGGTTTCACGTCGAGCGGAACCGGGCGGTCACGAACCTCCGGAACGCGGACGTCTTCCTGGCGGTGTGGAACGCGATCGGACTGGCCGCACGGGTGTGGCGGTCCGGGCTGAAGTGGGCGGTCGGCCGGGAGCGGGGGGTGATGGTCCTGGCGACGGCCCGGGCGTTCGTCTCGTTCCTGGCGCTCGCCCCGGCGGTCGTGGTCGAACGGTACGTCACCCGGTCGCGGGCGGGGGCGGCATGCGGGTGATTATCAACGGCGTGTCCGCGCTGAAGCCAAAGACCGGCGTCGGGCACACGACGGCGAACCTGCACCGCGGCCTGGCCGCGCTCGGGACGGCGGACCGGTTCTGGCTCTACCCGGGAGACCTGGTCGGCCGGGTGGCCGCGCGGGTGTTGAGGCGACCGAGCCCGCCCGCCCCCCCGCGGGCCGCCGCGGGAGGCGGCCCGGCCTGGCGCGGGGTTCTCACCGACCTCGCGAAAGCCGCGTACCGCGAGCACTTCCGCACCGCAGCCCGGTGGGGCAACTTCGACCTCTACCACGAGCCGAACTTCGTCCCGGTTCGCACTCACTTGCCGACGGTGGTCACCGTCCACGACCTCTCCGTTCTGCTCCACCCGGAATGGCACCCGGCCGACCGGGTGGCGTTCCACGAGCGGCACTTCCGCCGCGGGGTGATGGGGGCGGACCACGTCGTTGTCGTGTCCGAAAGTGTCCGCGGGGAGATGATCGATCTGCTCGGGCTTTCGCCCGACCGCGTGACCACCGTTCATAACGGGATCGGCGGGCAGTTTCGGCCGCAACCAGCGACCGCGATCGCCGCGACCCGCCGGAAGCTCGGGCTCCCGCCACGGTATCTCCTGGCCGTTGGTACGATCGAGCCGCGGAAGAACATCCACACCCTGCTCAGGGCATTCTGTGCGCTGCCGGTGGAAGCACGGGCCGCCTGTCCGCTCGTGCTGGCCGGGGGATGGGGGTGGAAATCGGGCCCGGAGCGGGATCTGTTCGAGACCGAAGCCCGGCACCGCGGGGCGATTCACCTCGGGTACGTCGACGACGCGGACCTGCCTTCCCTCTACGCCGGGGCAGCTGCGCTCCTCTACCCGTCCTTCTATGAGGGGTTCGGCCTCCCACCGGTCGAGATGCTGGCGTGCGGCGGGGGCGTGATCGCGTCCACTGCCGCGGCGGTGTGGGAAGTGGTGGGCGGGCACGCTCTCCTGCTCGCCCCACACGACCTCGACGGGTGGCGCGACGCGATGCGGCGGGTAGCGACCGGTGCGGACTTCCTCGACGAGTTCCGGCGCGGGGGGGAGATGCACGCCGGGCAGTTCACCTGGGACCTCGCCGCCCGCCGGACGCTCGGGGTCTACCGGCAGGTACTTGGGGTCGGGGCGGCGCAGCCGATTACGTCTCCACGTCTCGCGGCGTGAAGTGGACGCGGAGCGCACCGCGAACGGATTGACCCGCCTTCCGTCGGCACCGGCCTCAGTCCGAAATCGAAGAGGAATGGCCGCAATACAGGACAACAATCGCAAAAAAGAAGAACGGTCCGCAGAGTAAGTTCATTTTTGTGCTGTATTGCGGCTAATCTCTTTTCAGATCCGGAGCAAGTACGACAGTCCCGTCGGATTCAAGTCATCTGTTCGCCAGTAACATCTCCAGGTACGACCGACGTTCCTGATCGGTGAGACCGAGTTCGGCGGCCAGTCGGAGCACGGTCGCCTTTGCGTCCTCGTACCGAGACTCCTCGGCGACGATCTCCAGTTCGACGAACGGCCCCACCCGGTCCACGTCGTCGACGCACACCTCGACCTCGAACCCGTCGCGGGCGAGATGGTACACCCGCCGGGTTTTCCGAACCACCGCCACCGGTCGGTAGCCGAGGCAGACCAGCATCGCCCCGGCGTCGGCCGCGGTCTTGTCCCCGTCGGCGAGGGCGATCTCGATCTCGGTCCGGGTCTTGGTCGCCGCGTCCCGCTTCGGCCCCTTGTACGTCAGCCGATTCTTGTCCCCGATCCGGCGTAACCGGAAGGCCTCGTCGGTCTTGGCGAAATCCCGGTCCGGGGCGTTGAAGTAATGGTCGGCGTCGTCCCGGTCCTCGATCAGTTCCGCGCCCAGATCCTGAAGTTTCGCCAGGACCTCTTCGTGGTTCGGGACGCGATATTTCACTTCCACTTCGAGCATCGCAAGCCCCTCCCGGGCAATTGGTACAATACCCTCCTGTGGTGTGTGTGGACATCCACGAACTCGGAGGGCGGGCGGTGGGGCAGCGCGTAACCGTCGGCAAGATGAGCGAAATCCCCGAGGGCGGGAGTGTCTTGGTCGAGGTCAACGGGAAGGACGTGGCCGTGTTCCGGGTGAACGGTCAGCTCCATGCGATCGACGACATGTGCCCGCACATGGGGGCGTCTCTCTCGGGCGGGTTCGTGGAGGACGGAGTGGTCACCTGTCCGTGGCATTACTGGCGGTTCCGGCTCGCGGACGGCGCGTGGGCGGATAACCCGAAGATCAAAACCGGGTGTTACACCCTCCACGTGGAGGGGGACGAGGTCCAGCTCGAAGTGCCGGAGAATGAGGGGAAGTGTTGAGTTAGGAGAGCGAACCTCTTTACCAGCTCGTTTGACTGCGTGAGTCCTGAGAGATAGACCGGGGACGTGCTTTGTTGAAAAGCTCGCGTGGCTCGGGCCGCCTTGGTCCGGTAGGGGGGCGGCCCTCCGTGGCGGCCCGCCAGCCAGCGACCCAGGGTTTCAATCGAGTACGGGAAACGACCACCCGGGAATTCTATACTCGCCGGCCCGGTATTATTCGCGCAACAGCACGCTGTTCGGCCGTTCCCGTAGTGAGGTATTCCCTCGTTCCGTTGGGGGCTGCGTCATGATCTCGGTCCGGTTCGCGGGGGCGGTCGCCGTCCTGGGTGCGGTGTGTATGTTCGCCCCCTTCGCCCCGTCACAGCCGCCCAAGCCGAAGACGGCCCCGAAGCTCGAGCCCGTGGCCGAGACGAAACTGCTCATGGAGGGTCTCGCCGAGCCCAACTTCAAGGGAGTCGGGAAGCTGCTGAAGGACGAGATGAAGGACCCCGAGGCGTGGGCGTTCGCCCGCGGGCGGGCGCTGCTAGTGGCCGAAACCGGGAACCTCCTCATGATGCGCCCGCCGAAGACCCGCGACGCGGAAGAGAACTGGATGAGCCACGCCATCGGGCTAAGGGATTCGTCCGCCGGACTGGCGCGGGAGCTCGCGGCCCGGGACTACGTCAAGAGCCGGGCCGCGCTCGCCGCGGTAGCCAACCACTGCAACCGGTGCCACCACGCCTTCCGCGTCGCAACCCGGGTCCGGCCGTTCCCGGAGGACGAGAAGTAAAGGCCCGCCCAGGGCGGGCTTCTCCCGGGGAACGTGCTTGACACCGGGGTGGCGCACGTCTAGCCTGATCGCACTTTTGTGGAAATGACCGGCCGCCGCGGCCGAATCACCAGACATCCCCTCGGGCCGAGGTGCCCGGGGCGCCCCCGACTCCCCACGTGCGAGCACGAACCCCGATGTCCACCGCTCACCCTCCGAACCCGACGACCCCGCCCGGAACGACTCTGACCAACCCCCCGCCAGCGCCTCCCGCGCACGGGCCGAGGGAGATCAAGCTCGTCAGCCACTCGCCGATCTTCTATTGGTGGCCGATCTGGCTACTCGGGTACGTGATGGCCCTGATCACCTGGGCCGAGGGCAACCGGCTGGCCATCCTTCCGGCGCAGAGTGAGGTGCGGGAGCTTGCTTCGGACGACAAGGACAAGGCCAAATTCGAGCTCGTGGTCCAGAAGCCGCTGACCAAGTCGCTCGCGCACGCGGTGGCCGCGACGGCAGACCCGACCCACCCGCCGGCGTTCAAGACCCGGGTGTCCGAGAAGGCATGGATCGCCCCGGTGTACTGCGTCGTCCTGCTGCTCACCATCCTGATCACGAACGTCCCGCTCCGCGGGCTGTGGTCGTTCCTGGTCATCCTCATGCTGATCGTCCTGGCCCTGATCTTCACCGTGTTCGACGTCTGGGAGCACCTGCTCGGGGCGATCGGGAACCTGCACATCTACATCAACATGGCCGGGTACCTGTTCATCGCCACCACGGTCCTGATCCTCTGGGCGGTGTCGGTGTTCGTCTTCGACCAGCGGACGTACATGATCATCAGCCCCGGCCAGATCCGCGTGTGCGAGCACATCGGGGCGTCGATCCGGAACTTCGACACCACCGGGTTGTCGTTCGAGAAGCAGCGGGACGACCTGTTCCGGCACTGGATTCTCGGGTTCTTCTCCGGGGACCTGGTCGTCCGGACGTCCGGGGCCGAGAAGGAGGAGATCCGGTTCCCGAACGTCCTCTGGATCGGGTGGCGGCTGGAGCAGGTGCAGGAGATCCTGCGGGAGCGGGCCACCGTCGTGAACCCGTGACGACCGGCGGGACGTGACCGAGGAAATGAAAGACGCCCCCGGGTGATTCCGGGGGCGTCGGCGTTCCGGGCGGGAAGGGCGGTCAGGTGATCTCTTCCTTGACCAGGTTCAGGTAGAACGTCGCCTTCCCCTCCTTCTCCTGGACCTTCTTCGCCAGGAGGGCTTCGGCCTCGGCCTTCTGGTTGAACGGGAACGTGTCGACCCGTTTGCTGGCGTTGTCGAACACCACCCACACGGCCCGCTGCCGGACCTCCTTCTGGGCCCGGACCCGCTTCGTCGCGGGCTTCTTCACCTTCGGGGCGGCCTTCTTCTTCGCCGGCTTCTTCTTTTTGGCACCGCCCTCCTCGTCGCCTTCCCCGGCTTCGGCGTCCGGCTCCTCGTCGGCTTCGCCCTCTTCTTCCACGACCTCTGTTTCTTCCTCCTCGCCTCCCCGGGCTTCCGCGGCTTCCGCCTGCCGGCGCAGGTCCATCCTGGTGGGACCGCGGCTCCCTCGCCCCTTTGCCATATCGCATCCTCCGTCATGTCCGGCGTATGAGGTCTACCAGACTAATCAGTATACAAAGTACCGCTCGCAACCGGGCAATACTGAACAGTTGTAAACTGTGAGTTTCGCCCGGGAAGCGGCGACTTCTGCCCGCCGGGCAATCGTACCGGGGCAACCGGCGCAGGCCCCGGGCGTCGGGCGAACCCCCTCTTCGGAGGTCCGGGCAATCCCCGCGGGAGAGGTTCCTCCAGCCGGCTGACCCGGAGGGAATGTGAGATGTCGAATTCCGAAGTGGCGGGTCGCGTCTAAATCTGGGGTGGGTACAATGGTGGTGTCGGGCATCCCGAAGCGCCGTCCACGGAGTGTACCCCGCGCCATGCCCGCTGTTTCGGCCCCCGCCGTCCCCGCCGGCCCTTCCGACGCGGCCCTGCTGGACCGCTTCGCCCGCGGCGACCGGGCCGCCCTGGACGACCTGTTTCGCCGATACCGGGCCGTCGCGTACCGGGTGGCGTACCGACTCCTCGGCCGGGAGGCAGATGCCCTGGACGCGGTGCAGGACGGTTTTATCAAGGCACTCACCCACCTGGACCGGTTTCGGGGGCACAGCTCGTTCAAGACGTGGCTGCTGCGGATCGTGAGCAACGCCGCCCTGGACCTGGGGCGGCAGCGAAAGCGGGACGGGTGGAACGACCGGCCGCAAGCCGTTGTCTCGCCCGACCGGGCCGGACCGGATGGCCAGCCGCCACCGGACGCCGACCTGGAGCGGGCCGACATCCGGCGGGTGATCGAGGCCGCCCTCGCGCAGCTGCCGGCGGCTCAGCGACAGACGTTCGTGTTGCACGTCGACGGCGAACTCTCGTACCGGGAGGTGGCCGACGCCCTCGGAATCTCGATCGGGACGGTGATGAGCCGGTTGTTCTACGCCCGGCAAAAGCTCAAGACCCTGTTAGCCGACCGCTTACTCCCATGACTGCCCACGACACCCCTGACCTGCCCGGCCCCTGGCCGGACGTCCTCGCCGCGTATGCCGACGGCGAACTCGACCCGGCCGCCCGGGCCGTTGTCGGACGGTGCCTTGCCGCGCACCCGGCTACCCGCGACGAGCTCCGGACGCAGCAACTACTCTCGCCCGAAAACTGGACTCTCTGGCAGCAGGCGGAACCGACGCTCCCGTCGGAAGCCGTCTGGGCGGCCGTGCGGGAGGCGGTCGCCGAAGGTGCCCTCCCGCTACCCGTCACCATGGCCGGGCCGTCCGTCGTGCCCGCCCCACACGAGCGAGGGTGGTGGCGGCGGACGCGCGGGCCGCTCGCGCGTGGGTTGGCGGTCGCGGTCGCCGGGGTCGCGGTCCTGGCCGCGCTCTGGTTCGTTACGGACCGGGTTACCCCGCCTCCCGTGACGCCCGGTCATGTCGTACCGCCAGTCTCTACCGATGCCGTCAACGGCCGGCCGACCGACCCGCTCGCGGGTCTCGCCGCACTCCCGTTGGCGACGGCCGGCGACGTGGACATTCAACGGGTCGCGGGGAGCGGTGCCGGCTGGCTTCCGGTCGGCGAGCCCCCACTCTCCGGTCCGCTCGTCCTTGCCGGCGCCGACGACGTGGAGCTGGAAGGGGTCGACCCGAACCCGGCGTGGCCGGCGGGCGGCCCGCGAATGACTTCGGCCCCCGGCGACGCCCCGATGATCTTCGCGGCAAAACCGCGGTAACCCATGCTCCAAGGGGGGACCAATGTTCGGGTTGCTCGCGACGATGACCCTGGCGGCATGGTGTCCGCGCGAGGACTGCGCGGACGAGGGGCCGGTCCGGGTGACGGTCGTCGTGGTCCTCGCCTCGACCGAGAACGCGGTCGTCGACCCGAAACTGACCGAACTGGCCAAGGAAGTCCGGAAACGCGACCCGAAGCTGACCGGGTTCAAGCTGGTCGCGTCGGACGGCAAGTCGATCGCGGTCGGCGACGCGGCGGCATTCGACCTGGTGGACAAGAAAGAACTACAGGTGAAGGTGGAGAAGCCGAAGAACGGGACCGGCCGGGTCGGGCTCACGATCAAGCCGCCGGAACTCGGTGAGATCACCTACACCTGCACCTGCGACAAGTTCTTCCCGGTCGTCACGCCGTACAAGACCAAGACGGGTGAAACACTCATCGTCGTGGTCAGCGCCAAACCGTGTACGCAGAAGAAGTGAACGGCGGGATGGCTTCACGGGATTGGTGTGTATTGTCATCTTGTAATCGGGATGCCCACCGGCATTTCTACCGCTGGCGTGTCGCGCAACAGACCCGGTCGCTCATCTCGGTAGGGACGGACTCGGCTGGGGCTGGTACGGGCCGGGTCGCGGTCGACCTGGGGAAGGCTGTGGCGACCCCGGCATCGGCTGGGACTGCTTCGGGGCCGATTGAGCCGGGGACCCCTGGATGGTTGCTCCGGCGCTGCCCTCCACCCGGAAGCCGCCCGTGATCCGGTCGTAAATGATCGTCTTCCCGGGGTTTTCCGTCCGGTTGTACCGGTTGACAATCCGTGCCAGGGTGTTCTCGCCCCCCTTCAGCGTGACCGTCGGCCCGTCGGACGTCACCGTCTCCCCCCACCCGTCGTACTCGTCCGACCGGATGTAGGCGTTCCCGAAGGCGTCCATCCGCTGGGCCGTGGGGGCATTCTGCCGCTTGTGCGTGGAGACGATCAGCTTGTCCGCGCAGGTCAGCCGGGCCGAACCGGGCGGGAGGCGGTGCGGGTCAATTACCGCGTCGGCGCGGTCGGCCGGGGCGTTGATCACATCGATCGTGTCCAAGAACGTTGCGTCCTGGTAGATCGGGCCCCAGTCCCGGGCCGTCATCTGACGGCCGAACTGGATGATCGTCAGCTTCATTTCGGTGTCGGCCGGCTTCGGCGGGGCCCCGGGCGGGGGGGCGTTCCCGGCCGGCGGGCCGGCCGCGTCTTTCTGTCCGAGCTGCCAGATCCGTACCGTCCCCGGGCCGTAGGCAATGACCTGCTGGTAGGGGTCTTTGATTCCCGCCTCGAATACCTGCGCTGTCAGCACCAGCTCCCGGGCGGTCAGGTGTTGGGATTTGAGGTTACCGGCCTCGTCCCGGGTGACCTCGCTGTACGTGACGAACCGCGCCCCCTTCGGCTCGTCCGTCGCGTCGTCCGGGGCCGGGTAACAGTGGACCGACTTGATCTTCGGGTCGTCCTTGTCTTTCGCGGACTTCCCCCCCCGCGGGTCGGGCTTCGGGTCGCGGGGCGGGACCGGCTTGCGGCGCTGGCTGAAATCGACCGGGCGGTCGAGCTGGACGTGGAGGGTGTGACAGTAGAGGGAAGACTGGTTTTGCTGAGCAGTGACCTTGCCGACGAACTCGGCCAGCTTTGTCGCACCCTGGAAGTTCATCCCGTCCCGCCAGTGGACGACCACGACCGAAGGCTGCTTCAGTTCGGTCCCGTTGAGGTCCGTGCCGGCCGGCATGACCATCGCCCCCCGGCCGTCCACGACTATCGTGTTCTGGAGCTGGTCGATCACCACTTTCGGGCCGATGATCGACATTCCCTCGTGATGAACCTGGCCGGGCCGCTGGTCGTCGATCCCGGTCACGGTCAGCACGCTCCCGTCGGGGGTGTTGTCGATGTGTAACGTCCGGCCGTGAATGTCCACCCCCCGCTTGTCCGGGGCCGGTTCGGCCGAGTCCTGGTGGACGAACACGTTCCCCTCGCACCAGGCCCACTTCATCTCGTACTTCATCGACCCCTCGCCGGGCCCGAGCGGCTTATCCCCGAGCGGCTTGTCCCCGACCGGTTTGTCCCCGACCGGCTTCCCCCCCGGCTTCGCCGAGGGCGGGCCGACCGGCTTCTTCGGGTCCGCCTCCTTGAGTGGATACCGCGTCATCAGGGTGTCGATCTTCCGCGCCCGGAGTTTCATCGGCGGTTTCGGCTTGGGCTCTTCCTGCACTGGTTCGGGCGCTTTCGCCGCGGGCCCGATCGCCGGTGGCGGCGTCGGGTTCGGGTTCGGGCGGGTGGTCACGGGCGGCGGGGCGGCCGGGGCCGGTTTCGGCTCCGGCGGCGGAATGTCCTGGAAGAGGATGTTCAGGTGCTGGGCCGGGAATTCTTCCTCGATGAAGAAATCCGGCGAATGAGTGGAGACGTCGTCGACCGCCTGGACGCGGTAGGGCAGGGGGCCGCCGCGGTCGGAGGCGAGCCCGGGGTCCGGCTTCTTCCCGCTCTCCAGCCAGAGCTTCAGGACCTTCCCCTTGAGCCAGAAGTCCGCCTTCTTGTCCTCGAACTTCGCCCCGTCGGTGAAGGTGAGAAGATCGAGTTCCC
Source organism: Gemmataceae bacterium (assembly GCA_028288765.1). Taxonomy (GTDB): domain Bacteria; phylum Planctomycetota; class Planctomycetia; order Gemmatales; family Gemmataceae; genus Urbifossiella. The sequence continues at coordinate 36,534 of JAQGHQ010000236.1, read as the reverse complement.
GCTTGTCGACCCTCTCCTTCACGTGTGTGAACCGCGTCTGCCAGGACGCCCCGGTGGTGTTGGCGTTTACCTCGTCCAGAAGGTCAATCCGGCCGGGGCCCTCCACGGTCGCCGTCACCGCCTTGTCCGGACCATCGCCCGGTTTGAGGATCAGCACGGCGGGTTGTTTCTCGCCCGCGGTCAGGACGTTGCCGCCCGCCGGCTTGCCGTCCGCGCGCGGCGGGTTCGACCGGATCGCCCGCAACGGGTCCCCCTTTCCGGGGACACTGAGGGTGGTTTGGTTCACGGTCTGGTCGCGGACGAGGTCCTGACAGAATGCCTCCAGCCGGTCGTCGTCGCTCGACACGGTCAGGACCCGGTTCTTGCTCTCCGTCCATGCGTGGAGCCGCTTGAATGAGGGCCCGGCGACCTCGTTCGGCCGGGCCTGAGTCGGCCGGGCCGCCGCCGGGGGGCGTGCGGGGTCGGGCGGGGAGGAAGCGGTCGGCGAGTCGTTGAACTCGATCTCCAGGAACTCGCTGAAGAGCCGCTGCGCCCCGCCCCGCGGGGGGACGCGGTGGACCTGAACGTCGTTCGGCCGGTTCGGGTGTGTCCCCGGTAGCACCTCGAACCGGGCGACGCTCTTTTCGGCGTCGTACGAGAACGGCCCGAGGGTGTCGATCTGGAGGAGGGCCCGGTCGAGCTGGCGGGCATTCTGGGCGGCGAAGAACACCCCGCCGACGATGGCGGCGGTGGCGGCCGGCGGCTCCGGTGGCGCGAGGGGGTGGCCGGCCTTCCCCGCCGGCGGGCCGTCGGGGGCGGGGTTCCTGGCGTCGTCCGCGGCCGGCGTGACGAACGTCTGCCGGGCGTCCACCCACAGGTTAACCACCACCTTCTCGACCAGTTCGACCCGGCGGAGCCCGCCGACCCTGCCCGCCCCTTTCGCCGGGGGGGCGGATGCCGCCTGCTTGTCGTCGGGCTCGAGGTACAACCGCAGCCCGACTCCGGTGACCGTGGGCGGAGGGGCGTGGTGACCGGAAAGGATCTCGGCGACCGCCTGGGTGGACCGGAGGTCGGTGCCCCGGGCCGACGCGGTCGGCGGGGCCGGAGCCCCGTACGCGCGGGGCAGGTTCTGCCGGTCGACGATCTCGACCGGGGCGTCGGTCCAGATGTCAGGGCCGGCGGCCCCGCCGGGGGCGGCCTTCGGGTCCACGAACTTCGGGTCGCGGTAGAAGACCGGCCCGGGGGTCCGGAGGACCAGGTGCTTGTTCGGGTCCGGGGAGCGCTGGTTATTCGTGACGTAGACGGTGCCCCGGCGCGGGTCGGTCGGGTTGAGTTCCGGCTCACTGACCAGTTCCATCCGGAGCAGCTTCGCCTTGTCCCCCATCATGTCGCCCGGCCCGTTGACCGGGCGGTCGAACTCGAGCACCGCCTTGTCGGCGTGGAAGGTGCTGATCGGGACGGCCTCGCCCGGCTGCCTGTCGGGCGTAGGTTTGCCGAACACCGCGAGGCTGAACGGGGTGAGGACGACGTGGTTCGACCCGTTGTTGAACGGCGGTGTACCGGACGCGAGGACGATCGACGACTCGCCGCTCCGGAATTCGAGCTGGGTCTGGTAGAACACGGACTGCTGTTCGAGGCAGTCCGGGCCGAACGCCTCCTGCAGCCGTTGGACGGTCGGGGAGATGGCCCGGGGCGGGGGGGTGAACCCGCCCGGGGACCGGAGGAGCCGCTCGGCCGGGATCTGCGGCAGCCCGTCGAGCCACCCGAGGAACCGGGCGTAGATGACGTACACCGCGCCGAACAGCATGGTGCCGCCGAGCAGTAACAGGACTCGCTTCGGCGTCCACACCGGCCACCCCCGGGCTGCAAACTGCAGAGGGTAAAACGAAAAATGAAACAGAGCGCGGAGGTAAACTTGCGCTCGACTGTTTTACATCTTTCGTTTCACATTTTGAACGTCGCCACAATCCCGGCCCACTTTCCCTGCGCCGTCAGGAGCCACTCGATCGCGTCCCGGACCGCCCCGTGGCCGCCGGGGACGGTGGTGACGTAGTCGGCCGCGGCCCGCACCTCCGGGCACGCGTCGGCGACGGCGACGGCCAGCCCGCACCGTGTCAGGACGGGGAGGTCCGGGAGGTCGTCCCCGACCGCGCACACCTGGTCCGCACGGACACCCGTCTCGGCGAGGACCGCCTCGAACGCCGGGAGCTTCTCCCCGTGCCCCTGCAGCACCGGGGCGATCCCGAGTTCGGCCGCGCGGACGTCGACCACCGGCGACCGGCGGCCCGACACGATCGCCGCCCGCTTACCGGCCCGCTGCCACAACTTCAACCCCGACCCGTCGCGGACGTGGAACCGTTTGATCTCGACCTGGTTGTCGGCGTAGACGATCCCGCCGTCGGTCAGCACTCCGTCCACGTCGAGCAACAGGAGCTCGATCCGGGCGGCGCGGGCGGCGAGGGAGTCGGACGGGCCGGGCATCGACACGGGGGTCCGGGGCTGTGGGTGTCGTCGGTCCGCCCGGCGCCGGGCCGCGGCCCGCTCAATCCTACGCGCTGAGTCGGTCGGACAGGCGCAGGACCGGGCGGGAATCCGTAGCGGGTTCGGGCGGCTCGAGGCCGATCAGGTCGGTTATGTCGAGCATTCCGACCGGCCGGCCGTCGCCGTCGACGACCGGGAGTTCGCTGATCTTCTTCGTCCGGAGGAGGTCGAGGGCTTCGGCCATCCGGGCGGCGGGCCGGGTCACGACCGGCGTCTTCGTCATCACCCGCTCGATCGGTTCGTCCAGCGCGGCGTCGGCCCGGTTCTCGAACAGGCGGGCGAGGTCGCTGTCCGTGAAGAGCCCGGCGAGCCGGCCGGCCTCGTCGGTCAGCATGATGGCCCCGGTCCGCCGACCCTGGTGGCGGACGCGGGTGTACACCGCGCGGACGGTCTCCCCCGCCGGGGCGAGGCGGAGTTCGGCTCCCCTGCGCATGGAGTCGGCCACGGTCGCCAGCTGCCGGCCGAGGCTCCCGGCCGGGTGATACCGGGCGAAGTCCTCGGCGGTGAACTGCCGTTCTTCGAGCAGGGTGAATGCGATCGCGTCGCCGACCGCGAGCATGACGGTAGTGCTGGTGCTCGGGGCGAGGGCGAGCGGGCAGGCTTCCGTCACCGGCCCGTAGACGACCGCCGCGTCGGCCGACCGGGCGAGGGTGCCACCCGGGTTGCCGGTGACCGCGGCGGTCGCGGCGGCGAGCCGGCGGAGCGGGCCGAGGAGGCGGAGGAGTTCTTCCGACTCGCCGCTGTGCGACAGGAGCAGGGCGACGTCGTCCGGGTGGACCATCCCGAGGTCGCCGTGGACGGCCCGGGTGGCGTCGAGCAGGTACGCCCGGGTGCCGGTCGAGTTAAAGGTCCCGACCAGCTTTTGCCCGATGTCGGCGGACTTCCCGATCCCGGTCACCGCCACCCGCCCGCGGCACTGGAGTAGGAGCGTGGTGACCCGGTCGAACGAGTCGTCGAGCCGGCTGGCCACGACCTCGACGGACGCGGCCTCGGCCCGGAGGATCCCCCGCGCAAAGGCGAGGCGGTCGAACGGCGTCGTCGCGCGGGGGGGGGTCATGGCACGTCCCTGTGCCGGTGTCGTCGGGGATGGTCAGGTGGAGGGGTATAGTCCGGGCGGGTGGAAAATGCAATTCCAAGACCGACCCGGCCGGCCTGTGAGTTTAGGCCGGCCGGGTGGCGGCGCAAAGGCGTTAGTTCATTGAGGCCTTGATGTTATAGCAGTACAGCTGGTTCTGGTCGCGGATGAACAGTTTCCCGTTTGCGATCACCGGGTGCGGCCAGCTCTCCTTGTTCGTCTGGGTGTTCGGGGGGGGGAGCTTGAACGAGGAGACGATCCGGAAATCCTCTTCCTTCGGGGACGGTTTGGCCAGGGCTAATAGCCCGTTCTGATATCGGATGTAAAGCAGCCCGTCCGCGAACAGGTAAGCGGCCGAACCACTGCCCCCAGGCGGCACTTTGTCGGCCTTCCACACGAGGTCGCCGGTCTTGAAGTTCACACAGGCGGGGATTCCGTTGTTCTGGCCGTGGCCGAAGTACACGTACCCGTCGAGCAGGACCATCCCGCCGTGGTGGTTCATGAGGTCGGTGTTGTACGTTTTGAGTTCCTTCACCATGACTTTGTCGCTGTCTTCCGGAACGAGCTGGAGCAGGGCCGAGCCCCCCTTGTAGGCGGTCGAGAGCCAGATCTTATCGCCCTGGACGATTGGGGTCGGGATCTGGGCGACCCCGCCGAGCGCGGCTTTGGTGTACCGCCAGAGCAGCCTGCCGGTGTCGGCGTGGACCCCGATCAACCCACCCGACTGCCCGAGCAGGGCGACATACATCGGAATGCCGCCGACGGTCGTCTTGACGGGTGAAGAATATCCGCCCCCGCCCCCGGCCTGAACCGCCTCGGTCTTCCAGACCACCTCCCCTGTGGTCGGCTTGAGGGCCGCGACGGCCGCCTTGGACCCGCCGGGGATGCAGATCAGTTTGTCCCCGTCCACCAGGACCGAGTCACTGTACCCCCAGGTCGGGACTTTTCCGCCGAAGTCGGTCTGATAGCTCTTGTCCCATACCAGCTTTCCGGTCGCGGCGTCGAAGCAGGCCAGAGTCCCGTTCCCGCTAACCGCGTAGACCTTACCATCGTAGTACGTTGGGGTGCTGGCCGGACCGTTGGCCTGCGGGGCCGTCTTGGCCGGGTCGGCGAACGGGGTGAACCAGACTTCGGACCCGTCCGATTCCTTGATCGCCCAGACCCCGTCCTTCCCGCCCCGGGTACCGACCCCGAAGACTTTCCCGTTTGCGACCGATGGAGTGCCGAACCCCGTCCCCAGGTTCTTGCCCGTCCACACCTTCGGCGGACCATCTTTCGGCCAGCTCTGGAGCAGGCCGGATTCCTTGCTGATGGCATCGTTGGCGGGACCACGCCACCGGGGCCAGTCGCCCGGTCCGGGCTTGTCGGCAGCCAGGACCGGGCCGGCGACCAGCAGGCCGATAGACACAGTAAACGCGCGGAGGAACATGAAGCAGCTTCTCCGATGGGAGTGAGGGTGAGTCCCCTGTGGGCGGGGGCTGCGGGGAGGGTTCTTGAGAGTGTACCGGGGCAGGAAAGGGTTACAAGTTGGGTGTGGGGACGCCATCCGGTTCTGGGGTTTGGGTCGCAGCTCCGCCCGATCCCGCATCCCATACCCCACGAGTACGCGATGGAACTGCCCAACTGAAAATACTGTCTAGATTTGCCTGCCTGACAGGACAGCCGCAAGGAGACAAGGTCGGACAGGGTCCCTCAGTCTCTATCCCTGAATATGAGGGAGTAATGAAGATTGGGTTCGTTCGGCAAACTCGACCGACCGATTCCCCGGCCTCTAGAAATATGAGGAATTGATGAAGATTGGGTTCGTTCGGCAATACCACTCCCGAGTCGCCCTCCTCTCACGCCGAGCGCGAGGAATGATGAGAATGAGAGTCAGGCTCGAACCGTAGTGTGAATCTTAACCTGCACTGCTTCTGCCGGCGAGTCAAGAGGACGATCGATCTGAAGGTCAATTAGGGCAGATACTTGTGACTATCATCGCTCGCATATCTTCCGAACCGGTTGCGATAAATTCTTGCCGCGTGGAGATCGAAACGACCCCGGCCGAGTCAGCTTTCTGACCCAGCCGGGCTGTGAATGAACGATGCTGGGTATCTTGGCTACCACCGCCGGTAGTATCCGCCACCGTAATAGTAATACGGCCGCGGGGCACCGACCACGACCACGGGCGGCGGCTGCTCGTAAACCACCGTCGGCTGTTCCCGGACAATAACCGGCCGGGGTTGGTTGACCACCATTGGCTGCTGCCGGGCAGTCTGCATCTCCAGGATCACCCGGGACGGGACGTTGTTCGTTTTCAGGAAGTCGAGGTCGCTCGCGGTGAGCTGGAACGTGCTCCCGGTGTTCCGGATCTGGGTGATAATGATCTGCTCATCGTGCCCTTCCTGGACCATCTTGATGACGTCAGTCATCCCCATCCGCTGTGCGGCCTGTGCGGCCTGGGCGGAGGCGATTGCGGACGCCTGGCGGGCGTCCCGCTTGTCCTCCTCCTTACGGTCGATGTTGTTGCCGACCGCCCCGCCGACCCCCGCCCCGACAAGCCCGCCGGCCACCGCCCCGAGTCCCGGGTGGTGCGTCAAAGCCCCGACCGCCGTTCCGAGCCCGGCCCCGGCGGCAGCACCGAGGCCGACACCCTTCTCGGTATTGCTCATGGTCGAGCACCCGCCAGACCCGGCCGCGGTCACGACCAGTGCGAGTACAACCCCGCCCCGTATAACCCGTTCGGTCCTCATGGTTGCCCTCTCCACTACCAGTTATTCATCGTGTATGCCACATCCCGGCGCGGGCGTCAAGCCGACCACTGCCGGGAGGTTGACATTCGCAGGCATGGCTCCCAGAAAATCCATCGGCATCCGATGAACCCGAACCGCAGTCGGTCGTGTCCGGATGTTCGAGCCCGCGGGATCGCCCGTGGGCTTTCGCATGAACGTAGGAACTTCTCATGAGTCCTGACCGCCCGGTCGACAACGCCCCGTACCAGTCGTTCGTCCACGCCGGGCTGACGATCGAGGGGTACTCCCGGGCCGCGGTCCAGAGTTACTGGCGGGTGCCCGAACTCAAGGTCGGGTTCGACCTCGGGGCTCACCCGTGGGACTTCATGGGCACCGCCACGTGGTTCGTCACCCACACCCACCTCGACCATGTCGCCGCGCTGCCGGTGTACGTCGCCCGCCGGCGAATGATGCGGATGGACCCGCCGACCGTGTACGTCCCGGCCGAGGCCCTGGACGACGTGAAGAAGCTGATGCTGATCATGCAGCGGCTCGACCGCGGCCGGCAGCTGGCCGACCTGCGGGGGGTGACCGCCGGGCAGGAGATCGAGCTCAGCCGGGAACACGTGGTGACGGCGTTCGACACCGTCCACACCATCCCCTCGCGCGGGTACGTGGTGTGGGACCGGCGGAGCAAGCTGAAGGACGAGTTCATCGGCCTGCCGGGGGAGAAGATCCGCGACCTCAAGCTGTCCGGGGTGGCGATCACGCGCGAGGTCCGGGTCCCGCTGGTGGCGTACACCGGCGACACCGCCCCGGCCGGGCTCGACGCCTGCCCGGCGTGCTACGAGGCCAAGGTGCTGATCACCGAGATGAGCTTCATCCGCGAGAAGCACCGGCGGGACAAGATCCACAAGTTCGGGCATATGCATCTGGACGACTTCGTGGAGCGGGCGGACCGGTTCAAGAACGAGCTGATCGTGGCCGCGCACTTCAGCACCCGGTACCACCCGCAGGAGGTCCGTCGGCTACTCGACGTCAAGCTACCGCCCCAGCTCAAGGCCCGGATGCGGGTGTGGGTGTGAGCCCTCCGGCCGCCGGCCGGTCACCCCCCGGCCGGCGGCTTCATCATTGCTTCCATCCGCCGCTTCATCTCGTCCGGCGGTACGTCCTCGACGTGGGTTCCGAGCGTCCACTTGTGCCCGAACGGGTCGGTCAGGGTGCCCGACCGGTCCCCGTAGAACTGGTTCACCACCGGCCGCTCCACCGTCCCCCCGGCGGCAACGGCCTGTGCAAAAAGCGTGTCCACGTCGGGGACGTAGAGGACGATGCCGACCGGCGTCCCGCCGAGCGACTGCGGACCACGGTGTCCCATATCCGGGTGCTCGTCGGCGAGCATGATGTGGGAATCGCCGATCCGGATCTCGGCGTGCCCGATCCTCCCGTCCGGGCCGGCCATCCGCATCAGTTCGGTCGCCCCGAACGCCCGCTTGTAGTACTCGATCGCGTCCGCCGCCCCTTTGACGATGAGGTACGGGGTGACCGTGTGGTAACCGTCAGGGATGGGTTTGACCGGCATGTCCGGAATCCTCGGCTGGGATAGGAACCGCGCGGGCCTGTCCCGCGCCGCCGGAAAGGATACCACCGAACATTTGTCCACGCAACATCTGTTCACGATTGGTTACAATCGGCCATGACGGTGTCGGCAGGATTGAGCCGGTCCCGCACGGGCGATAGTACCGGCAGGTGGTGCGGTTAATCGGCCTCGTCCGCGGGTTGTGTTCTGGCGTGCCTTCCGGCGGCCAGGTCGTAAGCCTCGGTGAGCAACGGCCGCACCGCTTCGAATGTTGCTTCGCCGGGATTGAGCACGCAGACCCAGTACATCTTTCCGTATACCGGGTGCGGCATGATCCGATCCATGGCGGTGAAGTCGTGGCCGCCGTCGGACGGTTGCGAGCTAAACAGCAGGCCGAAGGTCTGCTTGCAGACGCCGATATTCAGGCGAAAGACCGAAGGGCGGTCCAGGTTCGAGAACTGGTCGTGCCTGTCGCCGGTCACGAGTGTGGCGAACGGGAATCGGTGGTCCGGAGCGGTACTTCGGTCGGGGTCGTAGAAGAAGTATGAGTCGCCGGACGCGACGAGCACGTCGACGCCGCCGAATGTGTCGATGATGTACTGTGTGACCATGGTCTCGTTCATAACCCATGCCCCGTTCTCGAAGTGCGGATTGAATCCGGTCCTCAGACACGGCGGACGCCCGGCGTGTTCGCGGATAGCTCGGGTCAGGGGTCATCGGGGGCGGCAGATGCCGCGGTCGCAACCGGAATCTCATCCCGGGGTGCGAAGTGCGGTCCCGGGCTCCGCTCTGGAGCGCTTTCGACGTTCAAAGTCGTCCCGCACCGGCCTGATCCGGGACGTTGTCTGGAGGTGTCTTCAGAATTGCGAACGGCATCACTTCCGTGGGAAGCCACCCCTCTACCTACTTCTTCGGGCCGAGTTCGAGCCCAGTCAGTTTCGGGGCGAACTCCCGCACCGTCGTATTGATGGCCGTCACCCCGACCTGGATCTTCGCGGGGAGTTCGATGTCCTCGACGTGGGCCTCGGCCCAGTCTTTGCCCTCGCCGCCATCGTCATACAGGAACGTGAACTTGTTTCCCTTCCGCACGACCCGAAGGCCGGTGTCCTTGTCGGCCAGCTGGCTGAAATGGTGGGCTGCCGACTTCCCGTCCGCGAACCGCTCGACCCATACGAACGGGGTCTCCCCTTTTGCCACCGCCGCCCGCTCCATCCGGATGAAGTTCTTGTCGTCCTGCCAGATCAACAAGCCGGTACTCACGAAGCTGTGCTGGCCGCCCGATGAGGCGACGTCGCCGGGGAGCGGGAAGGCCGGGATTTTTACCCGCAGGGTGAAATCTCCCTCGACCCGTTGGAGGACGCGGGGCGAGTTGAGTTTCGTGTACTCGTCGGTGTAAGTCAGGTCGTGGTGGGTCTTCGGGACCGTGATCGTCAACACCCCTTTGTCCTCGGCGACTCGACAGTCGCCATCGGGGTCGGTGACGTCCCCCCAGCCTTTGATTGTCGGGGTCTTCTTCTCCGGCGGGGTGGGGGCCGCGCCGACCGCCACGCAGAAGGCCGCGGTCAGGAGCGTCAGGCAAAAGGTCCGACTCATACGTTCCCCCTTCGAAGTTGATGGGGCAGAAGGGCCGGCTGTGCCGGCCCTCCGGAAAGACGCTCGCCGCTGTTATACCTTCCACTACTTCTGCTTCGCATGGTACGCGATCAGGTCGAGGAACTCGGGCGGGGACATGACCGCGACATGCCCTGGCAGTGCCGGCCCAGGGTAGGATCCCACGGCCGGCACAGCCGGCCCTACGATTTCAGCGCCGGTCCCGGGTGAGCTCCCGCGGCCGGCACAGTCGGCCCTACTTCTGGGCCGACAGGTACTCGATCAGGTCGACGAACTCGGCCGGGGACATGGCCGCCGCCTGGCCCTCCGGCATGCTCGACTGCTTGAGGACGGTGCGGGTATCGATCTCGTCCACCGGGATCGTTTTCTTCTCCTTCCCGTCGAAGATCACGACCTCCTTCTTCGTCTCTCTGACGACGAGCCCGACGATCGTCTTGCCGTCCACCGTGACTATCCGCGTCGAGGCGTACTTCGCCTCCACCTCGGCGTTCGGGTCGATCATCGACTCGACGATCTTGTACCGCGTCAGCCGCTTGCCGACCTCCGCCAGGTTCGGCCCGTACTCCTGGCCCTCCCCGTTCCCGACCTTGTGGCACGCCGTACAGCTCCGGACGAACACCGCCCGGCCGTTGTTCACGTCCCCCTTCAGCTTCGTCAGCTCGGTCATGGCCTTGTTCTTCGTCTCCGCCGTCTGGGTCTCGGTCCCCAGCAACAGCCGCAGGTGCGGGGCGGCGGCCCCGCCGGCCTTCGACGAGGACAGGATGTCGGTCATGATCTTCTCGCCGGCCGGGTTCCCCTTGCCGAGCTTCCCGGCCAGGAACCCCGGCCGCCACACGGTCTCGGTCGCCCCGAGGGTCGCGTCGAGGGTGTACTTCGTCCAGTAGTCGAGCGGCAACTTCGCGGCGGCCAGGGCGGCGTCCACGGCCTCCGGGGTGGCGTAGAAGCTCAGCCCGCGGAGCGCCTCGGTCCGGACCCGCGGGTGGGCGTCGGTCGCCGCGGTCTTCAGCAGGTCGAAGGCGGCCGGGACCGTCTCCCGCTCCTCCGCGACCACGTGGACCGCCGCCGCCCGTGCTTCCGGTCGCTTCGAGCCGAGGACCTGCTTCAACAACTCGGGATCGACCGCGTGATGCCCCTGCTGGACCCAGAGGGCCTCGCACAGTAGGCGGTCGTAAGCCTTGTCGGCCGGCTCGAGCTTCGCCACCCACGCCTTCACCGCCGCCGTCACCTCGGGAGTCGGCCGGTCGCGCAGCTCCCGCCGCGCCCGGTACCGCGTCCGCCACTCGTACTCCCGGAACTGCTCCAGGAGCTCCGGCACACTCTTGCCGAACTGCGTCACCGGCTTGACCAGAGGCTTGTCCTTGCCGACCAGTCGATAAATGCGGCCCCGCTGGTGATCGCGGTTCGGGTCGCGCTGGGAATACTGCATGTGGCCGATAAGGGCGTTCGCCCAGTCCCCGAACCAGAGCGCCCCGTCCGGACCGATCTGCGGGTCCGACGGCCGGAAGTGCTTGTCGGTCGAGCGGATCAGGTCGGAAAACTGGCCGTCCTTCTTGATCCGCTGGCCCTTGTACCCGGCCCCGTCGTCCTCGACGGTGTACCGGGTCAGCCCGTTCATCTGGATCACGCAGGCGTAGGTGAACTGCCGCTGCATTTCGTCCGGCAGGTTCCGGGACACGAGCCACTCGCTCCCGAGGTTAGGCCGGACCCCGTCGGGGAGGATGAAGTTCAGCCCCTTGCGGCCCGGGAACTGGGCCCCGGACAGCGGGACGTCCCAGGTCTGGTTCGGGGTGGTGCCGTCGCCCACAATTCCCTGGCCCCACTCGTCGAACACGTAGCACCACATGTTGTACATGCCGGGCAGGGAGAACTGCCGGACCTTGAGCGACCGCGGGTCGATGACGTAGGCCCCGCCGCTCCCGTGGCTGTGGTGCGGCCCCCACGGGGTTTCGAGCGTGGTGCTGGTCGCGATCCCCTCGAGCAGGTGCAGCTTTCCGCCGGGGCTCCACTCCCAGCCGCCGCGGTGGTGGGTGTCGTCGGTCGCCCACCCGTCCCACAGCTGGACCACCAGGTCGGCTTTCCCGTCGCCGTCCGTGTCCTTCAGCCACAGGATCCGCGGCTGGTCCATGACCAGGACGCCGCCGTTCCAGAACTCGAACCCGGTCGGGCAGTGCAGCTGGTCGTAGAAGACGGTACACTTGTCCGCCTTCCCGTCGCCGTCCGTGTCTTCGAGGGTGAGGAGCCGGTCGTTCGGCTTCGGGTCGCCGGGCTTCCACTGCGGGTAGTTCGGCATGCACGCCACCCACAGCCGGCCCTTGTTGTCGAAGTTCAGCTGGACCGGTTTGGCGAGTTCCGGGAACATCTTTTCGTCGGCGAACAGCTTGATCTCCACCCCCGGCGGGGTGGTACAGGTCTTGATGAACTCGTCGGGCGAGAGGTAGCGGAGCTGGTCGGCCTCGGAATACTTCTGCCGCGGGTCGCCGAACCGGGTCGGCGGGGTGATCAGGTCGCCGGTCTCGCTGTCGTCGGGCTTGGCAGCGACCTCTTTGCCCTGGGCGATGTCCCAGACGTACCGGTCCCTGACGGCGGCCATGTTCCGGAGCTTCACGTACTCGCGGGGGAACGTGTCGGTGTCGAACGTCCGCCGCCCGCCGTACACGTACCAGCCGTTCACCATCCGGTAGTCCTGCTGGTGGACGAACGACTTGTCGTTCACCGCCGCCCGGACCTTTTCGTACTGGGCCGTGTTCGCCGGTCCGGCGGCCGGGCCGAACAGGGCGGCGGACAGGGTTTCGCCAATTAGCTTGTCCCCGACCTCGTTCGCGTGGCACCCGTTGACGGTGAGCTGTAGCCCCGGTTGTTCGGCGAACGCCTTCAGCGTCGGGTCGTACAGGTCGACGAACGCGAGCCCCCGCTTGTCCGCGACGGCCTTCGCGGCGTCGGCGTACAGCTTCAGGTTCGCGTTCTCCTTCTTGCCGTCGGGCAGGAACGGGTCGCCGGCCGACTCGAACGCGATCGGGGAGACGATCACGAACCGGGGTTTCGCCCTGGTGTCGTCCCGGGGGTATCTCTCGGCGTACTCGTCGAGGAGTTTCTCGTAGTTCGTCTTGAACGTCTCGACCCCCTCCTTGCCGGCGAAGGACTCGTTGTAGCCGAAGAAGCAGAGGAAGGTGTCCGGCCCGAAGGCGTGGAGCGGGTCGTCGAGCTTTGTGTAGTCCGCCGACCGCTGGTGGACCGAGACTTCCTCCGCCGGGCGGCCGAAGTTGCGGACGACGAGTTCCTTGTCGGCGAACCGCAGGTGCAACTGCGTCTCGAAGTGGCCGAACAGGCTCATGCGCTCGGCGGTCGAGTTCCCGATGAGGGCGATCCGTTCGCCCTTGATGAGTTCGAGCGGGAGCCGGCTCGGGGGAAGGGGCGGGCGCTTCGGGCGCGGCCCGGGTTTGAGCAGGTCTTCGGCCGGCCCGGTCGGTCGGACCTTCTTCGCCTTTTGCGAGTAAGCTTCGGCCGGGGCGAGAAAGGCCAGTGCGGCCATGACGGCCGGGAGCAGGAACGCCCGGGCCGGACGAAGGAGGGTCATCGTGGGAGAACTCCGTAGTCGGATCGGTAGGCACAGTTCAACGTAGCGGGCTTCGCGGAAAGGTAAACGGGCGGGGGACGGGGCCGGACGTAGGATAATTAACACCGGGTATTCCTCGGGGTTTCGCTCGCGGAGTCGTGATGAACATCGGCGGAAAGCCTTACCGCACGCTCTGGGAACTTCCCGGCGCGGACGGGATCGAGGTGATCGACCAGCGGGTCCTGCCGCACCGGTTCGCCACCGCCGTCCTGCGAACGGCGGAAGACGTCGCGGTCGCGATCCGGGAGATGTACGTCCGGGGTGCCCCGCTCATCGGGGCGGCGGCCGGGTACGGGGTGTACTTCGCCGCGCGGTCGGCGGCAGCGGATGGAGTGGCGACGGAAGTCGATCGGGCGGCCGGACTGCTCGCCGCCGCGCGGCCCACGGCGGTCAACCTACAGTGGGCCATCCGCTTCGTTCTGGACCAGGTCCATCGGGGCAGGACGGCCGACGACCGGCGCCGGCTCGCCCTCGCCGCGGCCCGGCAGATCGTCGCCGACGAGCTGGACCGGTCCCGGCGGATCGGGGAGCACGGGCTCCAGCTGATCCGGGACGTCGCGGCCCGCAAGGGTGAGGTCAACGTCCTGACGCACTGCAACGCCGGGTGGCTCGCGTGCGTCGATTACGGCACGGCCACGGCCCCTGTGTATGCCGCCCACGAGGCCGGTATTCCCGTCCACGTGTGGGTCGACGAAACCCGCCCGCGAAACCAGGGAGCGGCGCTGACCGCGTTCGAACTCGGCGAGCACGGGGTCCGGCACACTGTGGTCGCGGATAACGCGGGCGGTCATCTGATGCAGCGGGGAATGGTCGATCTCGCGATCGTCGGGGCCGACCGGGTGGCGGCGAACGGCGATACGGCGAACAAGATCGGCACCTACCTGAAGGCCCTCGCCGCGCACGACACCGGGGTGCCGTTCTACGTCGCCCTGCCGTCGTCCACCGTCGATTGGTCGCTCGCCGACGGGGCCGGCATCCCGATCGAGGAGCGGAGTGCCGACGAGGTTCGCTACATCGACGGGCTCGGCCCGCGGGGCCCGGAGCGGGTCCGGCTCCTGCCGGAGTCGAGCCCGGCGGCGAACCCCGCGTTCGACGTGACCCCGGCCCGGCTGGTGACCGCGTTCGTCACCGAGCACGGCGTCTTCCCGCCCACCGAGTTACGGCGGAGGGTACAGGGGCGATGACCGGTGAGAACGGGTACATCCAGTTCCGCTGCGACTGGGAACCGGCTGACCCACCGGCCGGCGCGGTGGTCGCGGCGCTGATCGCCTGGCGCGACCGGCTGTACCAGCTCGGGCTCATCGGCGTTTACCCCGACGGGATCGGGTTCGGGAACATCAGCGCCCGGGGCTCGACCGGGGCCACCTTCGTCATCTCCGGCACGGCCACCGGCGGACTTCCCAGGCTCGGCCCGGAACATTTCGCCGAAGTGACGGCCTTCGATTTCGCCGCGAACTCACTCCACTGCCGCGGGCCGGTGCGGGCGTCGTCGGAGTCGTTGAGCCATGCGGCGGTGTACGCGAGCGACCCGACGGCCGGGGTGGTGATCCACGTGCATCATCTGGGAATGTGGGACCAGCTCCGCGACCGCATCCCGACCACTTGCCCGCGGGCCGAAGCCGGGACACCCGAGATGGCGTGGGCAATTGAGAAGCTGTTGGGCCAGCCGGCCGTCCGGGAGCGTGGGGTGTTTGTGATGGGCGGGCACCATGAGGGCCTGATGGCGTTCGGCCGCACGCCGGACGAGGCCGGTGAACGGGTGGTCGAGGCGTATCGGACTGTTCGGTGAAGTACCACCTGTGTGGGGGCAAGTTTCCAACTTGCCCGGGCCGGTTGCTCGGCTGAAACCCTCGGTCGCTGGAGGGCCGCTGCCAGGCGATCAAGCAGGCGGCCGAGGCGGCGCCGAGTCGCGCCTGAGCCGCTTTCGCACCCGACCCGCACCATCACTTCCGGGAGTTCACGGCTCACTGAGCGGGTAGCTCTGGGCGGCTCCTGGCCCTCTCGGACGTGATTTGAAGGGCTGCCCGGAGGCCCAAACAGAAGCGGAGAATCGTCATCTTGCTCGTTCCGGAGGCCAGATGAGATGCTTTACTTGCCCGACCTGCGGGATCAACCTGCCTGGCGCTGACATCCAAGCCGGGTGGTGCGAATCGTGCGGGAAGAAGATCCCGGCGTTCGCCTACCGTGAGGCCGGGACTGAGCTGCCAGCCCCCCGCAGCCCCGCGCCGACCCGCCCGCGCCCCGCCCGTCCGACGGGGACGGAGCAGCTGCGCGGTCCGAGGGGTGGAACGTGCTGTTCGGTCTAACGGTGGGAATACTTGCGGCGGCCGGCATAGGGTTACAACAACTGTTCGGCATCGACCGGGAGACTCTCCTTCTCGTGATGCTTGTCGTCGTGCTGGCCGCCGCGGTGATCGGGGTCGTCCTGTTCACGGTCTTCGCGAAACGACGGGCCTCCCCGAAACGGTAAGGGCCCGGAAACCGGCGGCGGGACCGGTCCGCCGCCGGACGATCACGCGGGGCTCCGACATCTCCTGTATCCCGGACCCGTCCTTTCTTCCCCCCATCCCGGGGCGGGGTCCGGACGGGCTTTGAGTTCTCGGCCGGTCTCTTCCGTCCCCCCGACCGGTCGCGTACTCTATTCCGTGGGCCTCTCCACCGGCCCTTACCCCCGAGTCCCCATGTCCGAGCGCTACGTCTGCGTCCACGGCCACTTCTACCAGCCGCCCCGGGAGAACCCGTGGCTGGAGATGGTGGAACTCCAGGACACCTCTTACCCGTACCACGACTGGAACGAGCGGATCGCGGCCGAGTGCTACGCCCCGAACGCGGTCGCCCGCATCCTCGGGACCGGCGCGCAGATCGCCAGGCTGGTGAACAACTACGCCCGGATCAGCTTCAACTTCGGCCCGACCCTCCTCGCCTGGATGCAGGACAAGGAGCCCGGCCTCTACGAGCGCGT
Source organism: Gemmataceae bacterium (assembly GCA_028288765.1). Taxonomy (GTDB): domain Bacteria; phylum Planctomycetota; class Planctomycetia; order Gemmatales; family Gemmataceae; genus Urbifossiella. The sequence continues at coordinate 20,466 of JAQGHQ010000236.1, read as the reverse complement.
CCTCGACGCCGACCGCGACAGCTGCGACCGGTTCTCCGGCCACGGGTCGGCGATGGCCCAGGTGTTCAACCACCAGATCATGCCGCTCGCCGACGCGGCGGACAAGCGGACCCAGGTGGTGTGGGGGCTCCGCGACTTCCGGCACCGGTTCCTCCGCGACCCGGAAGGGATGTGGCTGGCCGAGACCGCCGTCGACCTGGCGACCCTGGAGGTCCTGGCCGCGCACGGGATCAAATTCACGGTCCTCGCCCCGAACCAGGCGGCCCGGGTCCGCCCGGTCGGCGGGAAGGACTGGCAGGACGTGAGCGGGAACCGGATCGACCCGTCGGTCGCGTACGTCCAGAGGCTCCCGTCCGGGCGATCGATCGCGCTCTTCTTCTACGACGGCCCGGTCTCCCGGGCGGTCGCGTTCGAGCAGCTCCTGACGAAGGGGGAGGTCCTCGCCGGGCGACTCCTGGGCGCGTTCTCCGATTCCCGCCGGGGCCCTCAGCTCTCGCACATCGCCACCGACGGCGAGTCCTACGGCCACCACCACCCGCACGGGGACATGGCCCTCGCCTACGCCCTCGACCAGATCGCGGCCCACCCCGGGGTGAGGCTGACGAACTACGGGGAGTTCCTGGAACGCCACCCCCCGGCGTGGGAGGTGGAGGTGTTCGAGAACTCGTCGTGGAGCTGCGTCCACGGGATCGAGCGGTGGAAGACGCACTGCGGGTGTAACTCCGGCCGCCCGGGCTGGCACCAGAACTGGCGGGGGCCGCTCCGGGCCGCGCTCGACGGCCTCCGCGACGGCCTCCTCCCGGCGTTCGAGAAGCTCGGCGGCAAGCTCTTCACCGACCCGTGGGCCGCACGCGACGACTACGTCGGGGTGTTGCTCGACCGCCGGCCCGAGACCCAGGACGCCTTCCTCGCCCGGCACGAGAAGAAGCCGCTCGCCCCGGCCGAGCGGGTCGCCGCCCTGAAGCTGATGGAGATCCAGCGGAACCTCCAGCTGATGTACACGAGCTGCGGGTGGTTCTTCGACGAGATCTCCGGGATCGAGACGGTCCAGGTGATGATGTACGCGGCCCGGGCGATCCAGCTCGCCGAAGAGCTGTTCGGCGGGTCCCCCGAGGCGGCCTTCCTCGCCCGCCTGGCCCATGCCCCGAGCAACCTGCCGGCCGAGCACCCGACCGGGAAGGATGTGTACGAGCGGTACGTAAAGCCGGCCCGGGTCGGGTGGAAGAACATGGCCGCCCACTACGCGGTGGCGGCGCTGTTCCAGCCGCCGGGCGAGTCGTTCCGGGAGTTCGGGTACGCGATCGACCGGAAAGACGCCCGGACGCTCGAGGCCGGCCGGGTAAAGCTCGCGGTCGGGCACGCCACCCTCGTCTCGGAGGTCACCCGGGAGGAGGCCGACTTCGCCTACGCGGCCCTGCACCTGGGCGACCACAACGCGACCGCCGGGGTGGTCGAGTACCCCGGGGACACCGCGTTCGCGAACCGGGCGGCCGGGGTGGTCGAGGCGTTCCAGCGGGCCGACATCCTCCAGGTGATCCGGCTGATCGACCGGAACTTCGGGGAGGCGACCCACTCGGTCGCGTCCCTGTTCCGGGACCTCCGACGGGCCGTCCTGAGGCAGATCCGCCAGGCCGGGATCGTCGACGTCCGGGAGCTGTTCCGCCGGGTGTATGAGCAAAACCTGCCGCTGATGCGGTTCCACCGGCACCTGTCGATCCCACTCCCGCCCCTCCTGCGGGCCACCGTCGAGGCCCTGTTCGACACCGACCTGCGGTCGGTCCTCCAACTCCGGCACGGGAGCATCGTCGAGGCCCGGTTCGACTCCCAGAAGGTCGCCGAGATCCGGGGGCTGGTCGCCGGGGCCCGGGAGTTGGGGGTCGAGCTGGACGGTACCCTGGGGCACAAGTTCACGCACGTGCTCACCCGGCTCGCCGAGGAGTGGCGGGTGGAGCCGACCCGGCTCGACCTGCTCCAGCTGCTCTCCGAGGCTCTCGACCTTGCCCGGCAGAAGCCGCTGGAGTCGAACGTCTGGGCCCCCCAGAACGTGTTCTTCGACGTGGCCACGTCCGTGTTCACCGCCCGGGCCCGGCTCGCCCGGACCGGAGACCGGCCCGCCCGCGAGTGGGCGGCGGCGTTCATCGCCCTCGGGGAGAAACTCGGGATCGAGGTCGACGGGCTCAAGAAGCAGCTGGTCTGACGGCCGGCCCGGCCGGCATTCGGTTTGCAACTTCCGACGATGCGGCCGGCTCCCGCCGGCCACGTCACCCGGGAGGACTCGCCATGTCACTGCTGAGATGGGCGCTGGTTGCCCTGATCATCGCGGGAATCGCAGCGCTGTTTGGGTTCACCGATATCGCGCAGGGGGCGACCGAAATCGCCAAGGTGCTGTTCTTCGTATTCCTGACGATCTGTGTGATCCTCTTCCTGGCCGGCATGTTCGTTTACCGGGAAGTCGCCGGACCGTCTCCGTGACTTCGTGTCGGGTGGGTCTTCATGTAGGGTGGGTCGAGTCTTCGAGGCCCACCGGGGGCAACTACAGGCAACACCGGTGGGCCTCGAAGCAACACCGGTGGGCCTCGAAGACTCGACCCACCCTACGAGAGCCCACCGTGAGCAACACCGGTGGGCCTCGAAGATTCGACCCACCCTACAAGAGTGGGTTCACCCTTTCACCCCGAGCCGGCGGAGCACCGTCCGCGCGGCGAAATACCCGCACATGCCGTGAACTCCACCGCCGGGCGGGGTGGAGGACGAGCAGATGTAGAGCCCGCGGTCAGGGGTGGTGTAGGGGTTTAGCCGGGCGACCGGCCGGGTGAAGAGCTGGCCGAAATCGGTCACCCCGCCGCTGATGTCCCCGCCGACGTAGTTCGGGTTGTGGCTCTCCATCGCCCGGGTGTTCATCGTGTGTCTGGCGAGGATCAGGTTGCGAAACCCGGGGGCGAACCGCTCGACCTGGGCTTCGACCCGCTCCGTCATGTCTTCGGTCGAGCCGTGCGGGACGTGGCAGTAAGCCCAGGCCGTGTGCTTCCCCGCCGGCGCCCGCGATCCGTCGAAGAGACTCGGCTGGACGAACAGGACGAACGGCCGCTCGGCGTGCGTTCCGTCGAACGGCAGCTGTTCCGCGGCAACGACCTCTCCGAGGTTCCCGCCGAGATGGAGGGTGCCAGCCGTGCGGCATCCGGGGGCGGTCCAGGGGACCGGGCCGGAGAGTGCCCAGTCGACTTTGAAGATCCCCGGCCCGTACCGGTACTTCCCCAGCCGGCGCGTATAGCCCCGCGGCAGCCGGTGGCCGGCGAGGGCCACGACCTGGCGCGGGGTGACGTCGAGCAGGATGGCCTTCGCGGGCGGCAGCTCGTCGACCGACTTCACCCAGCGTCCGGTTTGAATCTCCCCGCCGAGCGAGCGAAAGTACGAGGCGAGGGCGTCGGACAGGCGCTGCGCGCCGCCCGTGACGAGGGGCCAGCCGTGGGCGTGGCCGGCGACCGCGAGCATGAGGGCGATCGCGGCCCCGGGGCGGCGGTCGAGGGGTAAGACGGCGTGGGCGGCGAGCCCCGCCCACAAGGCCCGGCCGTGATCGGTTTTGAAGTACGCCTCGGCGAGCCCGCGGCCTGAGCGGATCGCCGGCCACCCGAACCGCATTGCCAGGAGCGGATGCCTGGGGATGCGGAACGGCCCGACCAGATCCGCGAACAGGCTCGCGGCGTTCCGGACCAGCGGGAGCATCAACCGGCGGTACGCCTCGGCGTCGGCACCGAGTCCGTCGGCGGTCGCGTCGACGGAGGTCTTCAACACCGCCGCCGTCCCGTCGTCGAACGGGTGGGCGAGCAGGTCCGGCGGATGAACCCATTCCAGCCCATGCCGGGCGAGCGGCAGTTCCCGGAAGAACGGCGAGGCTGCGGCCATCGGGTAGACGGCCGAGCAGAGGTCGTGCGTGAATCCGGGGAGCGTGAGCGCGGCCGACCGGGCCCCGCCGCCGACCGCGTCCGCCCCCTCGACGACGAGGACGGACAGGCCCCGCCGGGCCAGGGCGATCGCCGCCGCCAGCCCGTTCGGTCCCGACCCCACCACGACCGCGTCGCGGGGCCTGTCGCTCATCGGCCGGTCAGCTTCGCGGAGAGGGTGATTTGCGCCCCGGTGAGCACCTTCGACACCGGGCACCCGGCCTTCGCCTTCTCGGCGTACTCCTGGAACACCTCGGGGGAGATGTTCGGGACGTCGGCATCGGTTTCGAGCTCGATCCTCGGGATGGCAAACCCGTCGCCGCTCTTTTCGAGGTGGACCTTGGCGACGGTGTGGACCCGCTTCGGCGGGAACCCGGCCCCGGCGAGGGCGTGCGACAGGGCCATCGAGAAGCACCCGGCGTGGGCGGCGGCGATCAATTCCTCCGGGTTCGTGCCGGTCCCGTTCTCGAACCGCGAGGAGAACGAATACTGGCCGGAGTAGGCCCCGCTCCCGAGTTTCACTGTACCCTTGCCACTTTTCAGATCACCTTCCCAGGCCGCTTCGGACGTGCGTACCGGCATCGTAAGGCCTCCGAAAAAGGGAGATCGATCCGGGAGAAACCTGCAAAGAAAGTGCCCGCCGGACTGAAATGAGCGGCACATGCTTTGCCCACTGGTATGTCATCGACCCCGGCCCCGACCGGGGCAAGTGGAGGGATGAACATGGCGACCGATCGAGAACGGACCGACCGAAAGGACCCACGGCCGGCTCAAGGCGGCAGGGCAACGGGCGGATCCACCGGCGAACAAGAAACGACGCCGGCCGAGGAATGGGGCGAGCGGCTCGACACCGGCAAACGGATCGCCCGGGGCGGGAAAGAACACGGCCCCGTCCCCGGGGCGGAAGAGGACGCGGCCGGCGGCGAATGACCGGGGCCGAAATCGGCCTTCGTCGGGCGTCATTTCTTGCACTGCCACGCCACCTCGGCCGGGTGGGAGACTCGAACGGCATCGGCGGCCGGCTCGATCTCCCGGCCGAGCATGTGGGCCCGCTCCTTGATCAATTCGGCCCCGTAAAAGAGGATCCAGCACGAGTAGTAAACCCACAGCAGCACGACCACGAACGACCCGGCCGCCCCGTACGCGGACGCCGTCGTCCCGTACGTGAAGTACAGGGCCTGAAGGTACTGGCCGATCTTGAACAGGACGGCGGTCACCACCGCCCCGAAAAGTACGTCCTGCCACCCGAGTCGGACCTCCGGAAGGACGCGGAAGAGCATCGCGAACAGGGCGGCGATGACCCCCGTCGAGACGACGAAGTCCACTGCCACTGCCGCCCACCCGGGTGTCCCGATTATGTACTCGCTCAGGAGTGTAAGGGTGACACTGATCACCTGCGACACCAGCAGCAGGAAACCGATCACGAACACCATCCCCACGGACAGGAGGCGGTCCCGCAGGACCGCCCAGATGCCGCGCCCGCTCTTCGGTTCGACTCCCCAGACGACGTTGAGGGAGTCCCGCAGTTCATTGAACACCCCGGACGCGGTGAGCAGCAACATGCCGATGCTGAGCACGGTGGGAAGCACCCCCGACCCGCGGCGGACCGTGTCGGTGATCATCCCTTCGACGGCCTGCCCCCCGAGCGGCCCGAGGGCCGCTTCGACCTGCCGGCGCACCTGCCGCGCGGCGGACTCGTCGCTGAGGATCAGCGCCATCACCTTGATGGTGATCACCAGGAGGGGGGACAGGGACAGGATCGTGTACATCGCGACGGCGGCCGACAACCGCATCGCGTTGTCCCGGTCCCAGGCGATCCCGGCCCGGTAGAGCAGGCGCCAGGTGTCCTTCAGGTTCTGCCACCAACCAGGGCGGGCGGCGGGGGTCGAGGTGGTCGGGGTTGCGACGGCGTCGGGGTTCATCGGCGGCCCTCCTTGTTCTCCGCACGGTCGCAACCGACGTGCCGCCCGGGGCCGGCCCGGCGGCACATCGGTTGCGGCGTCATTCCGGTGGTCGCCCGTCTCATCCCGAGGAGGACCGAACCGTGGCTCAGATGACCGCTACCAACCCGATCAGCGATCTGATGTACGACTGGCTCACGGTGTTACAGGTCAAGGCGGAAGGGTTGAACGCCTACGAGAGATACATCCAGGACGCCGCGGACGCCGGCTCTCAGGAGTGCGTCGAGATGTTCCGCAAGATTCACGAGCGCGACGTCCAGATGGTGAAGGAGATCCGGGATCACGTGTACGGGATGATCCGCGCCGAGAAGGACTGACGCCTACCCGCGCGGCCCTGTGAGGCAGGGCCGTATCCCATTGCCCGGAGTACCGACCATGCCCGCGCCATCCGGCATCGACCCCGGCCCGCTCCCGCACCCGCCGCGGCCGCCGGTGCCACTTCCGCCCGGGCCCGAACCCGAACCGCAAACGCCGATCGACGAGCCGCCGGAACCGCCCCGGCCGGGCGGGCCGGTGCCGTGAAGGTCAGTACGGGGTGGCAGTTAAACCGGTGCCGTATACCCCGATCCCCGCCCCGGATTTGACCTCCGCCCCGCACTTCCGGAGCGTGTCGGCGACCGCCTCGACGTCCTCGCGGTCCGGGTGTACGGTGACCACGACCCGCCCGGCGTCGAGCTCTTTGGCGTACCAGCAGGCATCTTCTTCGGGAATGCCCAGGCCGCACAACGCGCCGACGACCGTGCCGACGGCGGCCCCGGTCCCGGCACTGGCGAGTAACGCGAGCAGCGCACCGCCTGCGACGACCGGCGCGAGCGGGGAGATCAACCCGGCCGCGACTGCCAGGCCGAGCCCGAGGCCCGCCGCCCCGCCGGCCGCCGCGCCGATCCCGGCCCCTTCTTCCCAGCGGGTGTGGGTCGCGTCGGTCAGTAGCCCGGTGTGGTGGTGTTCGGTCTTGTGGTCCGGGTCCGGCCCGAGGACGCCGATCATGTCATCCGTATACCCGGCCGCCCGCAGTGTCTCGACCGCCCGCCGGGCCTCGGCGAACCCGTTGAAGACTCCCACCACCGTCGTTTCCCGCGGGTTCGTGGTTGAGGTGTTCATGACGCCCTCCCCGATGTGTAAAGACGAACCCCGGAAAGGGATGGTGCAAACGGCATTCCGGGTCGTGGAGGGGGTGGGCGATGGATTTCCCGTTCCGTTGGTCACGCCGTCGGTTCCGGGTGGACCCACGGGGCTCGGTACGGCCGGCGGAGGAGTTTGTTCGCCTCGGGGTCGCCGACCACCTGCTGCCCGGCCGCGTCCCAGGTCAGCGACCGGCCGAGCGCGAGCGAGTGGTTCGCCAGGATGCAGCTGGCCGTCGAGATGTGCCCCTCCTCGATGTCCGCCACCGGCTTGCCCCGGGACGCGATGGCCTTGAGGAAATCCTTCATGTGCCACCGGACCGCCGACGCGACGTGCCGCTCCAGGTCCTTCTCGGTCTCGTCCTCCGGGTACTTGTCGTACTCGAACAACGCCTTCCCGGTGATCGCCGGCTCCTTGGCGTCGAGCGGGGTGAAGGCGAACTTGTGGACGTCCGCCTTGAGCGTCCCCTTGTCCCCGTAGATGGTCAGCCCCCACGGGTACTCCGGGTCGGCCGCGTGGCCGTAGGTCCGGTGCTGCCAGACCACCTGGAGGGCGCCGAAGTCGAACGTCGCGGACTGGGTGTCCGGGATGTTCGCCTTGCTCTTCTTGTCGACCAGGATGCCGCCCGCCGAGTCGACCCGTTTCGGCCACCCGAGCCCGAGCATCCACCGGACCGCGTCGAGCATGTGGATGCACATGTCGCCCATGATCCCGTTGCCGTACTCCGCGAACGCCCGCCAGGACCGCGGGTGGACCAGCTTGTTGTACGGCCGCATCGGGGCCGGCCCGGTCCACATCTCGTAGTCGAGGGTCGGGGGCGGGGCGGAGTCGGGCGGGTTTTCCCGGGTCCGCATGTGGTAGTAGCAGCAGATGTCGACGTGCCCGACCGTCCCGAGCAGGCCGGGCTTGATCACCTTGTCGACGGCCTCGATCAGGTGCGGGGTGCTCCGCCGCTGGGTCCCGACCTGCACCACCTTCTTGTGCTTGCGGGCGGCGGCCACCATCGCCCGGCCCTCGACCACGTCCACGCTGATCGGCTTCTGCACCCACACGTCGGCCCCGGCCTCGACGGCGGCGATCATCGGGAGGGCGTGCCAGTGGTCGGGGGTGTCGACGAGGACGATGTCGAGGTCCTTCTCCTTGAGCATCTCGCGGTAGTCGCCGAACGTCCGCGGCATCGCCTTCGACGCCTGCCGCCGGCTCACCTGCTCGGCGGCGTCGGCGAGCATGGCCTTGTCCACGTCGCACAGGGAGACTACCTCGACCGGCGCGACCTGGAGGAGACGGAACAGGTCGACCTTCCCGTACCACCCGCACCCGATCATCCCGACCCGGGGCTTTTTCGCGGCCCGGTCGGCGGCGAACAACGCGGCCGAACCGGGGACGGTGCCGGCAACTCCGGCGGCGGTGGCGGTGGAGAGGAATTCGCGGCGGTTCATGGCGGCCTCCGGGAGAGAAGATGGGCAGCCGCGATAGTAGCGGGAGATGAGGCGGGCCGAAAGGGGCTGATAAGAGCCCGTCACTCCGTGGCGGGATCTTATCATCAAACGAGAAAGCGGCCCATCGGTGTCATAGGGCGGACGGGCCGCTTCCCTGGCAAGAGATGTGCTCACGGTTTGAACCGGACCGGGCGAGCCGGAACCGTTCCCCCGCGCGTCGCCTCGGGTTCTTCATGGGACACCCCGGTTTCCTCGTTCAGTGCCTTCCGACCACACCGCCCGCCGAGGCCCGCGCATGACCCTTCGAATCGAAGACTACGCCCTGATCGGCGACTGCCATACGGCCGCTCTCGTTGGGAAGGACGGGTCGATCGATTGGCTGTGCGTCCCCCGGTTCGACTCGGGGGCGGTCTTCGCCGCCCTCCTCGGCACCCCGGACCACGGCCGCTGGCTGCTCGCCCCCGCGGGCGAGGTGACGGCCGTCCGCCGGTGGTATCGGGACGAGACGCTCGTACTCGAAACGGAGTTCGAAACGGCCGACGGGGTGGTGGCGGTGGTCGACTTCATGCCCGCCCGTGGCCAGGACCCGAACCTGATCCGGATCGTGGAAGGGCGGCGGGGCCGGGTGAATATGAGGACCGAAATCGTCCTCCGGTTCGACTACGGATCGATCGTCCCCTGGGTCCGCCGGGCCGATTGCGGGATCTCGGCCATCGCCGGGCCGGACGCGGTCACCGTCCTCACCCCGGTCCCGCTCCGCGGGGAAAACCTCACCACCGTCGGCGAGTTCACGGTCGAGGCGGGGCAGCGGGTCCCGTTCGTCCTGTGCTGGCACCCGTCGGAGCGGAGGGGGAATCAGACCCTCGACTCCACGGCCGCTCTGACCGAAACTGAGGCGTGGTGGCACGAATGGGCCGCCCGGTGTACCTACCCCGGCCCGTACCGGGCCCAGGTCGTCCGCTCGCTGATCACGCTGAAGGCGCTGACGTACGAGCCGACCGGGGGGATCGTCGCCGCCCCGACCACCTCCCTCCCGGAGGCCGTCGGCGGGGTGCGGAACTGGGACTACCGGTACTGCTGGCTCCGGGACGCGACCCTGTCGCTGCTCGCCCTGATCAACTGCGGGTACACGACCGAGGCCGGGGAGTGGCGGCGGTGGCTCCTCCGGGCGGTCGCCGGCAACCCCGGCAGTACGCAGATCATGTACGGGGTGGGCGGGGAGCGACGGCTGCCCGAGTGGGAGGTTTCCTGGCTGCCGGGGTACGACGGGTCGAAGCCCGTCCGGGTCGGGAACGCGGCCCACGACCAGCTGCAACTCGACGTGTACGGCGAGATTTTCGACGCCATGTTCCAGGCCCGCCAGGCCGGTCTCAGCCCGATGGACGACGGGTGGCGGGTGATCGCCAGGCTGCTGGCGTGGCTGGAGCAGAACTGGGACCAGCCCGACGACGGGATCTGGGAAGTCCGCGGCCCGCGGCAGCACTTCGTTCACTCGAAGGTGATGGCCTGGGTGGCGTTCGACCGGGCGGTGAAAGCGGTCGAGCGGTGGGGCCGGGCCGGGCCGGTCGCGACCTGGCGGGAGGTCCGGGCCGCGATCCACCGGCAGGTGTGCGAGAGGGGGTTCGACCGGGCGAAAAACACCTTCACCCAGGCATACGGCTCCCCCGTCCTGGACGCGAGCGTGCTCATGATCCCGCAGGTCGGGTTCCTGCCCGCCGCCGACCCGCGGGTGACGGGCACCGTCGCGGCGGTCGGCCGGGAGCTGATGCGCGACGGGTTCGTGCGCCGCTACGACACCACTGTCACGAAGGACGGGCTCCCTCCGGGCGAGGGCACGTTCCTACCCTGCACCTTCTGGTACGCCGACAACCTCGCCCTCCAGGGCCGGCACGGCGAGGCGGCCGCTCTATTCGAACAGCTGCTCGGGGTGTGTAACGACGTCGGCCTGTTGAGCGAAGAGTACGACCCGGTGGCGAAACGGCTGGTCGGGAACTTTCCCCAGGCGTTCTCGCACATCGGCCTGATCAACACCGCCCTGAACCTGTTGCGGACCGAGCAATGCCCGAATGCCCAGCGGCCGAATGGGGGGTCGGCCGAGGGCCCCGACCCGGTGAGATGAGCGGATGGTAACCGGCCGGGCTCTGGTGGTTTGGAAGGCCCCGAAGGGGTCGCCAGACAGTAGCCCAGGGCGTCAGCCCTGGGAGGCCTTTCGCCCGCTCCGTTGGGGCGGAAGACAAGCCTTCCCGCAATGGGCGGGACCGCGTGCAATGACTTACCCGGTTACGCCCTGTTATTTCACCCGGTAGACCGTGTACGCGTCGTCGGCGTGGACGGGTTCGAGGAACGTCGTCCGAACCGCCTGGGCCCGCGGGACCAGGACGTGGGTAATCCCTTCCGCCCGCAGCTGGTCGCGGACCCCGGCCCGGTCCCAGTCCGGCTCGTCGTACCACGCCTCCACCCGGCGCACCCGCCGGCGCCATTCGAGGACCTCGACGTCGGCGTACGGGACCGACTTGAAGTCGACGTAGATCGGGGCCCCGGTGGCGAGCCGGAACCGCTGCAGGTCGACCGGGATCAGGTTCGACCCCGGTTTCGGCCGCGGCGGGGGGGTGAAGCTGGTCGAGACCGACCCCCGTGGGCCGGTCCCGACCTGGGGAATCCGGGTCGGGATCAGGTAAACGTCGTCCGGGCCGGCGTTGTTGCGGACGTACTCGAGTACCGCCCGCTCGTCCTCGTTCATCCGGTAGCCGAGCCCGAGCGCCATGATCGCAACCCCGCCGGCGACGGCCGCGACGAGCAACGCCACGAACATCCAATATTCCATAAGTCCAATCGTTCGTCTATTTACAATATTTATGACAACCGCCGCCGTGGCCACCGGGACCAGCACCGCCGACACCCGCCAGGGGAACAGCAGCGCGAGCGTGTGGTCCCCGGTGCCGACCTGGACGAGCGTGAGCACCAGCGCCCCCACAGCCGGGATGAGGAGCGGGAGAAACAACCGGGACGTCCGCAACAGGAAGAGGCCGAGGGCGACCCATCCCAGCTGGAGCACGGCGACGCCGTCCAGCCACCGGCCGACGACGGCGTGGTGAGGGATGCGGACCTCGGCCAGAATCTGCTGGGATTCGGCGAACACTCCGGCGGACGACGGCGGGAAAACGACCAGCGTGTAGACGACCACCGGGAGGGCGACCGAGAGCGCCACCGCACCGACTCCCGCCGCCGCCCGCCACTGGCCCGAGCGGCCGAGAGCGGTCATGTACCCGAGGGCGAGCAGGGCCGCCGGCAGCAGGTAGGTCGCATGGAGGACCGCCGAGCCCGCCGCGAGGGCCGCGGCGAGATGGGGGCGGCCGTTGGCGAACGCGGCTAGCGACCCCACCAGGAGCACGCCGAGCGCGGACGGCTGTAACCCCGGACCGAGGACATACTGCCCGGCCAGGCCGGCCTGGAGGAACCACGGGTAATCGACCCCGGTCAGCCAGACCGAGAACAGCCGGAAAATCGCGGCATGAGCGGCGGTGAACAGGGCCGCGAAGCCGAGCGCGGTCCGGGAGGAGGGGGTCACCCCCGGCAAGGGCGACACGAGCCACCAGGCGCTCGCGAAGTACCCCATCAGAAGGACGAGGAACGCCCCCTGGAGCGGCCACAACCCGGCGCCGCGGTACGCCGCCGCGACCCCGGCGCTGAACACGGGGGTCGGGTCTTTCGTGGTCGCGAGCCAGTCGTGGCGGAGGTGTCCGTACCCGGCGTCCGCCAGCCCGTGCAGCAGGTACTGGTTCTGGTTCGAGTAGAACAACGGGGACTGGGTGTGGGCGAGGGCGAACCCGGCGGCGAGCGCGAGCACGACGAGCGGGCGGCCGGGGATCGGGTTCGGCATGAGGGCGTCCGGAACGGCGGATGGCGACCTGGATGTCCTATGATGCAGGGGGGTAAGGGTCACGACGGGCGGGACGGGGTGGTGCGATGACCAACGTCGAGAACGCGCTGGAACTGGTGGCGAACGGGATGACTTTGGGCCTCGGGTCCGGGCACGCGGCCGAGCGGTTCGTGACCGCCCTCGGGGCGCGCGTCCGGGCCGGGCTCGACGTCCGCGGGGTCCCCACGTCCCGGGGGACCGCCGAGCTCGCCGCCCGGGTCGGCGTCCCGCTCGTCGGGTTGGGGGAAGCCCTCCCGATCGACATCACCATCGACGGGGCGGACGAGGTCGACCCGGGGCTGAACCTCATCAAGGGGTACGGCCACGCGCTCGTCCGGGAGAAGGTTGTCGCCGCGGCGTCGCGGATGATCGTCATCCTGATCGGTCCGGAACACGCCGAGACCAAGCTGGTCGACGTCCTCGGCCGGCGTGGGCACCTGCCGGTCGAAGTGGTCCCGTTCGCCCTGCCGCTGTGTGCCGACCGCATCCGGACGAAGCTCGGGTTCCCGGTCGCCCGGGTCGACGACGAGCGCGGGGACCCGCTCGTCACGGACAACGGGAACCTCCTTCTCGACATGCGGGTCGGGCCGATCGCCGACCCCACCGGGCTGGAACTGGCGCTGCGGTCGATCCCGGGCGTGGTCGGGACCGGCCTGTTCGTCGGGATGGCCGACGTGGTGATCGTCGAACACGGGGACGGGCGGGTCGAGGTGCGGACCCGGAGGGAGGTTCGGTGACGGGCCTGAGCCGACCGGTGAGTTCGAAGACCAGAGTGAAACTCGCCCCACATTCTTTCCGGACCGCCCGGACGAGCCGGGGGTCATCTCCGACGAATCGCCGACAGATCCCAGACGGTGATCGCCTCATCCGTCCCTGAAGACACGACGTGTTCGCCGTCCAGAAAAACGGCCAGCCGGGTTATTCCGCCGAGCCCGGTCGAATACCGTCGGACTTCCGCCCGCGTAGCGAGTTCCCAGACCTGCAGTACGCCATCGGTTCCACCCAGGCCGGTAATCAGGAACCGCCCGTCGGGGCTGAACGCGGCCGACGTAAAAGTTCCATCAATCCCCGGCCGTTCGAGGGCGAATAACTCATGCCCGTCGGTCGTGTCGACCACCGACATGCGGCCGGAGGAAGAGGCCGCGATTCGGCCGCCGTCCGGACTGATCGCGACCGCGCCGTGGTGCCCCCGCTGAACGCGGAGCTTCCACACTTCCCGGTCTCCCGCACCGTCCGCACCGAGCTGCCATCGTCTCAGGAACCCGTCGCGGCCGAGGACGACGAGCCCGTCGCCCTTCGGGGAAAACGTGAGGGCCGAGGCGGTGGTCTGGAGGGAGAGCGTCCGCTGAGTCTTCCCGTCGGTCGCGTCGAGCAGGGTGATCCGCCGGAGCGGGGTGGAGTACGCCACCCACTTTCCGTCTGGCGAAACCGCGAGCGCCGTCACCACCGTGCCGGGGACCTCGGCGGTGAGGGTCGGTTTGGCCGGGAGGGGGCGGGACGGGTCGAACTCGGCCCAGATCGCCAGTCCGAGACCGGTGGCGACGACCAGTTTCCCGCCGCCCGCCGCGGCCGTCGCGACCGCGGTGGGGAAGGTGCCGGCGGGCCTCGGCATCGCCTCCCCGACCCGCCACACGAATGCATTGCCCGCGGCAATCACGAAGAGCGACCGCCCGTCGGGGCTCGGGGCCATCACCGCCGGGTCGGGAAGGGCGTCCCCGTCCGCGTGGAGTTGCCCACCGGTGGTCAGGTCCCAGATCCGGACCCGCAGTCCGCCGTTCCCCGCCGTGGCGAGCTTCTTCCCATCTGGCGAGATTGCGAACGCGCCGGCCGCGCCGGGGAGTTCCCGCACGCATGACCTCTTCTTCAGGTCGTAGACCCCGACCCCGCCCGCCTTCGTCACCACGAGCTGGTCGGTCCCGATGAATGCGACCGGACCGGACGCATCGGGAATCTCCGCCAGCGGGTCGGTCTGACCGATCTCCCAGAGCTTGACCCGGGGGGCGGCGCCATTCCCGGCCGTGGCGATCATCTTGCCGTCCGGGCGGACCGCCAGCCCGCTCAACTCGCCGCCGTGGGTGACGCGGAACACCGGCTTTCCGCCGGCGAGGTGGTACAGGGTGGTGGTCCCGTCAGTGTCCGAGGCGACGATGGTTTTCCCGTCCGGGTGAAACGCGGCCAGGGTGTGCTGGGGGAGTTCCAGCTTCGGCAGGCCGGTGGCGAGTTCGTCCACCACGAGGTCCCCGTTGGGGTTGCGAGTGGCGACGAGCTGACCGTCGGGGGAGAAGTCGAACCGCCCCACGGTCGGGGCCAGGACGGCGGGCATCTCGGCGAGAGTGTTCGGGTGGTAGAACCGGATGTACCCGTCGAGGAAGTTCACCGCGAGCCTGCCTCCGCCGTCGGTGAACTGGACCCCGACGACCGACGCCTCGCGCCGGCTGGCGATGGCGACCTGTTCGCCGGTCGCCACGTCCCACACCCGCACCGCCCCGTCCTGCCCGCCGGTGACCAGGCGTTTCCCGTCCGGGGAGAAGGTAGTACAGAGCGGGCGGTCGGCGTGGCGAAGTTTCGTACTCCCGAGCCTGGCAATAGCACCGGGTGGGAGGGGAGAGGCGGCCGGCGCGGCGGCGGAAGCGGACAGAGCTGCGCCGAGCAGTGCGAGTAGGGCAACCCAAGCGGGCCGATGACGGGTGGTCATGAGCAGACCCCGGTCGTGAGGTCGGAACGGCTGTCACAGAGTAGACGCCGATCTCGGCCCGGACTGACATCCGGAGGTCCGGTTTGGTTGTGGGGGCGAGTTTCCAACTTGCCCGGCGGGTCTTCTCAGAAAGCGATCGGTCGGGGCCGTTCCACCCTCTCCCAGGTGTGGTCGCGACCCGCTGGGCAAGTTGGAAACTCGCCCCACACCACAAGGACCCCCGGCCGACTCCCTCACACCGCCGCGACGACCCGCCGGACGAGGACCCGTAGCTTCTTCTCGGCCTCGTTCGCCGTGGCGATGATCTCGGGCAGGCTGACCGGCTCCAGGGCGTCGGGCAGGCAGATGTCGGTGACCACCGAGACGCCGAGAATCCGCATCTTCGCGTGGACCCCGACGATCACCTCCGGAACGGTCGACATGCCGACCACGTCGGCCCCGATCGCCCGGAGGAACCGGTACTCCGCCCGGGTCTCCAGGTTCGGGCCGGCGACCGCCACGAACACCCCCTGGTGGCAGACGATCCGCTCCTCCAGCGCCACCCGCCGGCCGAGCGCGAGCAGGTCGCGGTCGTAGGGGTGACACATGTCCGGGAACCGGTCCCCGAGCCGGTCGTCGTTCGGCCCGATCAGCGGGTTGTCGCCGAGCAGGTTGATGTGGTCCTCGATCAGCATCAGGTCGCCCTTGCCGTACTGCGGGTTCATTCCCCCGCAGGCGTTACTGACGACGAGCACGTCGCAGCCGAGCGCCTTCATGACCCGGACCGGGAACGTCACCTGTTGGAGCGAGTACCCCTCGTAGAAGTGGAACCGCCCTTCCATCGCGACGACGGACTTCCCTTCGAGCGTCCCGCACACGAGCTGGCCCTTGTGGCCCGGGGCGGTGGGGCGGGGCATGTGCGGGATCGACTCGTAAGGCAGGACGGCTTCGGCCGCGATGTCCTCGGTGAGCTTGCCGAGCCCGGTGCCGAGGATGATCCCGACGGACGGTTTCCTCGCCCACTTCGCCCGGATCGCGGCGGCGGCTTCCTGGATCTGGTCGAACAGGGGGAGCGTGGTCATGAGAGCTCGCGGTTGACGGGTGCCGGGGGCGATCAGTAGGCTGGGCGCGACATCGCACCCAGCAAGGAAATATGTATGCGGCTGCCCCGGCTCGCAAACCCATTCCGCCGCCGGTTCCGGCCCGGTCCTCTCACCCCCGCCGTCCTCCACGCGATGGCCCGGAACCCTTCGTACCGGGCGCCGGGGGCGACCGATCTCCGGAACCCGGACGCCGCCCAGCCGCCGGATCTCCCGCGGCTGTCCGAAACCGAACGCCAGCTGCTCGACGCAGTCCTCGCCGACCCGGACGCGGACGAGCCCCGTCTCGCCTACGCCGCCTGGGCCGACCTCCAGGGCGACCACGCCCGGGCCAGACTGATTCGGAAGCAGATCCAGGAGAGCCGCCGATTAACGCAGATGAAGAACGATCAGGATTGTCCTGATCGTTCTTCATCTGCGTTAATCGGCGGCTCCTCTTCGGTCTTTTCCGCCTGGGGGGCGAAGGATCTCGTGTTCCGGCGCGGGTTCGTCGAGGGGATGTCGCTCTCCGGGCGGGCGTTCATCAGCAGTGGGGGAGTGCTTTCCCGATACACGCCCCTGCGCGAGGTTCAGCTCGTTGCGGTGCAGCCGTTCATGGCCGAACTCGCCCGGTGTCCGCATCTGGCGAACCTCCGTCGGCTCGACCTGACGGGCAACCGGATCGGGCCGGCCGGCGTCGGAGAACTGGCCGGTTCAACCTATCTCGACGGGCTCCGGGAATTCGAGCTTTCGGGAAACGACCTCCGGTCCAACGGCGCCGTCGCTCTCCGCACAGCTCCGTGGCTCCCGAACCTGACCGCCCTTGGACTCGCCGACAACCGGCTCGGCGCGGCGGACGTCCAGACCTTGCTCGCGACGAGGGTTGCCGAGCTCGTCGCGCTCGATCTGTCAGGAAACCCGCTCGGGGAGACAGGAGCAGCTGGTCTCGTCGAATCTGGCGTGAAGTCGAGCCTTCGCCGACTCGGGCTCTCCCGCTGCGGGTTTGGGCCGGCCGGAGCGGGCACACTGTTTCAAGCCGGGCAGCTGGGCTCCCTCGTCGGACTCGATGTCAGCTTCAACGGGCTCGGCCCCGACGGGGCGATTGCGCTGGCCGAGGACGGGTCGCTCGCGATGCTCAACACCCTCGACCTCGGGTTCAACGATATCGAGGACGACGGGGCCGATGCACTCGCTACGGCCGACGCCCTCTCGTCGCTCCTCTCGCTGAACCTGTCGGCCAACCGGCTCACCCCGGCCGGGGCGCACGCGCTGGCGGCATCCGGAGTGTTCTTCTCGGTCGAATCGCTGGACCTGACCGCGAACCCTCTCGGTGACGCCGGGGCGGTGGCGCTCGTGCGCGGGGACGCATTCGCGAGCCTGTCGCGGCTCGCCCTGACGAACTGCGGGGTCACCGACGCCGGGGTGAAGAGTCTGACCGCGAGCGGGGCGCTCGGCGGGTTGCGGGCGCTCTCGCTGGCGTGGAACCCGTTCGGAGACGACGGGAGCCGGGCGCTCGCCGCGTGCCCGGATCTCGGGGGGCTCCGGGAACTCGACCTGACGGGCACGCGGATCGGGTTCGCGGGGGCCGTCGCGCTGGCGGAGTCGAGGAACCTCGTGAGCCTGCGGAGCGTGGTTCTCGGAGACAACGACCGGTTGCCGGCCGAGGGGGTCACGATCCTGCGCGAGCGGTACAATCATGGCGGGGGCGTCAGCCCCTGAGCGAGAGAGAAGAATCAGGGGGCTGACGCCCTCCGCCCGCCAGGAATGCGAAATGGCCGTCAACCTCCCCCCGCAGTACCACGACGCCGAGGCCCGGTACAAGAAAGCCCGGACGCCGGAAGAGAAGCTCGCCGCTCTCCGCGAAATGTGGGTGATCCTGCCCAAACACAAGGCCAGCGAGAAGGTCCAGGCCGAACTCAAGACCAAGATCAGCGAACTGACGGACGAAATCGAACAGGCCAAGCTCGGGCCGAAGAAGGCCGCCCCGGGCACGTTCAAAATCCCGAAGCAGGGGGCCGGGCAGGTCGTGTTCCTCGGCCCGCCGAACGCCGGCAAGTCGCGGTTGCTGTCGCGGCTCACCAAGGCGACGCCGGCCGTCGCCCCGTACCCGTTCACCACCCGCGAACCCATCCCCGGGATGATGGACTACGAGGACGTGCGGGTTCAACTCGTCGACCTCCCCCCGATCACCCCCGACCACTACGAGCACTTCGTCACCGACCTCACCCGCGCGGCCGACGCCGCGGTGCTCTTCCTCGACCTCGCCGACGACGACGGCCCGGCCGCCACGCAGGCCGTCCTCGACCGCCTGAAGCAAGCCCGCCGTGAACTCGTCCGCGAGATCCCCGCGGCCGACGACCCGACCACGTACCACCTGAAAACGCTCCTCGTCGCGACCAAGTCCGACGCCGAGGCCGCCGACATCCGCCTGGAACTGGCGAAAGAGGCGTTCACCGACCGCTTCCCGCTGGTCGTGATCGCCGCCGAGAGCGGGGCCGGCCTCGAAGACCTGCGGAAGGCGATCTACGACCACCTCGGGGTGATGCGGATCTACGCCAAGCAGCCCGGCAAGCCGCCGGACATGACCAGCCCGTTCACCAGTCCGGTCGGGAGCACGGTGGGCGAGTTCGCCGGGCGGGTCCACAAGGACTTCGAGGAGGGGCTGAAGTCGGCGCGGGTGTGGGGCTCCGGCGCGTTCGACGGGCAGACCGTCGGCCGCGACCATGTCCTCCACGACAAAGACGTGGTCGAGTTGCATTTGTGACCGCACTGCGAGATGATACGGCCACCATGATCGCACACCCCGACACCCTCCCGCAGCCTCCGCCCGGCCCGAGTTACCTCGTGCGGCACGGGGTGATGCGCTTCCTCGGCGAGTTCACCGCCCCACCGGGGGTGGCCGTCCGCCGGACCGACACCGTCATCCTCAAGACGGAGCGCGGGCAGGAGGTCGGCGAGGTCCTGTGTCCGGCAACCCCGCAAGCAGTGGCCGCCATCCCGGAGCCGACCCGCGGGGAGATCATCCGTGTTGCCGCGGCCGAGGACCGGGCCAAATTGGTCCACCTCAAGGACATCGAGAAGAAGGAGTTCGCCGCCGGCGAACAGCTCATCGCCCGGCACCGCCTGGTCATGCAGCTGGTGCATGTCGAACACCTGTTCGGCGGGGAACGGATCATCTTCTACTTCCTCGCCGAGCAGCGGGTGGACTTCAGGGAGCTTGTGCGGAGCATGGCCCGGGAGTTCCACACCCGGATCGAACTCCGACAGATCGGCGTCCGCGACGAGGCCAAGCTGCTCGCCGACTACGGCGACTGCGGCAAGCCGGTGTGCTGCAACACGCACATGGTGGTGATGCCGCCGGTGAGTATGCGGATGGCCAAGCTCCAGAAATCGACCCTCGACCCGACCAAGATTTCCGGCCGGTGCGGGCGGCTGAAGTGCTGCCTGCGGTTCGAGCAGGACGTGTACGAGGAGTTCCAGCACGAACTTCCGCCGGTCGGCACGCGGGTCGTTACGGGGAAGGGACAGGGGCGGGTGCTGGCCCAGGAAATCCTCGCCCGCCGCCTCCTGGTCGAGTTCGAGGACGGCCGCCGGCTGCCGGTTGCGGCCGACGAGGTGCTGACTCGTTTATAAGACAGGTGAGGTCGTGGGGCGGGGAGGCGGTGGGAAGAAGAGTTGCCGGGGACCGCGGGTCCGAGGCCCGGCGGGATCGGTCCCCATCCCACGACCTTACCACCCCACCCTCTCACCACCTGGAGTGACAGTGGACCCGAAGATCCTAGAGCTGACCCGCGATGACCCGCGGTACACCTACGAGGCGTACGAGTTCGTTTGCGACGCGGTCACCTTTACCCAGGAACGGCTCGGCCGGTCGGCGGACGGCGAGGACGAGCCCGACGCCGACCACCACGTGAGCGGGGCCGAACTCCTCCGGGGGGCGTGCGACCTGGCCGTCCGCGAGTTCGGCCTGATGGCCCCGGTGGTCTTCAAGACGTGGGGGATTCGGACCACCGGCGACTTCGGCGAGCTGGTGTTCAAGCTCATCAAGGTCGACCGGTTGAGCAAGTCCGACCGGGACGAGATGGAAGACTTCCACGAGGTGTTCGACCTCGACAAGGCCCTCACCGAGGGGTTCGAGATGACCCTCGGGGACACGCCCCGGCGGGGTGACCGATGACCGGCCGTCGGCAGGAGCCCCGGTTAGTCCTGATCCTGGGGACGTTGATGACGAGCGGTCGAATCCGGCTCCTGGTCGCCTTCACCCTGTTCGCCGGCTGGCTGGGCTGGCTGGGATACGCGGCCCTGACGAAGAGCCACGCCCCGGTCGTGTC
>JAQGHQ010000159.1 GCA_028288765.1 Gemmataceae bacterium | reverse complement strand
TGAACTACCAGGTGCACACCCCTCCCGGGGCGTGACACCGACATGTCCCCGACCACCGACTCCACACACTCCCGCTTGCCAAGATATTGGCCCCCGCCCGATCACTCGGGCGGGGGCTTTTTCGTTGTGTCTCCAGCACTATATAGGACTTTCGACGAGCTTCCCGACACTGCATGCAGGTCTTTGGTTTGTTTGCCCGGGGAGAAGCTGGTTGATCGGTCTGAAAATAGCTGTGAACGCTTAGTTAGACTTGCTCTTGTCGCCTTCCGGCCGGACGTCGCGTCTGTCCGGCTGGGCCATCGATTCGTTCAGGTCCGGGGCAGGCTCGCGGCCTTCCGAATAGCCTTCTGCCGCCGTACCTCTTGACGCCGCCGGGTCTCGGACGGCTTTTCGTAGTACTCGTGGGACCGCAATTCGCCCTTCACCCCGCTCCGCTCGATGACCTTCTTGAACCGCCGCAGTGCGGCCCCGATCGGTTCCCGGTCGTGAACCCGCATCCGCATTCCCATTCGCACTCCTCGTGTAATGGCCGAGTCTGGAGACAGGCCCGATGCCAGGTGGGTAAAGCTTTTTTTTTATCGTATTCTTACGCCCTTAGACCAACCAGTCTGTCTCTTTCAGATCGAGTTTTTCCCTCCGCTAGCTCACAACGATTCTGATTTGATCCCAACCACTTCGAAGCCCCGCCGGACTTCGTCTTCGGTCTTGGGACGTACGACTCGGGCGACCTCCTGTCCGTCCCGCAGGAAGACGAGTGTCGGCCATAGCTTCACCCGGAACGATCGTCCGAGTGGTCGCCCCGGGCCGTCTGCCACCTTGACGTGCCGAACCCCGGGCGAGCTCAGGGCCGCGGCCTCGATGAGTGGCCGTGCCGTCTGACAGTACCCACACCAGTCCGCCCCGAACTCCAGCACCACCTGCCCCCGGGTCGAGTCGATCTCCTCGCGGGTCGGGCCCGGGTCTTCGTAGCGGCCATCAGTCGACATCGAACGTCCTCCTGGTTCCGGCCGAGGCAGAGCTGAGAGGCACACCTCGCAAGTGCGGTGCCGGCCCCGGGTGGCTAGTAATAGCTCGTCGCAAGGTACTTCCCAACTCGTATCGAGACAGGTTATACTCATCCCGCCCCGCCATTTGCGGGCGTTTCTACCAGCAATGTATTCATGCGAATTACCTACCCAGTAGCCGTTGTCTTTCTCGCGGCAGAGGTGGCTTCTGCCGCGGAACCCGTCGATTTCCGAACCGACATTTACCCGATTCTTCACGACCATTGTTTCCGTTGCCACCAGGGGGCCGATGCGAAGTCCGGCGTCCGGCTTGATATCCGGACCGAAGTTCTGGCCCGCGTCAAGGTCGGGCACGGCGGGGAGAGCCTGCTCGTGAAGTTGACTGGTGGAGACGACCCGGACCGGGTGATGCCGCCTCGCGGCGGCCGTCGTCTCACGGCCAAACAAGTGGCCCTCCTGAGTGAATGGATCGATCAGGGCGTGAAGTGGGACGACCAGCTGCTGCCGCCCGACGGGAAGAGGGCAGGGCACTGGGCATTCCGGGCGGTCAAACGGCCGGAGGTCCCGAAGAGGAGCGAGTGGGCGAGAAATCCTATTGATGCGTTCGTCGCGGCGAGACACCGGGCACAGGGCCTCGCCTCGGCCCCGGAAGCCGACCGCCGCACCCTCCTGCGCCGGCTCTCGCTCGACCTCACCGGCCTCCCCCCCGCGGCGGAGGAGATCGACTCCTTCCTCGCCGACACCCGCCCGGATGCGTACGAGCGGAGGGTCGACCAACTGCTGGCGTCGCCCGCTTACGGCGAGCGGTGGGGCCGGCACTGGCTCGACATCGCCCGGTACGCCGACTCCGAAGGGTACGAGAACGACTACGTCCGCCCCTATGCCTGGCGCTACCGCGATTACGTCATCCGGTCCTTCAACGACGACAAACCGTTCGACCGGTTCGTTCTGGAACAGCTGGCGGGCGACGAGCTCACCCCGTACTCCGACGAACACCTGATCGCCACGGGGTTCCTCGCCGCTGCCAGGCTGAGCAGTAACGAAGAGGACAAGGCACGGCAGCTGAACGACATGTACGTCGATATCGCCAACGCGACCGGGTCGGCGTTTCTGGGGCTCACCTTCAACTGCGCCCAGTGCCACGCCCATAAGTTCGACCCCATCACCCACCACGACTATTACCGGTTCCAGGGCTTCTTCCTGAAAGGAATGCCGTACGGCCTTGCCCTTCGCGATACGACCGGAATCAAGGCTTACGAAGATGCCAGGCCGCCGGAATACGAGGAGGTCCGGCTCCGGGTGCGGGCTTACCTCGACGCCGCGCGGGGGAAGCTGAATGCCGCCGCCCGCGCGACCCTCAGCCCGAATCAGCTCGCCGCCTACGACACGCCCCCGGACCGGCGGACGCCGGAGCAGCATGGTCTTGCGGTCGAGGCCGATCTGAAGTTCCAGTACTCGATGGCCCAGCTCGAGAAAGCCATCCCGGCCGCGGACAAGCCGACGTACGCCGACTTGAAGAAGAAGGTCGTGGCGATCGAGAGAAAGCTTCCCGACCCGCCCCAGACGTGGGGTTTTTACTCGCCGGCCGGCCCGCACCGTGTCCATGTGCTGCCGATGGACGGATTCTATCCCCCGGCGTTCGACCGCCTCACGCTGACCCGGGCCAGGGCCTTCCTGTTGCCGGCCGGCGACCCGCGCCGCCGCGGGCCGGCGGTCGAAGTCGGCTGGCCGGCCGTGTTCGGACCGACCGCGAAGGATGCGGTGGCCGAGCGGCCGCGGACCACGCTGGCGAAGTGGCTGACCGATCCCACCCACCCGCTGACCGCCCGTGTCTGGGTGAACCGGATCTGGCACTATCACTTCGGTCGAGGGATCGTGGAGACGGGTGGCGACTTCGGCGTCCGCGGGTCGCCGCCCAGCCACCCGGAACTACTCGACTGGCTCGCGGCGGAGCTGATGACCCCGACAAGCCGGGCGGGCGGAGGCCACGGGGCGGGAGGTCCCAAGAATAAGACGGGAGACGACCCCCACTTATCCCAACCGTGGTCCACGAAGCACCTTCAACGGCTGATCGTGACGAGTGCCACCTACCGGCAGGCGGCACGGAACGATGCCGCCCAAAAGCGTGACCCGGACAACCGCTGGCTGACCCGCTGGAAGCCCCGGCGGCTCGAAGCCGAGGCGGTCCGTGATGCCATGCTTGCAGTGAGTGGGGAGCTGGACCGCGCGGGCGGTGGGAAGCCGGAGGGGGACGAGAACAAGAACACCCGCCGGGCGGTGTACCAGATCCAGAAACGGCAGAAGCCGTCCGCCGTACAGGTGATCTTCGATGGCCCGGCCGGCGCGACAGAGAGCTGTCCCGTGCGGACGACTTCGGAAACCCCACTCGCCGCTCTCTTCCTTTTGAACAACGACTTCCCCCTCGCCCGGGCAAAAGCATTGGCCGTCCGGGTCAGGACGGGCGCCGGCGATGACCGGGCGAAACAGATCGATACCGCGTTTCGTCTCGCGCTCGGCCGACTCCCGACCGTCGGGCAACGAAAAGCCGTCGACGACTACTTCCGGAAGACCGAAGGAGAGGCCGATCAGCTGATCCTCCTCTGCCACACCATCCTCTGTACGACCGAGTTTCTCGCGCTGGAATGACCGCGTCGGGATGCGGAACGAGACGGGAAGGACAGAGGACTGGGCGCGAATACGACGAATCGGGGTCGCCGCGTGCATGAGGTCGTCTGATGACTGATCATTCCGCATTCCGAAATCCGCAAACCGCATTATCGAGGCGTGAGATGCTCGCCCGGTGCGGTCTCGGGGTCGGATCGCTGGCACTTACCGCCCTGCTCGCGGACGAAGGTCGGCTTTGTGGAAGGGACAACACTCCGCTCGACCCGAAGAAGCTGACCGGGAAGGCGAAGTCACTCATCCTCCTGTTCATGGGGGGCGGGCCGAGCCAGGTGGACACATTCGACCCCAAGCCTCTCCTTTCCAAGCTCAACGGTCAATCGGTACCCGAAGAGATCGCCCGCGGCATCCCGAAGGTGGCCCGCGCGCCACTGACCGGACTGCTCGGGTCGCCGTACACGTTCAAAAAGTACGGCCAGAGCGGGCTTCCCGTATCGGACCTGTTCCCGCACGTCGGGGCGTGTGCCGACGACATCTGCGTGATCCGCAGCTGCCGGCACGACAGCCCGATCCACGCCCCGGCCGAGTACATCGCGACCACCGGCTCGGCGATCGGCGACCGCCCGAGTGTCGGGGCCTGGCTGCACTACGGCCTCGGGTCCGAAACCCGTGATCTGCCTGGGTATGTCGTGATGAAGGCAGGGGATACCGGCCGCCCGGCGGCGTGGTCGAACGGGTTCCTCCCGGCCCGCCACCAGGGTATTGTTTGCGGAGCGGCGGGGGTTCCGAACGTCGCCATGCCGGCGGGGGTGTCTTCGCGCGCCCGGGCGGCCCAGCTCGACCTGCTCGGCGAACTGAACCGCCGCCACGCAGCTGGTCACCCCGGCGATACCGGTCTCGATGCTCGGGTCCGGTCGTTCGAACTCGCGGCCCGGATGCAGATTGCCGCTCCGGAAGCGTTCGACCTCGCCCGGGAGCTCCCGGCCACGAAGCAGCTCTACGGCCTGGACGACGAGGACACGGCCGAGTTCGGCGGCCTGTGTCTCATCGCCCGCCGGCTGGTCGAGCGCGGGGTACGGATCGTCCAGCTGCGACACGGCGGATGGGATGCCCACGAGAGCCTGAAGAAGAACCACACGCCTCAGGCGAGGCAGACAGACAAGCCGATCGCCGGATTGCTTCAGGATTTGAAACGGACCGAACTTCTCGACTCAACCCTTGTCGTGTGGGGCGGGGAATTCGGCCGGACCCCGACGGCCGAGAACCCGGGATCGCCGTCGCCGGGCCGCAACCATTCGCCCTCGGGCTACTCGGTCTGGTTTGCCGGAGGCGGGGTGAAGGGCGGGCAGGCCATCGGGGCGACGGACGAGGTCGGGTACGCTGCGGTGGAGCGACCAGTGTCGCCTCACGACCTACATGCCACGCTGCTCCACGCCTTCGGGATCGATCAGCACGCCCTCTATTACGTACACGACAACCGGAAGGAACTCGTCACCGTGAATGGCGGAGAGGTGATCGCCGGGGTCTTCAAGTAATCTCGTGAGGATACTCATGTAGCCGGGCGGCACATAACTTGCGACCCCAGAGGTGTCGCCTGGAGGTATCGGTGTGTACGCAACTTTGACCCGCCCCATTGTTACTGACTACGTTCACGCGGTGAAGCCGCCGTGGATCCTCTTGGTCCTCCTTGCCCTGCTCGCTTACGGCCTTCCCCGCGAACTCCTTCTGACTGGGTTACTGGCGGCATTTGCCGTTGTCCTTGCCGGATATCTGATCAAATGGTTCCGGGACAGGGACGAGGATCATACGGCCGACTCGGTCGGCCCGGCCGATCCGTGGGTCGGTGCGGATGACACACCGCGGCGGGTGGCTTGAAAAGACTTGCGCTTCTCAGTTTGATCCGCGACTGTCATCGACCCGATGTGAGCAACGGGACGGATGACCAGGCAAGGCATTTCCTATTCCGGCTTGACTCCCCCATTCCCCAGACAACTGCCGCCGATAATCGCGCGCAACAGGCTGGGGCTATTCCGTGCTGAAAGGATGAACCGATGGAGAACCCCCTCACGGACGGTCAATTGATACAGCATAAGCTCCAGGTCCACTTCGAGGTTCGCCATTACCGGCTCGCGCAAGCCGAACGCGACAAGATGATCGACGACGTCGACTCGCTCGCCAGACAAGCCGGGCACTTCCCGGTCGCCGAGTTACGGGTAGTGATCGAACGAAGCATCCGGACCAACGAGTTCGCGACCAAGCTGAGCCTGATCCTGCCGGGCGAGACGCTCGTTGTCAGTGATCACGACCACGCCCTGCACGCGGCGTACGAGCGGGCGCTCGTCAGCCTGGAGGACGCCCTGAAAGGGTACAAGGACCAGCTGAACCAGACGGAGGAGCGGCGGAAACTCGTGAACGGGACGCACCGGGAACTGATCCCGGAGACACCGATTGACCCGACCGCTCTCGACCAGGCAGTCCTGGCCGGGGACTACCCCGCGTTCCGGGCCGCGATCGCCCCCTACGAGGACCCGCTACGGCTCCGGGTCGGCCGGTGGGTGGAACGATACCCGGCACTCCAGGCGCGGATGGGTCGGGGACTCGAAACCATCGACCTCGCCGAAGGAGTGTTTCTGGCCGCGTTCGAAGGACACGAGAGCCGGCCCCCGGGCGAGCGGTACGGCGAGTGGCTGGAGCGGCTAATCGACCCCGTTGTGAGGGCGTTCGAGCACCGCCTGGACCAGGAGCTGGAGAACGTAAACATGGCCCGGTCGGCGTGCGAGGCGGTCGGGAAGCCGGTCTGATAACGCCCACCGAACGAGGGACAATACCATGAGGCTCACCGGGTTCGACGCGATCGAGTTTGCGGAGAAGCATAACCTCCGGCTGAAGAAGCACGGTGACGCGGTCGACGGCGCGGCCCGCGAGTT
This sequence comes from Gemmataceae bacterium, assembly GCA_028288765.1. Taxonomy (GTDB): domain Bacteria; phylum Planctomycetota; class Planctomycetia; order Gemmatales; family Gemmataceae; genus Urbifossiella. The sequence continues at coordinate 1,675 of JAQGHQ010000159.1, read as the reverse complement.
GACGGTCGCCGAGGCGGAGGCGATCGCCGACGAGGACGAGAATCTGATTTACCTCGACGTGCCCGACGAGGAGTACGAAAACGCCCCCCCGACGTCGTTCCGGCCGGATCGCTAATGCGGGCCGAGCTCCCACCAGAACCCCGGTTTCCTTGAGGAAACCGGGGTTCTGGTTTCCGGGGCCGCGACCCCCTGCTCTGGCGCCCGTACCCTCTTTGCCGCGACCGGGTCGTGTCCCTAGAACGGTGGGTGAGTTGCTGCCGCCCCCGCGCGGCGATCCCTCACCCACGACGGGCGACAATGAGCACGAAGTACGTCTACTTTTTCGGCGGCAAGACGGCGGACGGCGACGGAAAGATGAAGGAACTGCTCGGCGGCAAGGGGGCGAACCTCGCCGAGATGTGCAAGATCGGCATCCCCGTCCCGCCCGGGTTCACCATCACCACGGAAGTCTGCGCGGCTTACTACGAGCAGGGAAAGAAGATCCCCGAGGCGGCCGTCCCGGAGATCGACGCGGCCGTCAAGAAGGTCGAAGCCGCGTTCGGTGGGAAAAAGCTCGGCGACCCGGCCGACCCGCTGCTCGTTTCCGTCCGGTCCGGGGCGGCCCTGTCCATGCCCGGGATGATGAACACCATCCTGAACCTCGGGCTGACCGACGCCAGCGTCGAGGGGCTGGCCGCCAAGACCGGTTACCCGCGGTTCGCGTACGACAGCTACCGCCGGCTGATCGACATGTTCGGGTCGACCGCGATGGGGTGCGCGCACGAGGACTTCGAGCACGAGATCCACACCCTCAAGCACCAGCGGGGGGTCAAGCTCGACACCGAGCTGTCGGCCGACGATCTGAAGGAACTCGTGCGGCGGTACAAGGCGGTCTACAAGAAGCACGTCGGCGACGACTTCCCGCAGGACCCCCGCAAGCAGCTCATGCTCGCCATCAACGCCGTGTTCAACTCGTGGAACGGCAACAAGGCGATCGAGTACCGCCGGATCGAGCGGATCACGGGGCTGAAGGGCACCGCGGTCAACGTCCAGGCGATGGTGTTCGGCAACATGGGCGACACCTCCGGCACCGGCGTCGCGTTCACCCGCGACCCGAACACCGGCGAAAACGTCTTCTACGGCGACTACCTGATCAACGCCCAGGGCGAGGACGTGGTGGCCGGCATCCGGACCCCGGAGCCGATCGCCCGGCTGCACGAGGAGATGCCGAAGGTTTACGACCAGCTCGTCGGCATCCGGCAGACGCTGGAGAAGCACTACAAGGAGATGCAGGACATCGAGTTTACGGTGCAGGAAGGCACCCTGTACATGCTGCAAACCCGGTCCGGGAAGCGGACCGGCACCGCCGCCGTGCGGATCGCCGTCGAGATGATGAAGGAACGGCTGATCGACGAGGCGACCGCCGTGAAGCGGGTCCCGCCGGACGGGCTGAATCACTTGCTGCAACCGCAACTCGACCCGAAGTCGAAGGTGAAGCCGGTCGCCCAGGGGATCGCGGCCAGTCCCGGCGGGGCGTCCGGGAAGGTCATCCTGTCGGCCGAGGCGGCGGTCGAGCACGCGGCCAAGCACCCGACCGACCCGATCCTGCTCGTCCGCAAGGAGACCAGCCCGGAAGACGTGGCCGGGATGCACCTGGCGAGGGGGATTCTGACCAGCACCGGGGGCAAGGCGAGCC
>JAQGHQ010000146.1 GCA_028288765.1 Gemmataceae bacterium | reverse complement strand
CAGGCGTCGGTCAGCCCGGTGGTGAGCATCCCGTAGGCGGGCGACAGGGCGGCCGCCTGGGTCGCGCTGAGGCGGTCCCGGAAGGTCGGGTTGGCGAGCCGGCGGAAGACGGTCCGCTCGCTGACCTGGGCAATGCGGGCGGCGTCAGCGATGGTGTCCCCGTGGGCGAGTCGGCGGATCAGGACCTCGTCCGCGTACTCCTTGCTCGGGGTGGGCATGGGGGCCTCCGGGTGTCGGGCGCGGCGGGCAGGCCGGCGGGCCGACCGGAGAACCGGCTAAACAATAGGTATAGTAATGCAAGGCCATTGGCATTGCAATACAGGGATGCGGAGTCTTTCTCGGCCGGGTGGGGGTGAGCCGCTCGTCCCGAGGGCGAGCGGCGGCGGGGCGGAATAGGGGGGGCCGGTGTCGCCGCCCCGGGCGGTGGACTACAACCCCTCCGGGGGAAAGGGCTGTCGACGCCGGGATGTGGGGGAGCGATTGTCGCGTCGAGCGAGACGTCTCGGTGTTCGTCGGAATTCACAGTCGATTCGGGGCGTGCAACATTAGCAGGGCACCACCTGAAAACGGAAGTGACGGTCATCCAAGCAAAACCGCCGCCCTATGTGGGGCGGCGGCGGAAAGTTGAGGAGCGGGATACGAGAGTCGAACTCGTCTCACAGCCTTGGGAAGGCTGGGCACAGCCGATATACCAATCCCGCAACACACGGAATTTTAACAACCCGCCCCAGACAGGCAAGCCCCATTTCCCAAGGAACTCCGGTTCGAACTCCGGTTTACGCTGGTGTCCGAATTTGGTTCGGGTATAGTTAAACCGCGGTCGAGCGTACCCCCATTTCGTCATCAGGTTCGCCTGCTCGCGCCATCCTTTTCCACGTAACCTGTCCTTCTTATCAGGGAGTCCCATGCCTCTCGCCCGCCGGTCTCGGTCCGCGTTCACGCTGATCGAACTACTCGTCGTAATCGCGATTATCGCGATCCTGATCGGGCTGCTGTTGCCCGCCGTCCAGAAAGTCCGCGAGGCCGCCGCCCGCGCCAGCTGCTCCAATAACTTGCACCAGCTCGCCATCGCCTGCCACAACTACCAGGACGTCTCGGGCTCGTTGCCCCCGAGCGTCATGGCGAACAGTCAAGTCTCCGACATCTCGGATTACAATCAGAACTTCGGCCCGAATTGGGCGGTCCTACTCCTCCCGCACATCGAGCAGGGGGCGATGTTCAACCAGGTTTCGTCGAGTGTGAACAACTACATGGCGAACGACGATGCGAACTGGCGGAGTATTCAGGGGAACAAGATCAAAACCTACCTGTGCCCCTCCGACACGGGGGCGGACACGCCCGCGAATGCGGCCGGCGGGAACTGGGCGCGTGGGAATTACGGGGCGAACGCCGGGCCCGGGATGCACTGGAATGGCGGATCGGTCGGGGTTGCCGAGTTTACCGGCGGGCAGTGGCGGGACCATAACCCGAGCGGGTTCGCGAGCGAATACTACCCGTCCTGGTCGGCCGGCTCGTCCGGCGGCGGCGTCTTCGTCGTGAACGGCGGCACCAAGCTCAACACGCTGACCGACGGAACATCGAACACCATCATGTTCGACGAACTTCGGATCGGCTGGAACGGCGACGACATCCGCGGGACGTGGGCGATGGGCCAGTGCGGGGCCAGTATTTCTGCCGGGAACGGACGGATCGACACGCCGACCCCGAACGTCTCCCTGTCCGGGTGGGACGACATTCAGGGGTGTCAGGACAACCCGGCCATCGGAATGGGGTGCTGCGGGTGCAACAGCTGGCAGGTCACGGCCAAGAGCCGACACACCGGCGGGGTGTTGACCGGGTTCGCCGACGGAAGCGTGAAATTTATCTCCAACAGCGTCTCCGAACGGACCTGGTTCCTCCTTCATAGCCGTAACGACGGGCAGATCCCCGGGGACGATTTCTAACCGGGGGCACCAATGCGACATTTTCTCCCAGGCGCGACCCTGGTTGTGCTTCTGTCTGCCGGATGTAGCGGGAATGGGATGGGACGGGTGAAGGGACAGCTGGTCGAGAACGGCCAGCCGAAAGCATTTCCCGCTTACCAGGCCTTTGTCCAGCTCACCCCGGTCGGGGCGGAAGGCCACCTCGACGTCGCCAGGAGCTTTACGGCCGTCGTGAACGAGGACGGTTCGTTCGAGGTGATCGCGTCCGGCGGTGAGCTTCCCGCCGGTATGTATCAGGTCGCCGTCCAGGCTCGGGGTAAACTCGGGGTGCAATTGAAGGCCTTTGCGCCGCCGCAATCCCCCGTTCGACGAGAGATTAAACCGGGCTCGAATCTCCTGACGATCGACCTGGCCAAATCGGAGGGATGATCCCCCGGGAAGATCGACGCCCATCGTTGTTCCTTCCGCGCGGCCCACGGGCTCATCCCCGCGGGTCGCGGTGCGTTACGACACGCCTTCCCCTCTGTCTCGAAAACTTTCTCCCAATTGCCTCAACCGGCTGTTTGCTTCGGACCGACGGTCCGGCTACCATAATTCTGTTTGCCCCGCCTGCCCGCCCGCCAGAACCCGTTTTTCCGCTCCGACCCGAGCCCCCTATGACCCAGCTCGCCGCCGACAACGACGTCGCCATGATCGAAAAGCTCCGCTCGGCCCACCAGCGGCTGCGGAGAGAAATCGGGAAGGTGATCATCGGCCAGGACCAGGTCCTCGACCAGCTGCTCATGGCAATCTTCTGCCGGAGCCACGCCCTTCTCATGGGCGTCCCGGGGCTGGCGAAGACGCTCATGGTTAGCACCCTCGCCCAGGCCCTCGACCTGAGTTTCAAGCGCATACAGTTCACCCCCGACCTGATGCCGTCGGACATCACCGGGTCCGAAGTCATCCAGGACGACCCGGTCACCCGGGAGCGGATGTTCAAGTTCATGCCCGGGCCGATCTTCGCGAACATCGTCCTCGCGGACGAGATCAACCGGACTCCGCCGAAGACGCAGGCCGCGCTGCTCGAAGCCATGCAGGAACGGAAGGCGTCGATCGGCGGGGTCGACCACCCGATGCGGAACCCGTTCTTCGTACTCGCGACCCAGAACCCGATCGAGCAGGAAGGGACGTACCCGCTCCCGGAAGCCCAGCTCGACCGATTCCTGTTCCTCATCAAGGTCGATTACCCGACCGACGACGAGGAAGAACAGATCATGAGGCTCGGGACCTCGGACGCGAAGGCGTCGGTCAGCTCCGTCCTGACGGGCGAAGACATCATCGGGCTCCAGCAGGTAGTCCGGCGGGTGCCGGTGTCGGACAAGGTGTTCCAGTTCGCCAAGCGGATCACCCGGCTGAGCCGGCCCGGGACACCCGAGGCGGCCGACTTCGTGACCAAGTGGCTGACGTGGGGGGCCGGGCCGCGGGCCAGCATGAACCTCATCCTCGCCGCGAAGGCCCACGCCCTACTCCGCGGGAGCAACCACGTGGCCGGGGACGACGTGGTGGCCGTCGCGATGCCGATCCTCCGCCACCGGCTGATCCTGAACTTCGCCGCCCAGAGCGAGGGGATCACCATCGAGGAGGTGATCCGCCAACTCATCAAGAGCGCGGCCCGGGCGGTTGCGGCGTAGTGTCCTCCGCCCTCAAACAAGACCAACCCCGGTTTTTACCCCGAAGGGGTTGGAGTCCAGAGCCCAGGGTCGCGCTTCGCGCACCCTGGGCGATTCCGGCGCGGTGCGCGTTCCCCACCCCCCGGGTGTGCGAAACCCGCCCCAGGGGTGTTCGAAACCCCGCCTCCCAGGGTGCGCGAAGCGCGACCCTGGGCTCTGGACTACAATCCCTTCGGGGTACAGCAAAACCCTGGAACTTCCGGATGCCTTCTTATTTAAAGCCGGACGTCCTCGCCCGCGCGGAATCGCTAGGGCTTATGGCGCGACAGGTCGTCGAGGGGTTGCGCGTCGGCGACCACAAGAGCCCGTACAAGGGGTTCTCGGTCGAGTTCGTGCAGCACCGCGAGTACGTCCCGGGGGACGACATCCGCCACATCGACTGGAAAGGCTACGGTCGATCCGAGCGGTACACGATCAAGCAATACGAACAAGAGACGAATTACATCGCTCACGTGCTCGTCGATTGCAGCAACTCGATGCGGTACGGGGCCGGGGAGACGAACAAGCTGGAGTACGCGAAGCTCGTCGCCGCGTCGCTCAGCTACCTGATCATCCGCCAGCGGGACAGCGTCGCCCTCCGGGTGTTCAACGACGGGTGGGCGGCGGAACTCCCGTCGAGCAGCCAGCTCGGGCATATCAACGCGATCACCCACGTCCTGGAAGACGTTCAGCCCCGGGATAAGACGCGGATCGGCCCGCTGCTCGACGAGGTCGCCGACCGGATCAGCCGCCGCGGGCTCGTGTTCCTGATCTCGGACTGCTTCGACGACCTGGAGACTACCCTCGCCGGCCTCCGGCACCTGCGGTTCCGCGGCCACGAGGTCGTGCTCTTTCACGTGTTGCACAAGGACGAGATCGAGTTCCCGCTCGACGGGAACATCCGGTTCATCGGGCTGGAGGGGTTCGAGGAGCTGATGACCCGCCCTCATCTGCTTCGCCCGGCTTACCTTCGGGCAGTGGAAAAGTACCTGACCGAGATCCAGAAAGGGTGCGACGGGAGCGGAGTGGACTACGTCCGGATGACCACCAACCGCCCGCTCGTCGCGGCCCTCGGCGAGTACCTCGTGCGCCGGCTGCAGGTAGGGCGGCGATGAATGAACCTTCCCTCCCTGGGAGCGCGGCCGTCTCGGCCGCTGTCTTCACCGGCGGTGCGGCCGGGACGGCCGCGC
>JAQGHQ010000139.1 GCA_028288765.1 Gemmataceae bacterium | reverse complement strand
CGAGTGAGGCCATGCTCACGGTGAGTATGATTCATCTGATGACCCGCCGGCTCCACCCCGTACCACGGAAGAGGTCACAACGGTTTCGTTATAGATCATAAGGACTTCGGGTTTTCGCACAGACACTGAGAGGCATTCCTGCGATCTCGATGCCGAAGTCGATCGGCTCGACCTCCTCAGCGGAGCGAGTGATCCGGTCATTAACTTCTAGCAGGCGGATTTCTTCGTCAGGAGCGCCATCCGGTAAATATAGTACCTGCCGGATGCTGCCATCGACACTCATGTGCCGTTTCGCAACCCACTCGGCAATGCGGTCCCGATTACTCCCCCGAGGTGGTTCCGGCTCTACGTTCTTCTGGCGCCGAAGCCTCACGCCTTCATCGACCTTGTCGAGGTAGTCGGACCAATTGTCCGGTCCAAGCTTCTCGGCGAGTTCGCTTGGCATCGGAGTCTTTTCCAGATAATCCTGCCAGGAATAGTCGACTACCGGTGTTTTGGAATCAACAAACTCAAATCTCGCCTCGCGAAGCTCTCGGGGAAATTTGAACACCTTATAGCGCTTCGGATTGGTCGGATCGCGGCCCAAGTTGGGCTCGGGTCTCTGTTCGCCATCCGGCCAGGTGGGGATAGCAAGCACGTCGTAATCCAGACTGACGCCTTCGTCCACATCCCCCTTGTACCCCTCCTTTCGGGGGTCGGTGAGGATGAAGACGAAGTTGCGCAGGCCAAGGCGGTGATCGATGATGAGGTACATAGTTATCCCCGGTCTCCGACTCGGTGGCATCTGGGGACGCGATCCCCTTCGTCAACGACTATCGGTCGCGCCTTGAGTGTGCTACTCGAAAGCCCATGAAGTATAGCAAGAGATCGACCTCATTGCCTACTCCGAGCATCCTACTTCGCCAGGAACGACTCGAACCGCTTCGACGCCGTCGTTACCAGCTGCTCGTCCTTGCCCACGATCACGACGTAGGCCGCGGCCCCATCCGTCGCCTCGACCAGCGCCATCCCCTTCGCCGGCGGCATGAGCATCACCGCCTTCGTCATACTGTCGGCCGTGACCCCCCGTTTCGCGATCACCGTCACGCTCCTCCGGCCCGTCAGCCCGAGGCCGGTCTTCGGGTCGACGATGTGCGAGTACCGTACCCCGTCGATCTCCACGAACTGCTCCAGGTCGCCGGACGTGGACACCGCCGCGTTGGCCAGCTTCAACGTCCGCGGTTTCTGTCCCCTGGCGATCGGCGCGATGTCGACCGTCCAGGCCTCTTTTTCGGGCGGGGGGTCGCCACAGGTAATGTCGCCGTAAGCAGCCACCATCGCCCGGGTGATCCCGAATTGCCGCCGGAGCACCTTCAGCGCCTCATCGGCCGCGTACCCCTTCGCGATCCCGCCGAGGTCGAGTTGCATCCCGGGGGTGAGCAGCTGGACCGTGCGGTCCTTCGGGTCGAGTTTGACGTTGCGGTATCCGACCTTGGAGAGCGCCGCCGCGAGTTCCTCTTTCTCGGGGAGCTGTTGCGTCCGGCGGGCGTGTCGCCAGAGCTGGACGACCGGCCCGACGGTCACGTCGAACGCCCCGTCCGACGCCTTCGACATCTCCTCCGCCTTCGACAACACGTGGAAAAGGTCTTCGCTCACCCGGACCGGCTCGCCGACGGCCGTCGCGGACTTCGCGCACACCCGCATCAACTCGCTGTCCTTCTTGTAATCGCTCATGATCCCGTCGAGGTCCGCCACGCGGGCGAACGAGGCCTTCGCCGCCTTCTCGGCCGCGCCCCTCTCACCGGCGTAGAGCACGATTCGGAACGTCGTGCCCATGTGCTTCGACTCGAATTCGAAGCGGGACGGGGGGGCGGGATCGGCCGGACGAACGTCGGCGGGCGGGATAGCATAGCAGACAGCCGCGATCAGCCCGGATCGAACGAGCATCGGGTCTCCCCCACGACGGAACGGCCGTCATCTCGCCGGTGGCCGGTTGACAGCGATCGCCCCATCGGAGAATCTAACAGAATGCTTTCCCGTTTCACGGTCCTTTGTGCGCTGGCCGCCGGTCTCGCCGCGGTCGGGCTTTCCGGGGCCGCCGCCGACAAGCCGGCCGCCCCCGCGGGTAAGCTCGAACGGAAGAACTTCGTCGAGAATACGACCGGCTACAAGCTCGACGAGAACACGAAGAAGAAGATCCCGCTCGCGGCGAAGTTCGAAATGGTCTATGTCCCGGGCGGCGAGTTCACGATGGGCAGCCCGGAGGCCGAACCGGGCCGGGACGCGACCGAAGGGCCCCGGCACCGGGTCAAAGTCGGCGGGTTCTGGATGGGCAAGTGTGAGGTCGCCTGGGACGAGTTCGACGTGTTCTGGTTCGACGCGACCTACCTCGTGGCCAACGACGAGCGGGCCAAGGGGTTCGGCCCGGACGCGATCACCCGGCCCACGAACACGTTCGTCGACGAGACCTACGAACACGGCCGCGAGGGGCACCCGGCCATTTGCATGACCCACCACGCGGCGACGGTCTACTGCACCTGGCTCCGGCAGAAGACCGGCAAGGCGTACCGCCTCCCGACCGAGGCCGAGTGGGAATACGCCGCCCGCGGCGGCAAGGGCGACGCGGCGTACTTCTTCGGCGACGACCCGAAGGCCCTCGGCGACTACGCGTGGTTCAAGGACAACTCGCCGGACCCGGACGATTTCCCGAACAAGCCGAAGGGCTGCACCCACAAGGTCGGGACGAAAAAACCGAACCCGTTCGGCCTGTACGACCTGTACGGGAACGTCTGGGAGTGGACGCTCGACCAGTACGACCCGAAGGCGTACGAGACCTTCGCCGCGAACAAACTGAGCCTCCGGCCGGTGACCATCCCGACCGCGTCCAAGTGGGCGCATGTGGTCCGCGGGGGGTCCTGGGCGGACAAGGCCGACCGGTGCCGCAGCGCGACCCGCCGGGCGTCCGACAAGAGCTGGCAGAAGTGGGACCCGCAAGAGCCCCAGAGCATCTGGTGGCTCACCCGGATGGACGTGATCGGGTTCCGGGTCGTGCTGGCCGAAGAAGAACAGCCCGAACTCGTGGGGCTGAAGCCGAAAGTCGTCAAAAAGAGCGAATAGCTCGGAATGCAGAGTAATGCGGAATTCGGAATTCGGATTGTGGAATGAAGACCGTACTCTTCTTCCGATCTAGTAATTCAATTCCGCATTCCGGATTCCGCATTGTCCCCTTGCCGTGTTCCGCACTGGTCCCTTAACAGGAGCCTCTTCCGTGTCCAACTCGACCGCCGGCGATCGCCGGGACTTCTTGAAAGCGTCCGCCGCCGTGGCGGGGGCCGCCGTGACCACGAGTTTCGCCGGGGCGTTCGCCGCCGGGAACGACACCATCAAGGTCGGCCTGATCGGCTGCGGCGGCCGGGGGACCGGCGCCGTCCGGAACATCCTCGACGCCGAGAACGCCATCAACGGCGAGAACCCGAAGCTCGAGATCGTGGCCGTCGGGGACGTGTTCAAGGACCGGGCCGAGGGGGCGGCCCGCTCGTTCAAGCCCAAGGACCCGAAGAGCGCGTTCCAGAAGTACGCCAACCAGATCAAGATCACCCCGGACACCACGTTCGACGGCCTCGACGCTTACCAGAAGGTCCTGAACGCCGGCGTCGACCTGGTGATCCTGGCCACCCCGCCGGGGTTCCGGCCGCTCCACCTGGAAGCCGCGGTCCGGGCGGGCAAGAACATCTTCTGCGAGAAGCCGGTGGCGGTGGACGCGACCGGGATCCGGAAGTGCTTCGAGCTGGTGGACGAGTCCAAGAAGAAGAACATCGCGATCGTCGCCGGGACCCAGCGGCGGCACCAGAAGGGGTACATCGAGACGATCAAGAAGATCCAGGACGGGGCGATCGGCAAGGTGGTCACCGCCCGGGTGGCCTGGAACAGCGGCGGGTCGCCGCCGATCTGGTTCAACGCCCGGCAGCCGGGGCAGAAGGACTCGACCTACCAGCTGCGCAACTGGTACCACTACCTGTGGCTCTGCGGGGACCACATCGTCGAGCAGCACGTCCACAATCTGGACGTGGCGAACTGGGTGATCGGCGAGCACCCGATCAAGGCGACCGGGATGGGCGGGCGGGCGAGCCGGCCGGGCGGCCCGAACGCCAACCCGAACGAGTTCGGGCAGATCTGGGACCACTTCGCGGTCGAGTACGAGTACAAGAACGGGGTCCGGGTGTTCTCGTACTGCCGGCACATCGCCGGGGGCGACAGCGACGTGTCCGAGACGGTGTTCGGGACGACGGGCGTGAGCCGGGTGAACAACTACACGATCAACAACCAGGAAGTCGGCAGCGACGACCGGGATGCGTACGTCCAGGAGCACATCGACCTGCTCAACAGCATCCGGGCCGGCCGCCCGCTGAACGAGCTGAAGACGGTGACCGAGTCCACCTTCACCGCGATCCTCGGCCGGAACGCGACCTACGCGGAGCGGTGGCTCAAGTGGGACGACGCCCTGGCCGCGAACGAAGACACCATGCCGAAGGACCTCGCCGTCGACGCGGACCTGCCCGCCACCCCGGCCCCGACCCCGGGGGCGTGGCGGCTCCCGCCGAAGAAGGTGTGAGAAGGCTACCCAGGGCTCACGCCCTGGGCTATTAACTTGCGACCACTTCGGGGCCTTCCGAACCAAGAGTGGGCGAAGAGTGACGCCCAAATGCCCGGGGCCTCCTCGCGGTGTGAGGAGGCCCCGGGTGTTTTTTCCGCTCACCGGGTGGGCGGACCATGTTCCGTCGAAATCCTCGGCGGGTGGTCGGGGTTTTCACCCCAACGGGGTAGGAGCCGTGAGCCCAAAGCTCACGGCTCTTCGCCTTCCACGAGGAGCCCGGCAGGACGGATCATAGCCCGTAGAACTTGACCGCGTTGTCGTGGAACAGCTTCTTCTGTTGCTCCTCCGGCCGGTCCTTCACGACCGTCATCAGGGCGGTGGCCCAGTCGGCGTACTTCTCCACCCCGAGCAGGCAGACCGGCCAGTCGCCGCCGAACATCGCCCGGTCGGGCCCGAACACGTCGAGGGTGTGGTTGATCACCGGGGCGAGGTCGTCGAGCGTCCACTTCCCCCGGCCGGGGGCCGACGCGATGAACCCGCTCACCTTCCCGACCACGTTCTTCCGCTTCGCGATCTCCGCCATGTCCTTCTTCCACTGCTCCCGCTCGGCCGGGGTGTGGGTGAGCTTGGCGTTCCCACAGTGGTCGAGGACGAATCGCGTGCCCGGGCACTGGTCGACGAGCTTGACGTGGTCCGGCAGCTCGGCCGGGCGGCCGCACAGGTCGAAGCTCAGCCCGAGCTCGCCGAGCAGCTTGATCCCCGTCACGAACTTCGGGTCGAGGCAGTACCCCTTCGGCGTCTCCTTGACGTGCAGCACCTGCCGGATCCCCTTGACGTACTTGCTCCCCTTGAACGGCTTCACGTACTTCTCGAACCCGTCGGCGTTCGGCCGGCCGGACACGACGGCCGCGCAGGTGGGTGTCTTCCCGCTCGCGCACAGCTCGACGATGTAGTCCGCCTCCTTCTGTTGCTGCTCCGGCACCACGTCCACTTCCATGTACACGGCCTTGACCACGTTCAGCCCCGTCGTGGCCTCGGCATACTCCTTCGGGGTGAAGTTGTGGCCGAGGATCTTCCCGTCGGGGGTGTCCGGGTCGAACCACGCGAGCTTGAACTTCGACAGGTCCCACAGGTGCTGGTGGGTGTCGACGATGGGGAGCTGGTTCGGGTTGGTCACGGGTTTGTCCTTCGGCTCCCGGGCGAGGGCGGGGGCGGCGGCGGCAGCGGCAGCCGTGGAGAGGAACTCTCGGCGGTTCATGGGGGAGGGTCCTTTCGGGTCGGTGTGGAGAGCGATTGTAGCACCGCCCGCCCGGGCGTGCCATAAACTGACGCCATGACCACACCCCAGCGTGTTCTCGTGACCGGGTCGGCCGGCCGGATCGGGCGGGCCGTCGTGAAGGAACTGGCCGCCCGCGGGCACGGCGTCGTCGGGTACGACGTCCGCCCGACGCCCGGCCTCCCCCCGGACCGGTCGGTCGTCGCCGGACTATTGGACGTGGACGCCCTCCGCCGCGCGGCGGCCGGCGCGGCGTGCGTGATCCATCTGGCGGCCACCCCGGACGACGCCCAGTTCCCGCGGGGAAATCCCCCCGACGACGGCGACAACTTCGTCTCGGAGCTCGTCCCCAACAACGTCGTCGGGCCGTACCACGTGATGGAGGCGGCCCGCGCGCTCGGCGTCCCGCGGGTGGTCCTGGCAAGCACCGGGCAGGTGATCGACGGACACTTGCGGACCGGCCACTTCCCGGTGACGCCGGACTCGCCGCCGCGGCCGCGGTATCTCTACGCCTGCACGAAGGTGTTCCTTGAAGCACTCGGGCAGGTGTACGCCCGGCAGCACGGGATCACGGTGATGGCGGTCCGGCTCGGGTGGTGTCCGCGGGACGCGGGTCAGGTCGCCGAGATCGCGGGCGGCGAGCTGTTCCAGGACGTGTTCCTGAGTCCCGGCGACGCCGGCCGGTTCTTCGCGGCGGCGGTCGAAGCGGCCGGCCTGCCGCCCTTCGCCGTCACCTACGCGACCAGCCGGTACGTCCACCAGTTGCGGTACGACCTGGGCGAGACGCAACAGATCCTCGGCTGGGCCCCGCAGGACCGGTGGCCGACGGGGAGTTCTGAGTTCTGAGTCATTCCAATGCCCCCGGCGCTCAGTAGCGCCGTTGCCGCCGGGCCAGCTCGACCGCCTGTGTCGTGATGAAATACTTGGTCAGCGCGTTCGTTCGCTCCCAGGTCGGAACGCTGCGAGGCGCCTGGAAGTAGCGCGCGAACTCCCCCAGCACCTCGGCGAAGTGGGCCTCGTGGCCGGTCCGCAAGCGGTCGGGGATGTGGACCCGGGCCTGCGTCGCGTCATCCTCAACAGTCACGCCCGGGAACTCGCGCTGCCACAGGTCACACCGGTGCCGGACGGCGAAGACGACGGCGGCGTGATCGGCCCGGTCGGCCGCGGTGACGATCACCTCCGGCACCGCCCCCGGCGGCTGCCGGACCGCCACGGTCGCCTTCGTGCCCCGGGCGATCGCCTCGTGCGTGTCCCCGCCGGCGGGGGACTCGTAGTCCCAGAGGGTGGTCAGCTTCACGTGGACGCCGCGGAGGGTGAGCGTGACCGAGTTGTTGCCGGCGTAGTAGAGGTGGTTTCCGGCCACGCGCGGGGCGACCTCCGGCGGGAATGCCGGGAGCCCGGTGACCTCGGCGAACTGTTCCTGGGTGAGGACGAGCGGCCAGCGGTCGGCGTCGAGAACGGTCACGTCCCGCCGGTGATCGACCGCCCGATCGGGGCACACCAGCCACAGCGCGAGGTCGGCGAGATGGGTGCCGACGTCGGCCATCGCCTCCCCGGAGACGGCCGGGTCGAACCACCACCACGGCCGCGCGAGAGGGCGGCCGGCCACCGTTTTCTTCAGGTGGTGGGTGCTCGCCAGCGTGAGCGCCGGGCGGGCGGGCGAACCGATCAGCCAGTCGCCGAAGACGGCCGGGTCGCGGACGAGTTCCCGCTGGAGCCGGGTGGTCACCTCGTGCCGCTCGGTCATCACGTCCCAGACCAGGACCTCGCGGAGGTCGGCGTCCGCGAGCACCGCTTCGAGTTTGGGGAAGTCCTCGGCCTCGACCACCCACGGCTTGTCCGCGAGGACGTGCAGGCCGGCGGCCACAGCCGCCCACATCAGGTCGATCTTCGGCCGGTTCTTCCCGGACAGGACGACGGCGTTCCCCGGCTGTTCGCGGAGGAACCGGCCGAGGTAGTCGGCCCCGGTCCGGACGTCGAGTTCCCACGCGGTCGGGTCGTCCGGGCGGGCGTTGAACGCGGCCACCCGGTCCAGGTGGGCGAGCAGGTCGGCGTCGAGCGGGGCGTAGACGTAAGCCCGCCGGTGGACCCCGGGGAGCATCCGCTGTTGCACCAGGGCGGCGTGAAAATGACCCGGGGCTACCGTCATGAGGCGGATCAATTTCATGACAATTGGCAAGACGCGGCGCGGTGGTGGATGGATCGTTGTGGCATTCTTACCGACTGAAGCCGCGCCCGGCCACCGGAGGCCGGGGCGTTGCGGGGGCCGGCGGCCGGGCATAGATTGACGCCTGCCCGGGTGTCCGCGGTTCGCACACGGAGGGACTGCTCATGGCCGTCCGGTTCGTCATGGTCGGTGGGTTCCTCGGGGCGGGCAAGACCACCACCCTCGCCAGGCTCGCCCGGATGTACCAGGCCCGCGGCAAGCGGGTCGGGATCGTCACCAACGACCAGGCCCACGACCTCGTGGACACGAACACGTTCCGCGGCCAGGGGTTCGCCACCCAGGAGGTCCCCGGGGCGTGCTTCTGCTGCCGCTTCGAGGACCTGGTCGAGCGGGTCGGCGCCCTCGAATCGACGGACCGCCCGGACGTGATACTGGCCGAGCCCGTCGGAAGTTGCACCGACCTCGTGGCGACCGTCGTCCAGCCGCTGAAGGACCTGTACGGCGGGCGGTTCGAGGTCGCCCCGTACGCGGTGCTGTTCAAGCCGAGCCACGGCCGCCGCATCCTCCGGAACGAGCCGGCCGGGGGGTTCAGTCCGAAGGCGGCGTACATCTTCAAGAAGCAGCTGGAAGAGGCCGACGCGATCCTGATCAACCGGGCCGACGAGCTCAGCCCCGCCGAGCAGGACGAGCTCACCAGGCTGGTCGGGGAAGCCAATCCGGGGGTGCCGGTGCTGCGGGTATCGGCCCAGACCGGGCAAGGGTTCGACGCCCTCACAGAGCTGCTCGACCAGGACGGCGCGTTCGGGCGGAAGATCCTCGACATCGACTACGACACCTACGCCGAGGGCGAGGCGGAGCTCGGCTGGCTGAACGCGAGCGTCAAGCTGACGGCCGACAAGCCGTTCGACCTCGACGCCCTCCTCGGGGCGATCCTGCGGGAGCTGGCCGGGGTGTGCCGGGCCCTCGGGGGCGAGGTGGCACACCTGAAGCTGATCGGGATGGACGAGGCGGGCGCGTTCGGGGTCGGGAACGTGGTGAGCAGCGACACCGAGCCGAAGCTGTCGCTGGCCAGTGGCCTGCACCCCCGAGAGGCGGACCTGATCGTGAACGCCCGGGTGGCGATCGACCCGGCGGTCCTGGAGGCGGGTGTCCGGCGGGTGGTGGGGGCGGAGTGCATGAGGGTCGACGTCACGCCGGAGTTCCGCACGTCCCAGAGCCTCCGCCCCGGCCGCCCGGTGCCGACTCACCGGTACGCCGAGGCGAAGAAGTAAGGTCTCCCGTGGCACACCCCGTCCATCCCGCCCGCCCGAGCATCCGCACGTACAGCGCCCGCCAAGGCCACCGGCGGTCGCGCGCCATGCGCACTCGGGGGGCTCACGCCCCCCGCTCGCCTCATACCGAAACCCGGTACCAGGGCGATGCCCTGGGCTACGCTGTTGCTTTGTCGAAATCCTGCGTTGTTGAACCCCTGGGTCGCTGGTGGGCCGCCACGGAGGGCGGCCCTCCGTGGCGGCCCGAGCCTTTAACAAAGCATCGAAATCCTTGAGCGATCAGCGAATCTGGGATTTCAGCCTGAAAGGCTGGGACAGGATAGCCCAGGGCAACGCCCTGGGCGGCCGTGAGGGCCGGAAGAGGAGGGTCGATGGCTCAGGAACCCAGGGCGGTGCCCTGGGCTATGTTGTCCCACCCCTTCGGGGTGAAGACCGAGGCCAACCGCCAAGCTCGGACGGAGGAGTTCGACAAAATGCTACGCTGTCCCAGCCCTCCAGGCTGAAAACCCACCTCGCGATTTTCCCTCGTCCCCCGCGGTCCTCCGCCCTGCGCAGGTACGGGTCTTCCACCGCTCCGCAGCAGGACGCGAGCCCAACCGGTGTGTCTTAGGCCGGGGCGCGCGGCGTCGGAAGAGGCATGTTCCTACGCAGAACGCCATGCATCATCCATCTTGTTGTAAGCATCGCCCTGACAAGGGACTGGAACCGGCTTTACCGGCCTGTACCCCGGAGGGGTTGTAGTCCACACCCCAGGGTCGCGAGCGCAGCGAGCGCACCCAGGGTGGCGAACCGAGATCCGATGTCGATGAGGTTCCCCGGGGTGCGCGA
>JAQGHQ010000111.1 GCA_028288765.1 Gemmataceae bacterium | reverse complement strand
TGCGACGACCCCGCTGCCGCCCGGCCCGGCCCCGTCGAGCGGGGCGGCGGGGCCGGCCCCGCCGCCGCCTTCCCAGCCGTACGTCATGACACCCGCCGGCGCAGCCCCCGGGGGACTGCCGCCGATCGTAATGCCGCCCGCCGGGCCGCCCGCACCGGGTCTGCCGGCGGCCCCGGCACCCGCCCCGGCCCAGCCCGGGAGCCGGGGGTACATGATGGTATTCCCGTCCGGAAGTGCGACGCCCCCCGGGCCGGACGCGCCGGCCGGCGGCACCCCGCCCAAGCCCACCGACAAGACCAAGGAGGGCCCGCCGTGGATCGAATTCGGCAAGTGAGTCCGACGGGTGGAGTCTTCCGCACGACGGGGGCGGCCGGGCTGATTGCGGCCGCCCTCGGGGCCGGGTGCCTCCACGTCCACACCGACGCGGACGGGAAGGTGAAGGCGGTCGAGATGAGGATGAGTGAGCCGGGCGGCGGCGGGAAGCCGGCGGCCGCGGACCAGCCCGGGGGCGACGGGGCGGTCAAGCAGGCCGTCGCGACGATCCCGGCCGCCGCGCCGGCGCTCGCGATCCCGTCGTTCGCGAAGCTGACCGGGAAGGGCGAGACCACGAAGGGAATGGCGACCGAGCTGGCGCTGGCGTGGCACAACCGCGTGACCTACCTGCCCGACCCGAGTAAGAACGGGGCGATGGGGGCCGGGCTGGTCGGGCAGATGTTCCTGTTCGGCCCCGGGCTCCAGTTCGCCCCGGCGAACGGGAAGCTGTCGGTGGAGATGTTCGACGACACCACGCCGGGCGGGCGGCGGCTGGGCGGGTGGACGTTCGACAAGGACACCATGCGGAAACTGATCACGATGGACGAGCGGTTCGGGAAGAGTTACGCCCTGTTCCTCCCGTGGCCGGACTACAAGCCGGAGGTGACCCGGGTGCGGCTGAGCGCCCGGTACGACCCGGAGTCCGGATACCCGCTCTTCTCCTCGCCCTCGACGGTGACGTTCGACACCACCCCGGTGACCGGCGGGCCGGCGACCGACCCTCTCAACCCGCCGCTCAGCTCGTTCGGGCTGCCGGCGGCGGGCGGGGGGCCGGCGGTCGGGTACACGGTCCCGCCGGGTGCACCCGGCTTGAACGCCGTGCCGATCCCGGTCGGCGGCGGGCCGGCTACCTCTGCGGGAGTTCCGGTCCCGGCGGGTGCCGTGCCGGTGGCTCCCGCCGGGCCGCCGGGCGGGCTCCCGCCGATCGCGTTCACCCTGCCCGCCCAGCGGTGAGGTGCAGGAACTGACCAGACCCAGGACGAGCTGGTCATAATGACCGGTTCGTCCCGCTTTTTTGGCCCGGCTCGGACTGATCGGGCACGGCAGAGGCGACGGGCCGGAGCCCCACAGTCCGATCAGCGGGGCCGGACCGGCGGTCACGGCTGCTTCTTCTCGTCCGCTGGCTTTTTCGGCGGCGGGGTGAATACATTGTCCCGCTCCAGCGGCAGCTGGAAGGCGTCCGCCACCCGGGTCATGTAGTTGCACCACGCGGTGTACCAGATCAGGTCCACCGCCCGGTTCTCCCCGAACACCGCGACCAACCCGGCCCGGTCCTGGTCCGTCAGTTTGCCCGGCTCCCGGCTCAGCTTGTACGCCAGCCCGAACGCCGCCCGCTCGGCCTTCGGGAAGTCCGACCAGTCCCCGCCCGCCAGCTTCTTCGTCCGCGCCTTCACTTCGTCCGGCTTGAGGCCCGCGACCGCGAGCAACATTTCGCTGTGGCCCATTCAGTAGAAGCAGTCGTTCGTCCGCGTGACCACCCAGAACATCGAGTTCGTGAACACCCGGTCGACCTTCGCCTCCTCGTAGAACGCACTGAGGCAGGCGAACCACGCCCGGGTCATCGCCGGCTGATACCCGCTGCTGACGGTGTTCCAGAGGATCCGGCCGGCCTGATCCTTTTCCCGCGGCGCCAGGCCCTCGAACCGGGCGGGGTCGGGAAGGGGAATCCGCAGGTCCCGGCCCTTCTGCTTATCGAGGGAGAGGGTGAGGTCGTCGGCCCCGGCCTTCGACCAGTCGACCCGCACGGCCGGGTCGTCTCCGGTCGCCGCCTTGAGGCCGGCCCACGCCGGCCGGGCGGGGGCCGCCACCTTCGCGCCCGCGTCCGGGTCGAACCGGACCGCGGGCGGGGGTGCGTCCGCGGGGCGGGCGGGCGGCCCGGCCCCGTCGGCCCCGAGCCCGAGGACGATCCGGGTGTGGAAGTTCGCGTAGGCGACGGTGTGGACGATCGCGGTCACCTTCTCGGGCCCGTAGTGCCGGAGCAGCGCGGCGAACTCGGCGTCGGTGATCGTATACCCGGCCGCGGTCAGCTGCCGGGCGAACGCGAGGGCGGCGGCCTCGTCCCGCGGGAGGTCCGCCGGGCGCGGCAGCGTGTACCGGCCGCCGGGAAGAGTCAGCCCGGCCCGGATCAGGTCACCGTTCGCGGTCGAGATCCCGTACTTGCTCCCGAGGGTGTCGGCGACGACCCACCGGAGCTTCGCGGCGAGAACCGGTCCGAGCGGGTTTTCGACCCGGTGCAGGTAGTCGAGTTCGAGCATCCGCGCGGTCGTCTTCGGGAGCGGGCCGGCGAGGACCCTCGCCCACTCCGGGAGGGGCGGGTTCGTCTGCGTCCGGGGCGGCAGCTTCGCCCAGGCGCCGTCGTCGGACGCGGCCGGGAATCGGCCCGGCGCCGGCGGACGGGGCTCTGGAGGGGCCGCGACGGCGGCCATCGCCAGGGCGGCGGCCGCGAGCAGCGGGGGGATGAACGCGCGCATCGGGGGATTCCTGGCAACGCTGGTTGAGGGGAAGCGATCCGGCCCGGCCGCCGGCTTCGGGGCCGGGCGTGGCCGGAGAAACGCTCCGGACCGATCCTACCTTCTTCCGAACAGGAAGTCGACCACCCGGCGCCCGGGCGGGCGTCATGCGTCATGCCGGGACTTGCACGGTCGGGTCGAGCCAGCCGCCGTCGCGGAGGTGTGTCGAGAACGGGAGGCCACAGAACACAACCGCGACGGCCGCCGCCACCACGAGGATGACACGCCGTCGCGTCGTTCGTCTCCGGTCGCCCGCCGTTTCGTTACCGCGGCTTCGGCCTGGACTTGGCCTCGGCCGGCTTTTTGGCGAGGACGTCCTGGCCGGTCGGGCAGTCGGTCTTGAGCGGGCAGGCCGCGCAGTGCGGGGTCCCGTCCACGCACAGCTGCTTCGCGTGAATGCTTATCAGCTCGGTGAACTCCGGGCCGCGGGCCTTCGGGATCACGTGCTCGATGCTCCCCCGCAGCCCCTCCAGGCTGTCCGGCTCGCCCGGGTCGACCACCCCCAGCCGGCCGAGGACGCGGAGGGTCGGGCCGTCGAGCGGGACCGCGTGCCCGCCGAGCGTCCGCTGGATCACCCAGGCCACCGCGAAGTCGTTCACCCCCTCCTTGTAGAACCGGAGCTTGCGGGCCGTGTCCTTCAGCCCCTTCTTCACGATGTCCCCGAGGTCGTAGGAGTACCGCTCCTCGAACACCGCCTGCAACAGCGCGATGATCCGCTTCGCCCGGGCCCCCGGCTGGGGCAGCGGGCGGAGGACGTCCGCCACCTCCTGCACGGTGCTGACCCGGACCTCGTTCCAGTCGATGAACGCCTTTCGCACCGAGGTGTACGCCCGGTCCGCGTCCTCGCGGGTGGTGCCCTCGCGGCAGGCCGCGTAGATCAGTTCCTCCAGGACCGACCGCCCCGACTCTTCCGCCGGGTCCGTGTCCAGGGGGTACTTCTTCTTCAAGGCGGCGTGCGCCTGGGTGA
Organism: Gemmataceae bacterium; assembly: GCA_028288765.1. Classification (GTDB taxonomy): domain Bacteria; phylum Planctomycetota; class Planctomycetia; order Gemmatales; family Gemmataceae; genus Urbifossiella. The sequence continues at coordinate 631 of JAQGHQ010000111.1, read as the reverse complement.
GCATCTGTTGCTTGTTGGTGATCGCCGGCATGCGCGGTCGCTCGCTTTCCGGTCGTCGGACCAAAGGGACGTCAGCCCGCGCGTCCCGCCGATCCGTCGGCGGCGTCGGGCTGATCGGCTTGTGTGTCCGGGGCGTCGGCAGTGGGGGCATCGGGGGTGCCGGCGGCACCCGCCGCCGCCTCGCGGGCTTCGGCGTCGGCCCGGGATTGCTCCTGGGCCTCGCGGATCAGCCTGGCGATCTCGATGCTCTTCTTCACGCCCTCGTCGAGGACGAACGTGACGTGCGGGACGAACCGGGTGGTCAGCCGGTCGGCGACCTTCGTCTGGACATACCCGGCCGCGCTCCGCAGCCCGTACATGGTCAGCTGTTGCTCCTTCTCGGAGCCCATGACCGACACGTAGATCTTGGCGTGCTGGAGGTCGGCGGACACCTCGGCCCGGGTGACGGTGACGTTCTTCACCCGGGGGTCCTTGAGCTCGAACAGGATGGTGTTGGCCGCGACCTCGCGGACGATCTCCGACACGCGCGCCAGCCGGTGGGATTTCATGTACCCGTTTTCCTGGCGGGCGGGGGGCGTGAGCCCCCCGAGCAGACGGACACGCGACCGGCGGGTCCTACGTCACTCGGGGG
>JAQGHQ010000231.1 GCA_028288765.1 Gemmataceae bacterium | reverse complement strand
CGTTCGGGACCCAGAGCCCGGCCGGGAGCCGGTTCGTGGAGACCATGCTGAGCGTGGTCGAGACCTGCCGCCAGCAGAAGCGGAGCGTATTCGCCTTCGTGACCGACGCCGTCGAAGCCCACTTCGCCCGTCAACCGGCCCCCTTACTCCGGGGCGGGGTGTAAACCTTTACGAGCGAAGCAGACCGAACACGCGAACCAGAAATGGCCTCCTGGTGATAGGATAAACCGGCGGCTTCCGCCCGAAGGAACTCCGATGTCCAACCAGACCTTGCGATCGCTGTTCGACCGGATCAGTTCCGAACGCATTGCTCGGGAGAAGAATGCCCAGGCGCTTGAACGGGCCACGCCGTTCGAGCGTTCGTTGTTGAGTATGCAGATCGCATCCTCCGACCAGGACTTGAGGAATCGACTCGACTCCATTGATGAACTACCCGCTTTGCTCGCCCTCGTCCCCCGGTTGCAGGAAGGCTGGCCGTACCCTTCCGAAGAGGCCATGCAGACGATGAGGGCCGAGGTCGCCCATCACGAGCAGAAGCCGGTGGCCGAGATTGATGACCTCCCGCTTCGGGATGTTGTGACAATCCTGGGTGGTCCTCCGCTGGCGTTCTCTTCTCAATCGACTAGGGCCGGCCGAACGAGTATTAGCGGTTCGGACGTGGCAGCGCTGCCTCGATGGGCCAGAGTCGCCTTCGCAGCTCGGTGCGCACGTCGAGTCGAACGCATCCTGCCGGAAGTCGCGCCCCAGGCCGCTCCGGACGAATTGGAAGGCATTGCGCAGGCGGTCCGACTCGCCGAAGACTCGGCTACGACGGGTAAAGCAGTGCGCGGAACGGCCGAGGCGTCCTCACAGGCATTCACCTTGGCCGAACGAGCGAAAAGCAGCCCACGAGTGAACGGGAAAGCAAAAGCGACATCACTGTCGAGTTTGCTGCGTGGCACTATCGAGAGTGTGGCCGGTACGGCCGCGCAAGCCGCCGAGGAAGACAACCCAGCGATCGTGTTCGATGCCTACCTGATGGCCGCTCAGGCGGGGCATGCCCTGTCTTCAACTTCCCTGTTGGAAGGGATGTTGTGGGACTTCGAGTATTTGAAGACGAAGAGCCGGGAAGAGAGCTGGACCGACGAAACGCCGGTCGCACCATCTGTTATTCCGAGGCCCAGCCTCAAACTCGTTGGTCTGCATATCCGAAACCTCAGGGCTATCCGCCAACTCGACCTTCCCAAAGACGGACTCGGTTGGGGTGAGACCGTTCCCGACCTGATGGTGCTCGGCGGCATTAACGGCAGTGGCAAGACGACCCTACTCCAATTCATTGTGGCGGCCCTAGAACTCCTGACTCAAGACGGAAGCCATAATGGAATTGCGCCAGATGACATAGTGAAGCCTCTCTCTGCGGCTGAAGAAGCGTGGCTTGAGTTCGAAATTCAGAGCTATGAAGTGGCGCCCTTTCGGTTCCGAATCGTGATCAGCAACAGCATAAAGTTCCTGAGAACACACGGCGGAGCAAATTATCGGGGGATTATCCCCTCGGCTGATGGTAGGTGGTTCTTCGAAACAAATGGAAAACAACTCCAAAACCTTCCTCAGCTAACGACCCGGTGGTTCGGGCGGGCGACTATTCCTGGCGTTGTTCTTCTCCCGTCCGAGCACCGGACACTGATCGTTCCTGGTGCGGAACACAAGGCCGCCGGCAAACTGGATGAAGCACGGCGGTTCGTCCACCGCTGGCAACCCCCTTCCGCATGGAAGGACTCGCTGGAAGCGGTGTTGTACAGCATGCGGTGGGAAGACCTGAACGCCAAGGAAGAGGGACGGTTCACCGAGATCAATCACTTCGCGGCCTATGCCGAAGCCTTTCGCCGGTTCACGGGCGATACAAAATCGCTCCGGTTCGAGAACGGACGCCTGGTCGTCCGGATCGCGGATACAGGCGCGACCCACGAGTTGGCCGAACTGAGCAGCGGCGAGCGGCAGGCACTGCTTCTCACCGGCGAACTCCTGCGGTACTGGCGGCCGGGTTCGCTGATCCTGATCGACGAACCAGAACTGCACCTACACACCCGCTGGCAGACGCGGCTGTACGAGTCGCTGCGGTACTGGCAGAAGGAGCGCGGCGGGCAAGTCATTATCGCCACCCAGAGCTCCCACCTCGCGACGTTGGCGGGCGCGGGAACGAGCGTGCTGCTCGGGGTGGAGTCGCTGTGATGGACGACAAGCAGGTGCTCGGCGCCATCAACAGCGACTTATTCGGCATACCAGCCAACCGAGTCATCTACCTGGAAGGGAAATCTGACCCGGTGCTCTTCTTCGGGTTGCTCGGCCTGCCCCAACCACCCAGCGGCGTCTTTGTCCACAGAGGGACGTTGGTCAAGGGATTCTCGGCGAGCGATGGCTCGGGCAATACCGCGGTGCGAAGATACGTCGAGGTCGGGCATACGAAGTTCGCCGGGCGAGTCTTCGGGGTCGTGGATGGGGATGGGCAAGAGTTGGCGGCTCTGACACCGCAGTTCGACGCCCCGCACACGGGCCCGTTGTTCGCCTGGAAGGCGTACTCGATCGAGAGCCTGTTGCCACAGCTGGCTTGGCCGACTGGCCACTGGGGAGTAGCACCAAACTGGCAAGTCGAACTGGCCGTGTACGCCCCGTATGTCGCCATCAATCGGCTCCATCAGAAGCTGGCGCGAAGGCTTGAAACGCTGAAACTGCACAAGCACCGGAATCCGGTCAGCGGTCAGCAGTTGGAAAAAGCTGCCGATGTTGAGGCTGCGTTGCAGGCCGACAAGGGGTTGCTCGCTGGGTTCGATGTCGCGAAAGAGTTTGGCGACGAGATCACTCGCTTCCAGGTCGCCCTGGCGAAATCGGTGGAGGAAGGTTTGGTCCTGCTGAACGGCAAGTGGTTGTTGCGCCACTTCCTCGTGGAACGGCTGGGCCGCACCCCGGACCACTGGGCCCAGGAGTGGGGCATGCACGCCGAATCTATCGGTGGGCTCCCGGCAGTCCGCGATTTTTGGCAACGGATCACAGGGGCGGTCCCCTGATCGAAGGCCAACGGGGCCGACGGGACTCACCGCCGCTCGTAGAAGTTGCCCGGGAGTCGGCGGATCAGGCGTTTCAATTCCATCTGCATCAGCGTCCGCGACAGTTCGCCCACCGCGACCCCGGCCTCGCGGGCGAGTTCGTCCCCGAGCCGTCGGGACGCGAGCAGGTCCCAGATTTTTTGCTGGGTCGGGTCGAGGTTCTGTGGCGGTTCGGGCGCGCTGGGAGCGCCGGCCGCCCGCAGGTCCGGCTCGATGCCCGGCAGCGACGGCCGCGACGCCGGGACCTGCGGACCCCCCCGCGCCTTCGGGGGAGGCTCCGACGCGGCGATCCCCTTCAGGTCGTCGAGGACGTCGTCGGCCGAGCGGACGAGCCGGGCCCCGTTGCGGATCAGCTCCAGGCACCCGGCACTCGCCGGGCTGTCGACGTTGCCGGGGACGGCAAAGACCTCCCGCCCCTGCTCCAGGGCGTGCCGGGCAGTAATCAGGGCCCCGCTCCGGGCGTTCGCCTCGACCACAATCACCGCCCGCGACAGCCCGCTGATAATCCGGTTCCGGGCCGGGAACATGCCCGGCTGCGGGGGCACGGTCATCGGCGTTTCGGTGACCAGCGCGCCGCGCCCCGCGACCTCGGTCGCCAGGTCCGCGTGCTCGGGCGGGTAAATCTCGGACAGCCCGCCGGCCAGTGCCGCGATCGTCCGCCCGCCGGCGTCCAGGGCGGCGCGGTGGGCCGCCCCGTCAATCCCCCGGGCGAGCCCCGACACCACCGTCACCCCGGCCCGCGCCAGGCCGCGGGCGAGCTGTTCGGCGAGGCGCTTTCCGTACGCCGTACAGGCCCGCGACCCGACGATCGCCACCGCGGTCGCGTCGGCATCGGTCCACCCGCCGCGGAAATACAGGAGCGGGGGCGGGCTCACCACCCCGGCGAGCGGCGGCGGGTATCCGGCGAACCCGAGCGGGATGGGCCGTACCCCGTGTTGTTCCAGGAGCCGGAGTTCCGGCCCGATATCGACCGTCCGGAGGGTGGCGGCGAACGACTCGGCCGTCCGGTCGCCGATATGGGGGATGTCGCGGAGCTGGGCGGCGGTGGCCCGGCGGGCGGCGGCCGGGGACCCGAACGCGGCGAGCAGGGCGGCGGTTAGCTTCGGTCCCAGCCCGGGTACAAGGGCCAGGGCGAGGTGGTCGTTGACGTGATCGGGGAGATCGGGCATGGGCGGTCGGGTTTCGAGTCTGTCGGGTCTCGGGTCTCGGGTCTGCGACAAACCCGCGACCTTGGTATACCCGATTCCTGGCATCCCCAACATGTTCGATTCCCGATATCCCGCCAGACCCGAGACCCGAGACCCGAGACCCGAGACCCGATTCCCGATCCCCGCCGGACCCGATTCCGGACCGCCCGTTGCTCCCCCTTCATCCGCCCCACATAATGCACCACGTCGGCGGGCGCGGAACCAGGGCGATGGAGGGGCGATGGTGATCGGCAACGGGGGCACCCACAAGCTCAAGATCTTCAGCGGGCGGGCGAACCGGCCGCTGGCCGAGAACATCGCCAAACACCTCGGGTCCAACCTCGGGAACATCAACCTGGGGAACTTCCCCGACGGGGAGACGTCCGTCCGGATCGACGAGGACGTCCGCGGCCGGGACGTGTTCGTGGTCCAGCCGACGTGCCCGCCGGTGAACCAGAACCTGATGGAGCTGTTGATCATCCTGGACGCGTTCAAGCGGGCCAGCCCGGCCCGGATCACGGCCGTCATCCCGTACTACGGGTACGCCCGGCAGGACCGCAAGGACATGGGCCGGGTCCCGATCAGCGCCAAGCTGGTCGCCGACCTGCTGACCACCGCCGGGGCCCACCGGGTCCTCTGCCTCGACCTGCACGCCGCCCAGATCCAGGGGTTCTTCAACATCCCGGTCGACCACCTGTACGCGTTCAAGGACATCACCGCCCACGTCCGGAGCCTGAACATCCCGCCGGAAGACCTGGTGGTGTTGAGCACCGACGAGGGGAACGTCAAGAAGGCCCTGAAGTACCAGGAGCGGCTCAAGGCGTCCCAGCTCGCGGTGGTGGACAAGCGGCGGTCGAGCGCGACCGAGACGAAGGCGGCCCACCTGATCGGGGCCCCGGTCGACGGGAAGACGGTGGTCGTGTTCGACGACATGATCTCGACGGCCGGGACGATGGTGAACGCGATCGAGGTGGCCCGCCGGCACGGGGCGAAGAAGGTGTACGCCTGCGCCACCCACGGGCTCCTGGTCGACCGGGCGGTCGAGAACCTCCGGAAGGCCCAGATCGAGCAGATCGCGATCACCGACACCATCCCGCTCGCCCCGGAGAAACAGCTCCCGAACATCAAGGTGATCTCGGTCGCCGCCCTGCTGGCGAACGCCATCCGGCGGATCCACGAGGACCAGTCGATCAGCGACCTGTTCAACGACGACGCCCCGCCGCCCCTGGAGCGGCGGGGCCCTTGAGACCGAGCCGGGGGCGCGCCCCCGGCGATTCTCGGATGTTCCGTTGGGCCGGTAATGAGGCGGGGCCTGGCCCCGGAGGACGGGTCGGCCGCCGCCCACGAGTTGCCCGACGGCCGACGCAGACGGACCCGATCCCCGGTCTCGTGGGCCTCGTCCTGGCCGTCGGCCCGATGGCCGGCGGGGCGGCCCGCGCCCGGCCGACCCGAACAACCCCAGCCGGTGGAACCGCGGGCGGGAATCAACCCGGAGGTCGCCTCATGTCCACGATCCGCGTGATCTGCCCGACGTGCAACGCCGAGCTGGAGATCGACGAGAAGCATGCCGGCCAGGAAGTCGAGTGCGGGAGCTGTCTGCAGGTATTCGTCGCCGAGGCGCCGGGGGGCAAAAAGAAGCCGTACCGGATGAACCGGTCGGGGGAGGACGACGAGGCCGGGGACCGGGCCCCGCGCCGCCGGTCCCGCCGGGACGACGATGACGACGACTACGAGGACGACCGCCCCCGACGGCGCCGCCGGCGGGATTACGGCGCCCCGGCCAAATCCCGGGTGGCGTACATCCTTCTGGGCTTATTTTTCGGCGGTCTTGGAATCCACAACTTTTACGCCGGCCGGACTAACCCCGGGCTCGCACAAGTCGGCCTCAACTTATTCAACATAACTATGTTCGTTCTAACGCCATGTACCAATTTCGTAACATTCTTCATCGGCCTGATAGGCGCCGCGGCCCTGTCCCTTTGGATCATCGTCGAAGTTATTGTGGTGGCCGAAGACGCGGACGGCCGGCGGATGGTGTAGGCGGGGTTGGCCGAGGTGGAAGGTGATGCCGCGGAACCTGCTCGTCCTCGCCGCGTTTGCGGCTGTCGTACCCGCCGGGTGTGATACCCCGAAACCCGTCGCGCCGGCGACCCACCGGGCGGACGACGACGCCCACGGTCACTCGCACGAGCGGGACAAGATGTTACTGGCGGACGCCGGCCCGTACCACGCCGCGCTGACCGCCCATCTCTCCAGCAAGGAGGGGAACGAGCTGGACGTGCTCTTTGAAACGGCCGACGACAAGGCCCCGCAGCCGGTCCCGCTGCCGCTCGCGAAAGTCACCGCGACGGCGAGAACCGCGGACGGGAAGGAGCACCCGCTCGTGTTCGAGCCGGCCCCGATGGACGAGCGGAAGACCGACCCGGCCGGGAAGTGCTCGCACTTCGTGGCGAAGGCCCCGTGGATGTCCCCGGCCGACGTGCTGACCGTCAGTGCCACGGTCGAGATCGAGGGCAAGCCCCGGCACGTCGAGTGGAAGGCCTTCAACCCGAAGAAGTACGCCCACCACAAGGAGTGAGCGGGCGGGGCTTTGTCGAAATCCTCGAGCGATCGCCGGATCTGGGATTTCAGCCTGAAAGGCTGGGACAGGATAGCCCAAGGCGGTGCCCTGGGTTCCGGAGCCATCGACCTTCCTCTTCCGGTCCGCCCGGCCGCCCAGGGCGTTGCCCTGGGCTATCCTGTCCCACCGTGTCGGGGTGAAGACCGAGGCCGGACCGAGGATCTCGACAAAGCAAGCAGGGGGCAGTGAGCAGCGGGCAATGGATGCTTTGTTGAAAGGCGCGGGCCGCCACGGAGGGCGACTCCGACCGGACCAAGGTTGTAGGGGCCGCCCTCCGTGGCGGCCCGCCAGCGACCCAGGGGTTCAACAAAGTGGGCAGTGGAAAGACAGCCCGGGTTGCTGTCTTTCCACTGCCCACTATGCACTTTTAACTGACTCAGTAGTCCCGCCGGCTGAACCGCCAGCAGGACAGGGCGAGCATGATCGCGATGAACCCCACGGACACCCCGATTGCCCCGCTCCACGACGGGTAGTCGGTAAGGAGGCCGCCCAGCCGGACCTCCCCGGGGGTGAGGGTGCTGTCCACCACCAGTTTACTCGTCAGCTTGTCCAGGTCCTTGTACCGGGGCAGGAGGTTGTTCGCCGTGTCTACCACGGTATACACCCAGTCCGGGGCCTCCATGATGTTGGTCACCTTGTTCATGTCGAAGAACGACTTGACCTGCCCGAGGATGTACAGAAACAGCATAAACCCGAGGCTGACCAGGATGGCGGCGATCGCGCTACGGGTGAACACCGCGACCACGGTGGACACCGCGTACAGGATCGCGAACGTGAACGTCAGGACCGGGATGACCAGGAGGAACGACGGGTCCCACTGGCCGGACCGGACGGCCAGGGCTAGCCACACCCCGCCGATCGACACCGCCGACAGCAAGAAGATAAACGTTAACCCCCCGACATACTTGTAGACGAGCAGCTGGGACCGGCCGATCGGCTTCGAGATGAGCAGGTCCACGCTCCCCTTGCGGAGCAGGTTCGGGATGAAGAACGCGGTGATCACCACGCTAAGCATGAGGGTGACCGCGGCCCCGATCCCGTTGACGATCACGTCCTCGATGAACTGGAGGGCCTGGCCGAGCGGGACGCCCTTGATCGGCGGGACGGACCCGAAGAAGAGGGAGATCGCGTGCGGCCACCCGCGGGCGCCCGAAATGTCCCTCAGCCCGACGTCGAACTGGTACTCCGGCTCGGCCACCCCGGGCCGGCGGGTGACGGTCACGTCGCCGACCCCCGCGAACGTTGCGAACTGGTCCTTGATGAACGCGGCCATGTCCGCGTCGGTCACGGTCTGGAGGTCGGCCGCGGTGGCCGGGGGGGGGAGGACGAACTCCAGGTCGGTCCGCTGATTCTGGTTCCGGTTCCGGCCGCCCGGCCTGTTCCCGAACGGGTTCTTGTTCTTTTCCCCGGCCGGTTCCCGCCAAGCGTACACCGCGTACCGGAACCCGTCCGCCGGGGCGCCGTCCTTCTCCGCGTCGGCGGTCGCGGACTTCGGCGCCTTGGGCGAGGCCGCGGTCAGCACGAACTTCGCCCCGTTCGGGGTCGCCTCCGCGTCCGCCGTTTTGTACTCGACCGGCACCCCGGTCGGGGCGGCGCTCTTGCCCCGGTCCGGGAAGATCATCCGGAAGTTCTGCATCACCTTGGGCAGGGCCTCGTCCGGCGGGGCGGGGGCGAACGAGATGCTCGCCACCACGACGACCAGCAGGACCGACAGGGCGAGCATCAGGTAGATGACGAACCCGTCCACCGCCTCGCGGAACGAGTCTTTCAGGATCGCGAAGAACTGGCGCACGGCTCAATCCCTCCCGCCGACTTGGCGGACGCGGCGGCCGCCCTTCGGTCGCTTGTCCACCCCGGGCTCGGCCCCCTCCACGGTGGCCAGGAACGCCTCTTCCAGCGACTGCTTCTTCTCCACCAGGTGCCGGAGCCCCAGCCCCTTGTCGAGGAGCAACCGGACGACCGGGTCGATCGACTGGCCGTCGGGCATCGACACCTCGAACACGTCCGGCCGGTCCGGCAGCGGGGTGACCACGTACCCGAGCTTCATGACCGCGTCCGCCGGGAACTGCTGACCGGGAGCGACCGCCATCTCGTGCCGGCCCTTCTGCCGGGTCAGGTCGGCGATCGTCCCCTCGCGGACGAGTTTCCCCTGCTGGAGGATCGCGACCCGGTCGCAGATCAGCTCGACCTCCCCGAGCAGGTGCGAGTTCAGGAAGATCGTGTGCCCCCGGTCCTTGAGCCGCTGCATCAGCTCCCGGATCTCGCGGCGGCCGAGCGGGTCGACCCCGTCGGTCGGCTCGTCGAGGATGACCAGGTCCGGGTCGTGGAGCAAGGCCTGGGCGATCCCGAGCCGCTGCTTCATCCCCTTCGAGTAAGTCCGGATCTTCGAGTTCATCCGGCCGGCGATCCCGACCAGTTCCAGCGTCTCCGGGATCTTCCTCCGCCGATCGGCGGCCGGGACGCCGTACAGGGCCCCGTAGAAGTCCATCAGCGAGTACCCGGTGTGGTACCCGGGGAACTGGTGGTCTTCCGGGAGGTAGCCGACCTTCCGCCGGGCGGCCGGGTCGCCGGCCGCGTGGCCGAGCAGCCCGGCCTCCCCGTCGGTCTTGGAGACGATCCCGAGGAGGACCTTGATGAGGGTGGTCTTTCCGGCCCCGTTCTGGCCGAGAAGGCCGTAAATCTGGCCCTTCTCGACCCGGATCGAGACCCCCTTGAGGGCCTCGATCCGGCCGTAAGTCTTGCGGAGCTCCCGCGTCTCGATCACCGACACGGCTGCCTCCGGGCTGGACACTGGGACGGCCGCCCCGGACGTGTGGGCCGCGGCTGAGTTGGGATTCGCCGACACGCAGAAGATATTGACCCGCCCGGCCGGATGCAAACGGATTGCCGACCGGGCGGCCCTTGAATCGACGCCCCCCGGGTACGAAGCTTTCACGGAGGAGACCGCCGGCGCGACCCGCGTTGTTGCTCGACTCACGAGGAGTTCACATGCCGAAGCTGACCGTGGAAGGCGTCGGGGAGTTCGAGGTCCCGGCCGGGAAACGACTGGTGCTGGCCCTGACGGACGACGCGGGGGTGGATCAGCTCCACGCCTGCGGCGGGAACGCCCGGTGTACGACGTGCCGGGTCGAGTTCGTGGCCGGGGAGCCGGACCGGACGACCGAGGCCGAGAAGACCGTGCTCGCCGCGCGGGGGGTAACCGGGGTCCGGCTGAGCTGCCAGATCGTGTGCGACCACGACATGGGCGTGCGGTGCATCAGCCGGCTCGCCGGGAGCGGCCGGGTGGACGCCGGGAAGCGGCCGGCGGACCAGATCACCCCGCCGCCGGTGTGGGTCCCGAAGTAAATCGGCCGGATCAGAGGGGCGGCCGGCTCGAGCGACGGCCCTCCCTCTGGGCTGTTACGTCAGGGACGGCCGCACTCCGATGAAAACCCGAGGAGCCTTCAGAATCCAGCCATTGTAATCACACCGCATCACTGTTTAGAATCTCTTTCACTTACAAACGCTTCGCAGATCGCGGTGCCGCATCCCTCAAGCCCAGGGGACTCATGGCGACTTCCCTTCGATGCCCCGAATGTGACTCGTTGCTCCGACTCGCCACCGCGCCTGGCGCGGGCCAAAAGGTCAGGTGCCCCAAATGCGGTACCGCCTTCCAGCCCACCGCCGGCGCGGAAGATGAGCCCACGGCCCCCAGGGTCGCGTCCCGATCCCGCGCGGGCGACGCCGACGATGCGCCGCGCGCCCGCAAGTCCAACCCGGATCGCGACGACCGCGACGACCGCGACGACGACGAGCGGCCGCGCACCCGCACGTCCGCATCCAGGCGAAGTCGCTCCGAGGATGATGATGACGATCGGCCGAGCCGACCGCGGAGAAAGAAACAGACACAGAAGCAGAACGGCGGCCTCCTGATCGGGCTCATTGCCGGCGGTGGTGTCTTGTTACTTCTGGGGGCCGGCGGGCTCGTCTGGGCACTCGTGGGCAAGAAATCCGACCCCCAGAATGACGTGGCCGCGACTCCGCCGGCCGCGAACACGGTCCCGGGCGACAATTCGGGCCCGACAAACCCCGCGAATCTCCGGCCGCAAGCGAACCCGACGAACCCCAATCTCGTTGCGGCGGGTGGCGACCTCTCCAGGGATCTCGAGGAGAAGACGAAGCGGGCCACCACGTTCATCCGGGTTGATGTCGGCGGCAAGACCGCCACCGGGTCGGGCTTCATCCTGAAGGCGAACGGCGATACCGGTTATATCGTCACCAACTTCCATGTCATCGCCGGCCCCGAGGACGAGCCTCCCCCCCAGGCCAACCCGGGGCCGCCTAACGGACCGGGGGGACCACCCGGCTTTCCCGGGAGGCCACCCGGCTTTCCCGGGAGGCCACCCGGCTTCCCGGGGAGACCGCCCGGCTTCCCGGGCCGACCGCCCAGCTTCCGGCCGCCAAACTTCCGCCCACCCGGCTTCCCGGGCGGCCCCGGTGCGGGCCCAGCGCAATCGGAGCCGGCCAAGGCCAAGCCGCGCGTGACGGTCATCCTCAACAGCGGCACGCCCGAGGAACAATCGATCTCCGCCGAGGTGGTCGCGGTCGACGACGAGGCCGATTTGGCCACGCTCCGGATCACCGGCGTCCGTAACCTCCCGGCGGCAATCGACATGTCCCAGGAGGCCCCGGTCGCGGAGACGATGCCGGTCTTCATCTTCGGCTTTCCCGGGGGGGTCAGGGTCGTCGACGTCAAGAAGGGCTCGATCTCCCAGCTGCGCCGGGATCAGAACAACGAACTCAATGACGTTCAAATCAACGGCGAAATCATCCCCGGCAACAGCGGCGGTCCCGTCGTCGACGCGCAGGGGCGACTGGTCGGGATCGCCGTCTCCACGGTTCGCGGCAAGAACGTCGGCTTCGCGATCCCGACCGCGCAGCTGAACCACATGCTCAAGGGGTGCGTCCGGCTCGGCTTCGTCGGGCAGATGAAGCAACAGGGAACCCGGATCGAGATGGGCGGCGAGGTCTGGCAGTTCGACAGCAAGAGCCGGGTGCGCGATCGCGACGTTCTCCAGGTTCCCCTCGGCGAGAGCACCACCAAACTCGACATCGCGGCCGAAGAGTATTTTGTGCTGGCCCGGCTCGCCGACCCCATGCACAAGATCAACTCCGCGGCCATGCACTACACCGCCGTCCCCCCCGGGACGGTGTTCAAGCCCGAGGCCCAGGGCTGGGCCCCCCTCGCCGACGCGCAGAAGATCCCGCTTCAGATCAGCGACCAGAACGCCCGGGGCGAGTTCAAGCTTCCGCCGGGTGCCGTGCGCGACCAGATGTACGCCTTCCAGGTCTCCTACGTCACCGCCGACGGCCAGACGATTTTCACGCACCCCCACCAGGTCCGGCTGACGTTCCCGAAGAGCAGCAAAACCCTGACCCTCGGGATCACCACGCCCCCGGACGACCCGTCGAAACGTTACATCGAGGACCTGCTGCCGAAGGTGTTCACCGGCTTCGCCCCGAAGTCGACCCGCGTCGCGGGCGGGTTGCTCGTCGAACTCGACCCGGTGGACGACCCGCAGACGATCGTCGAGAAGATCAAGTTCGGTGAGGTCGTCTCCGTGAAAGGCTGGACCATCGCGGTCGTGGTCAAGAAGGTCGACCTCCCGTCGCCCGACCCTGAACAGGTCGCGAAGGATTTGGAAGACCTCAAGGATGCCAAGCGCCGGATAGCGGCCGCCGACCGCCTGGCCAAGGTCTACACCATCTTGCCCGACCGTCGGGTGGAGGTGGCCAAGGCCCTGGAGGTAATGGCTGCCGACAAGGACCACTTCACCCGACTCGCGGCCCTCCGCGCTCTGAACATGTGGGCCGGGCCGGAAAACGTCGCCGGCCTGGTCCGGGTGCTGGACACCGATGACGTCCACACCCGCATGGGCATCGTCTCGATCATCGCCAAGTATAAAGATCCCGTGGCCGCGGACGCGCTGGCCAAACTCCTCCCGGGCCTTGGCGAACGCGCCGCGGCGAGTGCGGCCCTCAAGGCGATCGGCCCGGCGGCCGAGAAGGCGGTGATTCCCTACCTCACGCACAAGGACTCCTGGACGGCCATGGAGGCGTGCAACATCCTCAAGGAGATCGGCACCGCCGAGTCGATCCCTCCGCTCAAGACCGTTCTCGGCAAGAAGCCGGATTTTATGGTGGGGCCGGCGGCAACCAACGCCCTCAAGAGCGTCGAAAGCCGCAAGAAGTAGGCTCGTTTCGGACGGAAATGATACGGGTGGTGACGCCCGACCGCCGGGAGTATCGGCTCCCGGCGGTCAACTGCCGTCTGAAGTCGTCGAAGGTCATGGTCGGCGGCCCGGGAAATGGACCTCGGTCCTCCGGCGGTATCGGACCACCGAGCCCCCCCCACGCGCCCCACCGCCGGCCTCACGCCGCGACCGTGATCGCCTTTTCCTTCAGCATCTTGTCGATCAGGACCAGCTTTTTGCTGATGTTGATGACGTTTTCCAGCTCGATCGCCTGCCCGTTCGGCCCGCCGACCCGGATCACCAGGTCCCCGGTCCCGAACCCGAGGAGCCAGTGCCGGAACACGTCGTTCCGCTTCTTCTCCACCACCGCCCCCTCCGCCTGAAGCGCCACCTCGTTGTCCCCGACCTCCAGGACGTACCGGATCTGCCCCTGGTCGAAGACGACGTAGTGTGCCCGGTCGTAGACGAAGATGACCAGGAGCCAGGCCACGAGGAGCGGGATGCCGACCGCCAGGTACCCGGCCGCGTTCATCCGGATGTCCAGCCCGCCAAGGAACAGGAGGACATCGTTCCACAGGTCGAACAGGGCCAGGGTTACCACCAGGGTGATCATCAGGACGAGGGCTACCAGGGACACCAGCCCCCGGAGCAGGATGGTGCTGGCCAGGGCGACCACGACCAGGGTGGCGACGAAGAGGACTCCCAGGCTGTTGTTGCTCGACACGGTCATCCCGGGGGTGGCCGCTTGCCCTTCCTCCCGGGCGAGCCCGAACGACGTCCCCTCCGGGGCGATCAGCACGTCGTGCGGGGCCCCGTCCACAATCAGGCCGTGCTTGACCACGGTCCCCTTCGGGACCACGGCCATCTGCTGGCCCTCGAAGTAGGTCACCCCCGCCAGGATGAACGACACCAGCCAGACCGGCCACCAGTACAGCAAGTTCGAGTGGCCGTACACCATGATGGACGTGATTCTCTGGGCCGGACTCTGGCCCGGATCGGCCGGAGGGGGCGTGACCGGCCCGGCGCCGGTCGGGACGGGTGCCGTGCTCATGGTGGTCCTCTTCCGCGCGCGGGTACAAAGGTAGGAACGGCCGTTCCCACGGTTCGTCAACGAGCTGCGCACGCGGCCCGAACAAAGTCTGCCGCCCGTCAGCCCGGAAGGTGACCGGCAACCGGCGTGCCACATTCCCGCCCCGGTGTCCGAGCGTGGGCCGGGCCGTATACTGTCCCCGCCCGGCCACCACGGTTGACGGACAGCCCGGGGCCGGACTGTTTCAGGAGGAAGCAGCATGAAGCGGATCGGTTTTGCCCTCGCGGCCGGGTTCGGCGTACTCCTGTGCGCCGTCTCGCCTGCGTCCGCCGACACCCCCTCGACCGCCCCGACCCCGAAGGCGGTCGTCGTCACCGGTAACCCGGTCGTGGTCCCCGGCCCGGCCGCTTCGGCCGAGGTAATCAGCACCGTCCCGGCCCGCCGCGGGCTGTTCGGCCGGCTCCGCAACCGCGGAACCGCGACCCCGGTCGCGTTCCCGGCGGCCACCCCGCTCCCAGCCGCCACCGGGACCGTGATCACTACCCCCGCCCCGGTCGTTCCCGCGCCGCTCCCGTCGACCGTCCCGGTCCCGACCCAGATGCCGGTCCGACCGGCGCCGGGCGGGGTGTCCGTGGTGCCGACGCCCGGCGTGGTGCCGGCCTCCGGTACCGTCATGTCGCCCCCGGGCTGGACCGCCGTCGCGACGGGGGGGACCCCGGTCATGACCGCCGCCAGCTATACTGTTGTGACCAGTTCGGCGGTCGTCACCCCGGTCCGCCGCGGGCTGTTCGGCCGGCTGCGGGCCGCCCGCTGATCCAGACCGGTCGTGTCGATACTCGCGCCGGACGGTCGCACCATGATGTGGCCGCCCGGCGTTTCTCGTAATCCGGGTCTGGCTGGGGTCGGGTCTCGGGTCTGTCGGGTCTGTCGGGTCTCGGGAAAGAAAACCGGACGCTGGCTAGCCGTGGCTTTTTTCGCTTCCCGGCAGACCCGAGACCCGCGCCCCACAGACCCGACACCCGACAGACCCGAGACCCGACCCCAGCGAGTTTCCCATGCCGACACTCCTCCTCCGAAACGGCCGGGTGATCGACCCCTCCCAGGAGATCGACCGGCAGACCGACCTCTGGATCAAGGACGGCACGATCCTCGGGACCGGCCCGCAGCCGGGCGCGACCGCGGACCGCACCATCGACTGCACCGGGCTGATCGTGTCCCCGGGGCTGATCGACATGCACGTCCACCTGCGGGAGCCGGGGCGCGAAGAAGACGAGACGATCGCGACCGGGACGGCGGCGGCGGTCGCCGGCGGGATCACCTCGGTGGCGTGCATGCCGAACACCGAGCCCCCGCTCGACAGCCGGGACGCGGCCGAGTTCGTCGTCCTCCAGGCCCGCCGGGCCGGGAACTGCAACGTCTTCCCGATCGGCGCGGTGACCAAGAACCGCGAGGGGAAGGAACTGGCCGAGCTCGGCGGGCTGGTCGAGGGCGGGGCGGTCGCGTTCACCGACGACGGGGCCCCGGTGTATTCGGCCGAGATCATGCGGCGGGCGCTCGAATACTGCAAGATGTTCGACAAGGCGGTGCTCGTCCACGCCGAGATCCTCGAACTCACCCAGGGCGGGGTGATGAGCGAGGGGTTCGTGAGCATGCAGCTGGGCCTGCGGGGGATGCCCGCGGTGGCCGAGGACATCATGATCGCCCGGGACGTCATGCTGGCCGGGCTGACCGGGGGGAAGGTCCACATCCTGCACGTCTCGACGGCCGGCGGGGTGGACCTGATCCGCCGGGGGATCGCGAAGGGCGTCCGGGTGTCCGGGGAGGCGTGCCCGCACCACTTCATCCTGACCGACGAGTGCCTGCGGACGTTCGACAGCAACTACAAGATGTCGCCCCCGCTCCGGACGCAGACCGACGTGGCCGCGATCCTGGCCGGGCTGACGGACGGGACGCTCGCCGTGCTGGCGACGGACCACGCCCCGCACGCCCCGGAGAAGAAGGAGCGGGAGCTGGACCAGGCCCCGAACGGGATCATCGGGCTGGAGACGTTCCTGCCGCTGTGCGTGACCCACCTGATCGAGCCGGGCCACCTGTCGTGGCCGCAGCTGCTGGCGAAGATGACGTGTAACCCGGCGGCGGTGCTCGGGATCGACCGCGGGACGCTCACACCCGGCCGCCCGGCGGACGTGACGGTGATCGACCCGAAGGTGAAGTGGACGGTGGACGCGACGAAGTTCAAGTCGAAGAGCCGGAACAGCCCGTTCCACGGGACCCCGGTGACCGGCCGGGCGGTCGTCACGATCGTCGGCGGGGAGGTGAAGAAGAACGAGCTGGGGTGAGGGGATGCTGTGTTGACAGGCTCGCGCGGCTCGGGCCGCCAGCGACTCGATCGAGCTCCCCTACCCCGATCACCCGGAAGCGGGTGAGGTTGACGCGGGACGCCAGAACGGCAGAATGGCCGCAATGAGGCGATTCATGCCTCGGGGCGGCCATTCTTTCTCAGGAAGAGAGTCGATGAACGTCAACCTGCCGAAGTTCGCCGAGCGGGGGCCGATCCGGGACGTGGTGTGGGTCCCGATCAAGTTCTTCCACGACCAGCGGGGCTGGCTGGCCGAGCTGTTCCGCAACGACCTGATCGACCCGAAGTTCCACCCGGTCATGGCCTACGTGTCGCAGACGAAGCCGGGGGTCGCCCGCGGGCCGCACGAGCACGTCGACCAGGCCGACTACTTCTGTTTCATCGGCCCGTCCACGTTCCGCGTCTACATGTGGGACGCCCGGAAGGACTCGCCGTCGTACGGGGCGAAGGAGGTGCGGGACGTGGGGGAAAAGACCCCGTACGCGCTGATCGTCCCGGCGGGGGTGGTCCACGCGTACAAGAACGTCGGCGACAAGGACGGCCTGGTGTTCAACGCCGCGAACCGGCTCTACGCCGGGTGGCTGAAGCAGGACGAGGTGGACGAGATCCGGCACGAGAAGGACGAGAAAACCCCGTACCGGCTGGACTGACCCGTCTTGGCGAACGGGGGCGTGAGCCCCCGAGTGAACGCACCATGCTTTGTCGAAAAGATCGGTTTCTCCCGGCGAGCGGGGGGCGTGAGCCCCCCGAGTGACGTCAACGTCTCGGTAACGT
>JAQGHQ010000078.1 GCA_028288765.1 Gemmataceae bacterium | reverse complement strand
CAAAACCGAGTCTTCCCAACCCGGTGGGCCTCGAAGACTCGACCCACCCTACAAAACACAGAGCATTTCAACAAAGCATGAGGATGACTGATTCGGGCTCTATTTCTGGAACCCGATGAGCTAGAATTAGCTCCAACAGGTGATACACAGTCCGGAGACGACGGTATGGACGCGACGATCCGCGCCACGTGCCCGAAGTGCCAGTCGACGCTGAAAATCCCAGCGCAGTGGGCCGGGCAGGCGGTGAAATGTAAGAAATGCGGGGCGGTGGTCCGCACCAAATCCCCGGCCGCGACACCACCTGCGCCGAATCCGGGGATGGGGACGACCGGCATGCCGGTCCCGTCCTACGGGATTGCATCGGTGCCGTCGCCGTTCGATGATCTCGCCCCGCCGGCCCCGGCCCCGGTCGTGCGCTACAACCCGTTCGACTCCGCCCCGCACGTTCCACCGGTTGCCCAGCCGGTTCAGCCCCCGTACCCGTACCCCGTGCCTGCTCATCCCGGCGCTGCCTACCCGTATCCGGTCGCCCCGGGATATCCCCAGCCCGCCGGCTACGATCCGGCCCAGGTCGCCGCACACCCACCCGCCACGTACCCGGTCCCCGGATCCTCCGCACCGACCTACCCCCCTCCGCAACCGAGAGGCGTTCCGGTTCCTGCCCAGACGGGAGGCGACTTCGCACCGTCTGAAGCGACCTCCTCACACCGGGGGCGGGGACAGTACCGAAGGGGCAGCGGGAACGCGAAATACATCTGGATCGGGGTCTGCCTGTTCTTGACGATCGGGCTAGCCCTGGGCGGGATATTCGGGACCAAGTTTATCAAGAAGAAGCTCGAAGACCTGAACACCGCCTCGCAGGGACACGGCTCGCACGAGGAGCCCAGATCGACCCAGTCGGGCCAGTCGGGGGGACAGCCTGGTACGACGACGCCCCGCGAGAAAGGGCTCCTGGCGGGCGCCGGGCCGTTCCCCCGGCGACTCCTGTTCATCCACGTCAGCAACTACCTGTACCTGAACCCGCTCACGAACGCCTCGATCGACGGGAAGAGCAAGGGCCCGGACCTGACCAAGCCGACCGCGATCCGGCTCGGGTACGAGTGGCGGATTCCCCGGGAGAAGGACAACGACCAGCTGTTCGTGGTGTCCGACACCGCCTCCCCGCCCGACGCCCGCACCCCGATGAAGGGCGTGATCACCGGCACGTACGAGAAATTCTTCGACACCAGCCGGGCCCAGGACCGGATCATCGTTTACTTCGGCGGGCACGTCCTGAGCCGGAAGAAAGACGACAAGGACGTGACCTACCTCGTCCCGATCGAGGGCGACCCGGACGACGAGGCGACGCTCATCCCGCTGGACGACTTCTACGAGAAGCTGAAGGCCTGCAAGGCGACGCAGAAGGTGGTGATCTGGGACGTGTGCCGGTTCAACCCGGAGCGCGGCCGGGTCCGGCCCGGGAGCGAGCCGATGTCCGAGGAGGTGGGCAAGGCCCTGGCCGCCGCCCCGGCGGGGGTACAGGCGGTGCTCACATGCCAACCGGGGGAGAATGCCCTGGAATTCTTCAACGAAACGCCCGACGGCCCGACCAAGCCGTCGATCGCTGGAAGCAACTTCCTCGCGGCCATCAAATACACCGCCGAGAAGAACAGCAAGGGCGGGGCGAAGAACCTCGGCCCGAACGACCCCCTCCCGGTGGACGAGTGGACGAACACTCTCGCCAGGCGGGCGGCCGAGGTCGCCAAGGGGGCCGACAAGCTCAAACAGACCGTGAAAGTGGCCGGCGCAGCTCCCGAGAGCCTCGTCGCGTTCAAGGCGGACGACCCACCGGCCTCCCGGTTCGAGTTCCCGTCCGTGCCGAAGGGGGCGTCCGCGGCCGAGATCGGGGAGCTGGTTTCCGAGTTCTCACTCCCTCCCCTCAAGAAGGACGAAGGGGAATCCGGGGTGTCCGGCTACCCGTTCCCCGCCGAGGCAATCGCCCCGTTCAAGTCCGACGTACCGCTCTCGGAAATCATGAACCCGGAGAACCGGGAGAAGTACCTGTTCCGGGTGACCTCGCTCGAGGCATTCAAGACGATCCGCGAGGTGTGGAACCCGCCCGGCGGAGACGGGCCCAAACTCCGAGAAGCGCTCACCGAGAAGATCACCGATGCGTTCAAGAAGGAGATCATCAAAGAACAGGAGTTCCCCGCCAGGGGCATCGCCAAGCTGGAGGACATACTCACACGGCTGGAGGCCGTCGATCCGACAAAGGCCGACCAGCCGAAGCGGTGGCAGGTCCACCACGAGTACGCGATGGCCCAGTGCAAGATGCGGATTGCGTACCTGCAGGAGTACAACCTCGCCCTCGGGAACATCAAGACCGAAACCCTGCCCGCGCTGGACGCGAAGAAGGGACAGACGGGATACAAGCTCGTGTCGTCCGAGACGATGAAGGCGAAGAAGGAGAAGAAGCTGGCCGACGAGGCCCAGGAGATCTTCCAGAAACTCGCGACCGACTACAAGGGGTCCCCGTGGGCGATCCAGGCGAAGCAGGACCGGGCGCAGTCGCTCGGGCTGGCGTGGCAGCCGTTCAACCCGGCCGCGGCCGATTCGAAGGACCCGTGACCGAAACCCGGCCCGGCCGGCGCACCGCCCGCGGAATCGACGCGCGGGCGGAGTGCCGGGTCACCATCTGCTTCACCGACCCACTCGCACCCCCCCGTTCGGAACTGTCCGCGGCTCCGGCTTCGGCCGGCGTGTTGCGTGATGCGGATTTGTGACCCAGAATACCCCCATGCCACCGACTCCAACATCGGACCTGCGCCCGAGGTCGTTCGTGCCCGAGTCTGTCTCTGAAACCCGGCTCACCCCGCCCAAGCAGTACGTCCCGCCGTCCGCCCGGGGGTCCTGTCTGGTCCACATCTACCCGACCGGGGCCGCCATCGGTCACCGGTATCCGCTCGGTAACGGCCCGCTGGTGATCGGCCGCGGGGACGACTGCCACATCCGCCTGACCGACACCTCGGTCTCCCGCCGACACGCCCGGGTCGAACCCGGTCCGGACGGGGACTACGTCCACGACCAGGGGAGCACCAACGGGACGTTCGTCGACGACCGCCGGGTGGGCGGCCCGTGCCTGTTGAAAGACGGAGATTACTTGCGGGTCGGGAATTGCATCTACCGGTATCTGGCCGGCGGAAACGTCGAGGCCGAGTACCACGAAGAGATCTACCGGCTGACCATCCTGGACGGACTCACCCAGGCCTATAACCGCCGATATCTGGACGAGTTCCTGGACCGGGAGGTGACCCGGTCCCGGCGGCACGCCCGGCCGCTTTCCGTCTTGATGTTCGACCTCGACCGGTTCAAGGAGTTGAACGACACCCACGGCCACCTCTGCGGGGACGCCGTCCTCCGGGAACTGGCCGGCCTGGTCCGGGCGACTGTCCGGCAGGAGGACCTGTTTGCCCGGTACGGGGGCGAGGAGTTCGCTCTGGTCCTGGTCGAGACCGGGCCTGACGAAGCGATGGCAGCGGCCGAGCGGGTCCGGGAACTGGTCGTCGGCCACCCCTTCCCGTTCGGGGACGCCACGCTCCGGGTGACCGTCAGCGTCGGGGTGGCGACCACCGCCGGCGACCACGGGACCGGCCCGGACGACCTCATACGGGTGGCCGACGAGCGGATTTACCAGGCCAAGCGGGCCGGGCGGAACCGGGTGGTCGGCGGCCCGTGTGTACCTTCCGGCTGACCTTTTCTCCCGCCCCGGTTCAGGGAATCGCCCGCCCCACCGGCGCGGCATAGACTATACTCTCACTTGATACTCCCCCCTGCCCCGCGGATCGGGCCATCTCTCCCCGTCCCGTCACCGCAACCGGCGCGACGCCGGAGCGGAGTCGTATGCTCAACCCCCTCGATGCCGTCCGCACCCTCTGCCCGGGTGTCGATCCCGGGTTGATCGAGATGCATTTCCGGCGGATGCCGTCTTCCTACTTCGAGCGGTATTCGGCGGCCGAGGTGGCCCGCCACGTCCGACAGGTCGCGGGGATGGCCGCGGACCCCACCCAGCTGGTGTCGGTCGAGGTCCGCCCCCTGGCCGCCCAGGCGTTCGAGGTGGCTGTCGTCGGGGCCGATTTCACCGGCGTGCTGGCCTGCATCACCACCGCCCTGGCGGCCGAGGGGCTGGGGCTCCAGGAGGTCCAGCTTGCCACTTACCTGGAGCCCGACCCGGGGGCGGTCGAGCCGACCTATTTCGTCGACGTCCTGCGGGTCAGTGGGACCCTCGGCGGGAGGTCTCTGAAGGCCGTCGTCGAGCACCTGCGGGACCGCCTGATGGGGGCGTTCCGCCAGCTCGCCGTCGGGGATTTCTCCGGGGCCCAGGTGGCCGCCTCGGGGGGGACCGGCCCGGGGGCCGGGCGGTTCCACACCCCGACCAGCGGCGGCCGGACCCAGGTCCCGGCCGGGGTGGGTACCGGCCAGGTACTCGGGGGCGATTTCCGGCTGGTGGACAAGGTGGCGGCCGGGGGAATGGGGCAGGTGTACCGGGCCCACCAGCTCAGCCTGAACCGAACGGTGGCGGTGAAGGTGTCCACGGTCGACCCCGACGAAGACGCGTCGATGGCGGGCCGGTTTACACGAGAGACCGGGGTACTGGCCCGGTTCACCTGCCCCTACATCGTCCAGGTGTTGGCCGCCGGGACGGCGGACGCCGCGGGGGGGAAGGCGGTCCAGTGGCTGGCCATGGAGTACATGGAAGGGGGCGACCTGTCCGCCCGGTTGAAGCGGGACGGGCCGCCCCCGGTCGCGACCGGAGTCCGGTGGTTCCGGCAGGCTCTGGAGGGACTGGGTTACGCCCACCGGCAGGCGGTGATCCACCGGGATGTGAAGCCGCACAACATGCTGTTGACGGCCGACGGGGACCTGAAGGTCGGGGATTTCGGGCTGGTCCGCCACACCCAGCACCCGGCCGAGACGGGGACGATCCGCGGGTCGGTGCTCGGGACCCCGTACTACATGGCCCCGGAGCAGGCCCTCGGGGACTCCGTCGACGACCGGTCGGACCTGTACGCAATCGGGGCCACGTTCTTTCAGGTATTCGCGGGGCGGCTGCCGTTCGACGAGAAGAGTTCGGCGGCCGTGTTGGCGGCGCTCGCCAATCGAGACGCCCCCCGGTTGAGGGACGTCGCACCGGCCGCCCCCCGGCCGCTGGACGTGATCCTCGGCCGGCTGATGGCCCGGCGGCCCGAGGACCGCTACCAGGACGCCCGGGTGGTACTGGACGATCTGGCCAGTTACGAGCGGCGGGGGTTGCTCGGGGGACAGGAACCGACGGCCATCCCGGGACCGCCGACCGAGGAAGCCACCATCCACCACCGCCGCACCCGCCCGTCGAAGCAACCCGACTGATCTGTCGCTTAACCGCTGACAGTAGGGCCTACCCGCACCCGGACGAGACGCTACAGCCCGCCCTACCGATCACCCGCCCTTCCCCGGTTCGAAAGGTCTCCGGCACCAGCCCCGCCGACCTCGGTCGTCTTGACCGACTGGCTGTCGACGGCCGATGCCCGGGGGGACGGGTCCCGGCCGGCCTGGCGGCGGACCTCGGGGACCAGGGCCTCGTTCATCCGGAGCCAGGTGTCGTCCCGTCGCCACCGCCGGTACCAGGTGTGGACCGT
>JAQGHQ010000077.1 GCA_028288765.1 Gemmataceae bacterium | reverse complement strand
GCGAGGACGAACAGGGCGAGGACGACCCCGCCCAGGACGACCAGCCAGACCACCCCGGCCGACCCGACCCAGCGGGCCCAGACCGGGGGGGCCGGGTCGAGCGTGGCCAGCAGCGCGGCATACCGGCTCTCCTCTTCCGCGTCCGCCCGGCCGAGCAACGTGTTCTCGCCCGCCGGGACCGGCCGGGCCGTCGCGCCGTCGATCCGCTGCCGCGGGGCCCCGACCGCGTCGCCCTGGTCGACCTCTCCGTCGTCCAGGTCGTCCCGGCCCAGGTCGGCCGCGGCGGGCGTCGGGGTGACCGGCCGGGGGCCGGGCGGCCGGGCCGGCGGGGCGAGCGGGATGCCGCCCGGGTCGTCGTCGGGGTCGTCCGCGGTCGGCGGTGTCACGGGCATCGATCGGACCTCCTCCAGGTGTTCGGTCAGGCCGTCCCCAGAATGAACGATGCGACCCGGTTGAGCCCGACCTGGGTCGGGGGACAGTCGGCCCGGGCCGGGGGGATGGGGGCTAATCGCGGGTAGAAGAAGTCGTTCGGCTGTCAGTCCTTCGGCCAGTTGTCGGGGACCGGCGACACCCCGACCAGCGCGGTCCGGTCCGCCGGGCGGTCGTGCTCGTCGAGCGGGAGGACTTCGAGCGTCGGGTACTGCCGGCTCGCGGAGGAGAACACGGCCGAGCAGACGAAATATTCCGCCGTCACCTGCTTGCCCGCCAGGACGGTCTCGAGCAGGGGTTCGACCATGAGCCGCGCCAGCCGGCCGAGCTTGTCCTGGTCGTCGGGGTGCACCTTGTCGGCCTGGCTGACCGCGACGGCGATCCGGCGGACGGCGGGGGTCGGGACCAGGTCGGTGAGCCGGCCCCGGCCCCCGGTCAGGAACCGCACCACCGCGTCGGCCCCACTCGCCCACCCGGGCTGGCCCGGGGCGAGGGACTTGAGGGCCACCTCGAGCGCGTGGAGGCACCCGTTGTACGCCCCGACACCCCCCGCGAGGAGCGTCGTGGGGTCGATCAGCACGACCAACTGGTCGCAGGCGAACAGTTTGGCGGCGAGCGGCCGGACGAGTTCGTCCCGATACCGGTCGTAGTGCCGCACGAACTCCGCCGCGACGGCCGGGTTGGCGTCCCGGGCGGCTTTCGAGAGGGGGGCGAATTCCTGCCCCGGCTCGAGGCCGGCGAGGTGGGTCGCGGCCAGGGCCTCCGGGTCCCGGGTGCGGCGAATCGCTTTCGGGACGTACCGCCCGTCGGCGGTCACGAGCAGGGTCGACGGGGTGATCACCGGCAGGTATTTGAACGCCAGTCGGGCCAACGCCCGCTTGTACTCGGCGACCACCGCGGCCGCGGTCAGTGGCCGCCCGCCCCCAGGAGCTCCACGAACCCCCGGCTTTCCACCCGGTACTCGTATTGCCCGTCGAGGAACTCCAGCACGAGGTCCGACCACCGGTCGTACGCGGTCCCCGCCATGCCCAGGTCGGCCAGCCGCTCGCCCGGAATGTCGACGAGCGACAGCTCGGTCAGGCTCACCGCGTTCTCGAGCCGGTAGTGGAGGGGGCCGCCGAAGAACTCGAGCTGGCAGCGGTACTCGCTCACCGCGTGGGTCTTCGTCGGCCACCGCCGGTTCTGGATCTGGTCCCGGTACTTCTGGTGATCGAACCGCGGGCTCCCGTCCGCGTTCTCCAGGGCCGAAACGAACTTGACCCGCCACGACCCGTCGCCGAGCGGAAACTCGGCCGGGTGATGGTTCCGGAGGTGGTGGATCAGCGAGGTGAGGAACGTCGTCTTCCCGGCTTGCTGGACGCCGAGAACGCCGACCTGACGGCGATCGACCAACAGGGACATAAGTAACCTCGGGTGATGAGTCACTCGGGTAAGGTGTTCGGGAATGGGGAACACTCGAGACTCGCAATGACGTTCGTCGGGGCCACGGGCGCGGGCACTGTGACGCGGGCATCGGCGATGAGGTGATCGAGTCGGAGGCATCGGCACGGGATTCCTACCGGTCGGTCGGAGTCGTCCCATGTTCTTCCGGATCAACACCCAATCCATCTCGAGCCCGCGCCCGGTGGCGGAATCCACCCGCCAGACAGCTTTCGCCCGTTGCGCTCGACCGGTCCGCCGGACCGGCATGGGTCGCAAATGCGGGTTGGGGTCGGACGCGGCCACGAGGACGATCGTCGGGGGTCAAAATGCTACTTAAACGCATCATGCTCGGCGGCACGATGGCCGTCAAGCATGGATCTCGACCAGCAACAATTTCTGCGGCGGCTCGGCGACCGGATCCGGGACCGGCGGACGACCCTGAACCTGACCCAGGCCGAGCTCGCCGAGCGGTGCGGGTTGCACCGGACGTTCATAGGTTCGGTTGAGCGTGGAGAGCGAAACCTTGCCCTGCTCAGCTTGCGGAAGATCGCCACGGCCCTCCGGTCGACCCCGGCCGAGTTATTGGCCGATCCCGATCCGCCGCCGAAATGACCCATCTCGCGTGGCCTGTTCCTGTGACGGGGTATTCGGAAGGTCGTGCCCGTCCTCGGGCTCGATCGACTCGTCGAACCGTCCTCTCTGCTCCGGTGCGACGAACCGCCTCGTCTGCACCGCCCTTCGGGGTCGGGAGGAATGGGGGAACGGAAACGGGCCGCTGGAACGGCCCCGGTGGCCCGCGGGTGGACATCCTGGCCGTTTACCGACGGGGGTGGAACGGCCCAGGAGGTCGGGTGAGGCGAGCCTGGCTTACGACTTCACTTCAGAATGACATAACTACAATCGATATTTAGCTTCCATCCGGGCCCGGTTCCTCGGCGCCGCGGGAGCCGACAGCGGTCTCCCGCACGGGCCGGCTGTGCCCGAGGAGTCTCTTCGCGACACCGTCACTTCATCCGGTCTTCGATTCCCGGGTCAGTCGGGCCCGGCATTTTCGCCCGTCGGGCGGTGGCAGTCCGCGCTCCCGGTGCCACCAGGTGAGGGCCTTGGCCGGCCACGACCGCGGGCACGCCAGTTGCGCGGTCATAGCGGCGTATTCGACCCCCCGGTCGAAGAGATCCTTCACCCGGTCCGCGATCGACGCCCAGGGGGGCGCGTCGGTGAAATCGATTACGAGCGGTCCCGGCGATGCCCCCCCACCGGTCCCCCCGTCGCCGAGGACCGACCCGACGCTCGGGGCGGCGGTGCCGCGGAGGAAGCTCCGCCTGCGGTCGACTGGGGCAACTTCCACGACCACGATCGCGCCGAGCAAGGTCCGGAGCGCGACGGCCGCGGCCGGCTCGCCGCTACTGATGAGGCCGCGCAGCACCTTCAATTGGTCAGTCACCCACGCGGCCGTGGGCGGGGTGTGCTGGACCGATTCATCCCGCGTCAAGGTGCTCCGACGGCGTAACAACTCTCCGCGCTCCCGCCGGCGTTCGTCCAGCCGCTCCTGAACTTCCGGCCCGGCGGTACCGGCCTCGATCGCATCGACCAGCCGGGCGATCCGGCCGTCGACAGCACTCAGGCGTGTCTCAATCTCCACCTTGTCGTCCGGGCGGGACGCCTGCCTGGTCTCCCAGGCTGCCCGGGCGTGGTCGAGCACGGCCTGGTGCCACACCGGATTTTGTAGGATCGAGTCGCCGACGGCGGCGAGGACGAGTCGTTCCGCCCGGTCCCGCCGGAGGCGCGGCCGGCAGGCGCAAGACCCGGCCCTGTACCCGGTGCACCCGAGGTACCTTCCACCCGCACCCGACACCTGAAACACCGCCCCACACGCCCCGCACCGGATCAACCCCTGGAGGAGATGCCGGGGCCGGCTGGAGTCCCGGGTCGACCCCCGGATCCGCCCGTCGGGCGTCCGGCACGCGCCGATCTTGGCCGCGTTCGCGGCGAGGAGTTCCTCGGCCTTGAAAAATGTCAGGTCATCGATCAGGCGCAACGCGGGCCGCTCCCGCTCGTATTTCACCACCTCCGCGACCGTCCGATCCTCCTGGCTCACCTGGCCGGTGAGGGGATTGCGGACGTTCGTTTTTCGGCCCCACGGCCAGACCCCGAGGTACTTCCGTTTTTTCAGGACCCGGAGGACGTAGTCGTGGTGCCAGTGGGGTTTGGTGGCCCGGTGGTCTTTGGGGGCGTTCTGCCGGGTCAGCTCTCGGGTGATTTGATCGATCGACCACCTGTCAGTAACGAACCAGTGGAAAATCTGTCGGACCCAGCGGGCGTGATCCTCCCGGACGACGACCCGCATCCGCGACTTCGCGTTCCTACCCCGGCGGCCGGTCTCCGACCCGGGTATCGGTTCGGAGGCGTAGCCGAAGCACCAGTCGCCGACCGAGTAATCGCTGAGGACCGCCTCCTCCTGTCCGCGGAGGACGGCGGAGCGGAGGGCGACGAGGAACTCGCCGTGCATCCACGACCGGAAGAACGCCAGGAGTTCCCAGCCGGCGCGGTCGGAGTCGATGCCCTCACTGGTACTGATCACCCGGATCTTGTGGACGTAGACCAATTCCTTCAGGGTCGCGATCGAGATGACGAGTTCCCGGGCCATGCGGGACAGCGATTCGAAGTAGAGCACCTGGAACTTGCGGTCGCGGGCGGCAGCCAGCAACTCCTGGAACCCTCCTCGGTCGACCCGGGTGCCGGATACCGCCTGGTCCGCGAACTCGAACTCGGGGCGAAGGTCGTGGCCGTTCTCGGCCGCCTTCTCCCGGCACTTCCGGCGCTGCTGATCGATCGAGGACGCGTCCTGCTGGTCGCTGCTGTACCGGGCGTAGCTGGCGGCGACGATCCCCGTCGCCGCATCCCCCTCGTCTCGTCTCCGCACGTGGCTATAGGCCCTTCGGAAGCGGGCGCCACTCGTGAGTCCCGGAGGGAGCGCGGAGTGTACTAGAAGTGTGCTGAGACCGATGCCAACCAACAGTAAACAACCACAGAGGACGACGACCAACCGCGAGGACGTTACCCGTTGGCAGATCTGGAGTTTCGGCGTAATCTCGGGTTCTTCATCGAGTTGCGGAAAGTGGGTCGAACGAATCCCTCCCTCTCCGCTAAGAAAGAGCCTGCAATTGCAGGCTTTTTCTTTTCCCGGGTTTGCGGCGGGACCGTGGTCTGCGTGGACCCACTTGTCCCGGATTTGTCCAGAGGCTGCCACCAGCAGTAACCGGGAGCAACCAGGAGAATCAGACTCAGAACGTGCACTTTCATCGCGAAGACCTCCGTGCCGGCGATGCTACCGGCGCACTTGGGATGGGCTCGAGTTTATCGCGAACGAGGGGGCTCAGGAGCCCACTGGCGCCATTCGTGTACCACGGCAATCAAGCGAATTGTTCCCCCGCCGAACGTTCCGCTTCGACCTTTCGATCAAAGGCACGATGGCGGTTGTGCTGCTGCAATCGCGTCAGGACCGTGGGGAGATCGGGATGGGGGATGTAAACCCCCGCGGTAAAAGTGATGGCGACGGAGCGATCCTCTTCGTCATCTCCGTTGAGACCGCCCCCGCAGTCGAGCGGGCTCAGCAAGTAGTCCCAGTGTTCGATCCCGGCTGGGTCGTAGCGATCGTGCGAGATCCGACTGTACATTGAGTCGGCCTCGTCTTCGAATACCGCGACGACATCCAGAAACCGTTGGAGCTCGTGGACGCGCTCGAACTCGATCCAGGCGAGCCCCGGCATAGTTTCCTGGCACGACATCATCGTGGGAATCCAGGCGATCCACAGTTCCCGAATCAGGGGAGCGAGATCGAACGGGACTTTCGCCATGAACGACTGCGAGTCCTCGTCCCGCAGCCGGTAGTACACCGCCGCCATACTCTTATCCGAACGATGCCCGAGCCAGGTATCGATCACCCGTTGTGGGA
>JAQGHQ010000230.1 GCA_028288765.1 Gemmataceae bacterium | reverse complement strand
CGGGGTACCCGCTCGCGGGTCGCGCGGCACCTACCCGAATCCCGCTGGACGCCTCGACGGCCGGGGCACCCCCCACGGGACGCCGGACCGACCAAGCCGACGGCGACAGATTCTTCGGGTCATGTACCAGGATGACTTGGAAAACTTCTGGCTACCTACTTCCTATCCGCCGACCGCGGATCGGAGGCAGCCCGCATGGGGCGCGAACGGGATTGGGTGCGGGCGGTGATGCTCCCGCTCATCGGCTACGCCGCCGTGATCGGCGGAGCGATCGGGGCGTACTTCGGGTACGACGACAGAGCCCACTGCTCCCCTGCGAAATGTCGGGAGTGGACCCTGAGCGGGGCGGTGGTCGGTGCTCTCGTCTGCGCTGCTCCGGTGTGGGCCGTTACCTGGGTCATCTGGCTGGTGCGGCAGATGGGCGGGGGATCACGGCAGCGGGTCAATTCCCCGGCATCCGGTCGAACGACTCCACCAGTTCCTCAAAGCTCCAGACGTGATCCGTAATCCGGGCAGCTGGTCGTCCAGCATGAATCACGGAGGGGTTCATGTTCGTGGGGAGGAAATCAGGTCAGCTGGGTGACCAGAAGGCATCCCACTGACCAGTTTCCCCTCGGAACAAGGCCCGGATGTGGCCGACGGCGTCGGCTCCGTCCGTCCCCCACCGCATCCTGGCCTGTTTCATCCGCGCCCCGATCACCGACTCGCACGCCGATTCGACTCGCCCGGACCCGATCTCCCAACCCTTCACCCGACACGTCGAGTAGTCCGTACGACGGACCCGATTCTTGAAGTACGTGATCGTCTTTTGATGTGGCTCCCGGACGGCCTCCTGAGCCTTCCCCTCAGAACGTCACCCATCGAGCCTTCGCGGCCGGCCTGAGACACTCCCCTTCCCCGGGGCGTGCTACCCCGAACCGGCTAACTCCCACATGGCAACAGCCTTGCCCCCCGTCCGGGCGTCGCGCCGGTTGCCCTTTTTTCCCCCCCGGGCGGGGTTTATACTCGGGCGGACTCCGGAATGTTCTCGTCGGCAGGACGCCGGCCCGGCCGCGGAAGGATGCCATGGCGACCGCCCCCAGCCCGAACGACCTGACCCGCCAGCAGCTGGACGAACTCGACGCCCTCCTCCAGCGGATGCTCGCCCTCCCCCTGGACCCGCCAGTGACCGGGGTCGGGGCACCCGGACTGCCGGAGATGGCGGCAACGAACTGGCGGGTCGACCCGGCCGCCGTGCCGGCCCCGCGCCTGTTCACCCCGCCGCCGGCCGAGCCCCCCCGACCCCGCGCCGCCGAGCCGGAACCCCTCCCGGTGCCGGTGTTCCGGGCCCCCCCCGCGGTCCCGGACGAGCCCCCGCCCCGCATTTCCCGAGCCACACCCGAGCGGACTGCCCCGCTCGCGCCAGCCGTGCCCCCGCCGGAACCCGCCGTACCCTTCGTGGAGAAACGGACGACCCCGGCCCCCGCGCTCGAACGAGCGCCGGCCCCGAGTCCCGAGTATCGGCCGGAGGCGGCGGCCCCGGCTTTCGGAGCGAATCCGGCCATCAGTGTGCCGGATCATTCACCCCCCGATTCCCCGGTCCCGGTGGCCCTGTGGCCGCTGGTCGCGTTCAACTGGACCGTCGATACGGTGCTGGGGTGGTGCGGCCCGCCGGGCTGGTTGTTGCGGTCCGGGTTCGGGAAGAATGTGCTCGGGCTCGCCGGGGTCGGACTCCTCCTGTATACGGCCGCCCACGTGGCCAGCCAGCAAGGATGGGTGACGCTGCCGGTCCCTCTCCCTTGGCCCCGGTAATCCGGCCGTCATATAATCCCGGAATCGAAACCCCGTCCGACCGCCGGCGAATCCTTCGGCGGGGTGGGCTTCGGTCGTTATTCCCGGGTGAGATCCCGCTGATGGCTTCTGCCCCGTTCGTCCCGCCGCCACCGCCCCCCCACACGGTAGGGGCGGGCGGCCCGCCACCGGGACCGCCCGACGGGTCACGCACACCCCCGACGACCGCCCCCGACGCCGCTCCCCAGCTGGTCGGCGGGGTGGTCGCGGCGCCGGAGCGTCCGGTCAGCGCCTCAGCTGCCCCCCCGGCCGTGTCGGCCGATCCCACCGCCCAGGGAAAGCAGCCGGACCCCGCCCCTCCGCTAGTGCCGCCGGTGCCGCCGGCCGCCCCCCCTACCCCGCCCGGGCCGGAAGCCAAGACGAAAGACGACGCCGACCTGCCCCTCCCGCCGGTGAAACTCGACCCGATCGCCCTCGTGCTGAGCTACCTGATCCCGGGGCTCGGGCAGGTGTATCAGGGCCGGGTCGGGAAGGGGTTGCTGTTCTTCTTCGGGCTGTACGGGCTGTTCTTCTACGGGATGTGGATGGGCCACTGGCGGAACGTCTGGCTGCCGGACGCGACGGAACTGCCGGACGTGGAAATCGCGGGGCAGCGCCTGGGCGGGACGGCAAAGGCCCTGTCGTACCGGCCGCAGTTCCTCGGCCAGTTCTGGATCGGGGTGGCAGCGTGGCCGGCGGTCGTCCAGTACGCCTTCTACGACCCGGCCAAGGACACCGGGCCGGTGTTCGGGAGCTTCGAGCGGACCCCGCCCGAGGGCTCCGTGAACGACCCGCCGGAGAAGATCACGCTGAACAAGCTCCAGCGGGAGGGGAACAAGCGGTGGGATCTGGGGTGGGTGTACACGGTGATCGCCGGGGTGCTGAACCTGCTGGTGATCTACGACGCATTTGCCGGCCCGATGTTCCGGGAACCCCTGCCGGAGTGGAAGAGGAAGGACGAAGAGGCCGGATGGTAGCCGGCCCGTGTCGCGGACTTCGGCCCGAAGGGCTTGGACAGCATGGCCCGGGGCAACGCCCCGGGCGGGCCTCGGTGGGTGTGGTTTTCACCCCAACGGGGTGAGATCGCATAACACCAGGGCAACGCCCCGGGCGGGGAACTGAAGACCCGACCGTGGAGCGAACGGTCCATATTGTCGACCGAACTTTGAAACACCCTGAAACCTGACCCTACTGAGACCGAGGGTGAGCTGATGAGTCCGGCCCTGTTCGGGGTGAGCATCTACTGGGACCTGCCGGTCCTGCTGGTGGTCGTGAGCCTGGTGTACGCCGCGACCCGCCACGACCGGTGGGACAAGATCCTGTACGAAGGGTTCGGGTGGGGCATCCGGATCGCCGGGTTCCTGTTCGCCATCGGTCTCGTGCTCTACCTGCTCAGCACGCACATCTGACGACCGGCCCGACCGATTGATCCAGCAGGGCCGGACACTTCTTACCGCGGTCGGTATCCGGCCGGGACCACCGGGGGACGGTTCCCGGTACCGGCGGTCGTGGTCCCGGGGGCGGCCCGCCCACCGGCGGTCGCCGCGCCCACCACCAGCGGCTCGATCCGGACGTCGTCGAAGTACGCCACGCCGACCCCGGTCAGGGCCAGGGTGACCGAGATCTGCCCGCTCGCCGGGACCCGCCGGTAAAGGTGGTAGTGTTTCCATATCCCCGTTCTTTCGCCCGGCGATTCGGGCGGGGTTTTCGGCTCGGCCGGAGCCTTCGCCTCCTTCCCGGACTTCGGGTCCTTCGGGTCCTTCGCCTCCTTCGGGTCCTTTTGGCGGATGGCCCGGTGGTCGAGGGTGTCCAGCACCCGGACCGCCAGCGGCTCACCGCCGGCGTCGTCGTAGAACAGGGCCCCGTCCGCCGTTCCGCCGATGGGCTTCGGCACCTTCACCCAGGCGCTCACCCGGACCAGAGTTCCCGGGGGGAGCCGGACCGGCGGGCTGTCCACCGCCAGGAATGTCCGCTCGAGCGCGGAGGCGTGCGGGATCGGCTTCCCGTCCCGGTCCGTGAGCGGTTTCGTCCGCACCTCCAGCTTCAGCGCCCCCTTGCCGAGTTCCGGGGCGGGCGGGACGTACCCCTCGTCCGAGCCCGGGGCCCGACGACTCGGGGAGAACATCGTCATCGGCAGCTTAGGGGGCTCCCGCGGGGCGATCCGGTCGGCCAGGGGCGCGGCCCGGACCACCCCGGCCGCGACGACCACCCGGTCGGTTTCCAGCGACCCGGACCGGGCCGACCACCCCGGCACCTGGTCGATCCGGATGCCGTCCTCCGGGACCTCGCCGGCCGGCTCGAACCCGCCGTCCGGGAGGACCGACGGGGCCGGCCGGCTGGCCTGCACCTCGCGGGCGAGCTCCCAGTGCTGGGGGAGGCTGAAGAAGCTGACCGCGAACGGGCTGGCGGTCGGCACGTCGAGCCCCTCGGTCGCCAGCTGCCAGTGGTCCCGCATCAGGACCCGGAGCGGCCGCAGGGCCCGGGTCGCGTCCTTGTACGCCTTGTCGTACAGTTCCGCGGCGAAGTGTTTCTGGGCCTCGTTGTAGAACCGGTGGGTTTCCCCCAGCAGCCGGTCCGCCCCGGGGACCTGGATCCCCATCCCGGCGAGCTTGACGTGGACGACCCGGACCTTCTCGTACTCGGCCGCGGCCATGTCGAGCGCCCACCGGGCGGACAGCCGGCCGTACCGCCGGGCGTGGTCCTGCCACCACACGACCAACTTCTGGTCGTTGGTGAACACGACCGGGGCCACCATGTCGAACTCGTCGATCGTGACGGTGGTCCCGTTCGGCCCGCGGGTGGCCTTCTGCCGGAGGCACTCCACCCCCGCCGGGGTGACCAGCCACGGGTCGTACCCCTCGGCGACCGTCGGGATGCTCACCGTCAGCCCGACCACCGCCCCCTGGGCCGGGACGTACTGGTCGTTCGGGCCGATCCAGATCGGCAGGAGGACGAGGCCCTTCTGCCCGGGGATCACCGCCGCCTTCACGTTCGGGTTGCTCGTGTCCCGCCAGTCGACCCGGGCCCCGCTCGCCCCGGCCGCCATAATGACCGGGCTGAGCAGGTCGAGTTCGGTGTTCAGCAGGGCCATCCCCTGGAGCCGGTCGCGGCCCTGGTGCGAGTCCGACAGGTACCGGTCGGACCAGAACCCGAGCCCCTGGCACCCGCACGCCAGGCCGATGTACGCCAGCTGCCGGATCTGCTCGGGGTGCGGGCCGACCGGGTCGGCGAACGCGAGGTCCGGGGGCCCGGCCCCCTTCTCGACCGGCCGGGCGGCGAGGTTCGCGGCGTACCAGTCGGGGAGGTGGTTCTGCACCCACGTCCAGAACACCGGCCGGCTCCCGGCGAGCTCCCGCCGCTGGCGGAGCCAGTCGCGGTACCGGAGCAGGTCGAGGCTGGTGAACAGCGGCCACCGGTGCGCCCCGACCACGTCGAGGTACTGGGCGTAGGCCGCGTACCCGTCCCACAGGTCGCCGCCGAGCGGCCGCTTGCGGTCACCCTTGCGGACCTCGGCCGCAGCCCCGTACACCCGGCCCCGCTGCTCGTCGGTGAGCCCGCCGCCGAGGTCCCAGAACAGCACGTCCGAAGTCCCGAACTTCCGCCGGAAGGCGTCGAACACCGCCAGGCCGGGCGCGGTGCCGACGGCCGTGACGTCGACCGCCGGGGCGGACGGGATGACCATCCAGCCTTCCCGGCCGGCCTCCTCAATGAGGTCCGCGGGGGCGTCGGACGGGAGCCAGAGGGAGTCGAACCCGGCGGCCCGGAGGACGTGGAGCGGGGTCCCGGTGTGCCGAATCGCCCGGAACAGGTGTGCCTTCCCATCCACCAACAGCTGCCCGCCCCGCTGCTCCACCTGCCGCCCCCGGGCGGCGTCGCCGGGCTTCGGCTGTTTCGCCGGGACGCCGGGGACCCCGGCGGCCCCCTGGTCCGGCCGGGCCGGCGGGCGGACCGGGCCGATGTCCAGGTCGTCCACCCACACGTCGACCGGGCCGGGGCCGGTGTACACGTTCAGGACCAGCCGGTCGATGTACGCGTCGGCGGTGTTCACGTCGTGCCCGAGCTTGGCCCGGACGGGCGGCAGGGCTTTGCCAAGGAGCTGGGGGACGTCCTCGATCGTCAGCTTGTCCCAGGCCCGGACTTTTTCGGACGTCCGGCCGACGACCAGGATGGTGAGCGGGGCCTCGGGCCGGGCGGGGTCGGGCTCCTTGGGGAAGACGACCCGGGCCCGGAGCTGGACCCCCGGCCGGGTCGCCTTCACCCACACGCTGGCCGACAGCACCTCGGACACGGGCGCCTGCGGGGTCTGATAGTAGTAGTAGACGAACGCGGCGTCGCCGGTCCCGGCTTCGGACACGAGCTGGACGTGCTCGCTCGACGGCTGGCTCTTGAACGACTGGGTGGAGACGTCGTGTTCCTTCTCCTCGACCCGGACGTTGGCCTCGCCGCGGACGAGGACGGTCTGTTTGCCGCCGAACCCGTGGCGGTGGACGGCCTCCTGGCCGCGGGCCGGGGTGAGGGCGAGCCCGAGCCCGAGGGCGACGAGGGTGACCAGGCCGAGGGCGGAGGCGCGGGTCGACATGCGGACGGCTCCTTCCATCCGGAGAAGGACTCCGGCCGGCCGGCTATAGCGAGTCGGGTGGAGGGGGGGAAGGGCAAGTCCGCGGGCCGCCAGGCGACCCGCCCGGGTCCGGTTTTACCCGCTCCCAAGGCTTCCCAGGGCTCACGCCCTGGGCGGCCGGCTCCCGCGGGTCGGAGCCCCACCGGGCCGACACCCCGGCACCCCAGGCCGCCTGCGGAATCGGGTTGACGGGGACTCCGACCGGCGGAATAAGGTCCCGACGCGACGGCGGAGGCGCTCGCCCCGGCATCCAGCCGGTGGACCTCGAAGCCCCGGACCGGACCCGTGTCCCGCAGCCCCGCGCGGCTCGACACCGGAGGGTTTCGACGATGCTCAAAGCGATCGTCCACCGCGCACTTCGGCCGCTCGGCCTCAGGCTCCTGAGGGCTCACACCCTCGACCAGGCTAACGCGAAAGCCCGCGAGTCGCACGACCTGGCCCGGTCCCTTCGGGATACGATCTCGGCCCAGCGGGAGCAGATTCGAGACCTCACCCGCCGGGTCGATCGGTCCGAGGCCGGGGCGACCGACCTCACCCGCCAGGTTGCCGAATTGACTGCCCGGGCGGCGGACCTGGCCCGCCAACTCGATCGCGCGCAAGACGCCCGAGTGGCCTCGCTGGAGCAGCTGGCCCAGGTCCAGGCTGTCGCCCGGCGAACGTCCGCCACACCGGCCGAGGGGGCCGGCCCGCCGCCGGGTGGAGAGGCGACCGACCCCCAGTATGACGTCCGGCACTGGACCGGGTTGGGGGAGGAGGAGGAGAAGGCCGGGAACCTCGAAGCCGCCATCGCCCACTACGCCCGCGCGATGCAGCTGATCCACCGGTGCCACCCGGCGATGACGCGCATGGCCGCGCTGTCCAAAACCTTCCTGGAGACCGCCGCCGCGCTCGCCGCGGAGGGCCGAACGGCCGAGGCCAAACGGGCCCTGGTGCGGGCGGTCGAGCTGGACCCGTCCGCCCCGACCGCCCGCGACCGGCTCGCTGCCGCCCTCGACGACGGGCGCCGCTACGACGTGACGAAAACCTGCTTCGTTCACCACGACCCCGCGCGGGGGGAGGCGATCTACCGGGAGGCGTTCCTGCGCGCCGCCGAGTACGTCGCCGGGGCCGGCGTGGTCGGCGAGTTCTTCGAGTTCGGGGTGCTCGGCGGGTTCACGGCCCGGCTCCAGTGCGAGATCATCCGTGACCTCCGGATGTGGCGGGAGATCCACCTGTTCGACTCGTTCGAGGGGCTCCCCGCCTACGACTCCCCGGTGGACCGGGACGGGTACGACACGGGGGTCCGGAAAATCTGGGCCGACCCGATGCGGTTCGGGGAGGACTTCATCCGGGGGCACCTGGGGTGCCCGGTCGACGCGTACATCTACGCCCGGCTGAGTGAGGTCATCAGCCCCGGGCGGATCTTCGTCTACCGCGGGTTCTTCTCGGAGACGCTCGCCGGCCTGCCCGCGGCCAAGGCGGCGCTGGTCCACATCGACTGCGACCTGTACCAGTCCACCCGCGAGGTGTTCGCCGCCCTGTACGAGAAGGACCTCCTCCAGGACGGGTGCGTGATCCTGTTCGACGACTACAACTGCTTCCGGGCCAACCCCGCGTTCGGCGAGCGGAGGGCCTTCCGGGAGTTCCTGGACGGCCAGGACCGGTTCACGAGTTCCCCGTTCTTTACCTACGGGTGGAACGGGGCCGCGTTCCTCCTCCACGACCGCAAGGTCGGGAGCGACCTCTAATACACGAACCCACTGAGGCGGTCACATTGGTCTGGGTGGCATGACCACAGCTTGGGGTGGACGTGGTGTTCTGTTGAATCCCTCGGTTGCTGGAGGGCGGCCCCCTACGAACCCTGGTCCGGATAGGGACCGCCCTCCGTGGCGGCCCGCGCCACCCGAGCCTTTCAACATAGCAAGGAGAGGATCGAGTTGATCGACCGTCAGGGGTTTCCCCCTTCCACCTGATAGGACCCGTCCGTCAGTTTCAGCCGGATCGTGCGCCCCTGATTATTCAACCGCCCCTGGTTGGGCTGAGCGGGTTCAACCCACAGCACGGCGGGTGCCGTGTCCGTCCCCTGGATCGTCAACCATACCCCGCCCGTGTCCAGTGTCACCTTTGGCGCGGTACCGTGATGCGTCCGCCCCCCGATCTCGACGCTGAAAGCCACCTCGCCGCCGTGGACCCGGAACTCGACCGCCGGGCTTTTCGCCGGGGCCGGCGCGGGTACACGGCCGGGGCGGTCGCGAACACGAGCGCGACGAGACCGGTTGAGAGAGCGACTGGCGTCATTGGAGACTCGATCTGGTGGGTGGGCGTCTGTCCGGCGAGTACTATCCCTGATACTTCTCCAACCGTCAATCCCCGCCAAGGCCGGCCGAACCTAGACACTACCGGCGATCCTGTTATCCCCTCGTTCCCCCGCTCGCGGGGGAATGCCCTCTTCGACGTTCTGCGTCGTGGCCGAGCCGATCCAGGCGCGTTCCCGGGAACCCGACGACCGTCACCCGGGGTGGGTTGGCCCACCCCGCAGAGCGGGGGAAACCCCGTTCCCACGCGGAGCGGGGGAACGAGGGGAAGCAGACCGGCGGGTCGGCCGGGACAAGTCGCGTGGCGGACACCAGGAGGACCACGGCGGGGAGAACAAAGACCGGCGCGTCGCGAATGGCTTGACCTTCGCACGGCGTGGCGGGCGGCGGACCCGTCCCGGCCGGGCCACGGCCGTTACCCGGCGGGTGCCGCGGTCCGCTTCCGGGAGCCAATCGCCCGGTTGAAACCCTCGGCCCGAAACCGAGGGTCGGTCTCGGTTTTCAACCTGACGGGCTGGGACTACATCATCCAGGCCAGCGCCGCGGGTCCGCGAACCATCAACACACAAAGCCTCACGGGCGACGATGTACTTCTCCCGGCCCGCCCTCGGCAGGAACCGTCAC
Organism: Gemmataceae bacterium; assembly: GCA_028288765.1. Taxonomy (GTDB): domain Bacteria; phylum Planctomycetota; class Planctomycetia; order Gemmatales; family Gemmataceae; genus Urbifossiella. The sequence continues at coordinate 1,565 of JAQGHQ010000230.1, read as the reverse complement.
GACCGGAAGTGGCTTCCGGGAAAATCAGTTGTAGATATCGAGTAGCCGGTCTCAGTGAGAAACATATGAAAACAGGGCATTTTTCAACATGCCATGCCTTATTTTGGGTTCATTGACACCCGGGTGTCACGAAAAGCCTGCAAATCATGGGATTTCGTCCGTGTGAACGGGTACGATCCAAGGCTTATAATTCTTGATCACATAAAATATCAATGCTCTTCGTCAAATGCGGCAGTGACGTCCTTCCGGCCGCGATACTACAATTTGGCGATTGGACGATATTTTTCTCGACCGACCGCGCGCTATAATACCTCCGCGCTACCCGCCACAGGTGCCGCCGGCACCTGGCGCCTGGCGCCCGCCTAGCCGGAATGCTACCGCGAGTGTCCACGGGGAAAACCACCACTCACGCCCCGAGTGGCCGATTCGTTCGCCCGCCCGGGACGGTGATGGGTCTCCGCGCAGACCTTCAGCAGGTGGGACTGACACGTCCCCGCGGGAGTCTGTGATGAATTTCCAGGGCAAGATCTTGAGGAACGGCCGGGTCCTGGTCGACGACGTCACCGGGACTATCAGCGGGCCGGCGGAGGCGGAGGGTTCGACAGAGTGGTCCGGTAACGTCCTCATCCCGCCCCGCCAATTCCTCGCCTCCGGAGCGTACACCTTGCAGTTAACCGACGGCCGGGTCGCCACCATCACGGTCAGCAGCGTCGCCTCCGGCAATTCCGAGGGCGCCCTGATCGCCTTCACTGGATGCGAGCCGATGGTGTGCGAGAAAGAGGGGTGAGGGTTCGCGGCCCGTCTCCGGCGAGGGCGATCGCGACATGACCGCCAGCCACTGTGACCCGACCGCTCCGGCGGGTCTCGGAAATCCCGACCTGACGAGAGGCTTTCAAAGTTCGGTCGGGATTGTCTCGTGCTACTACGTCACGGGGGGCTGTTCGTCTGTCGGGTCGGCGGGAAGGCTGGCGTGGTCCGTCGTGTCGCCGGTGAGCTCGCGCACCCGCCTCGCAATCCGTTGTGCAATGGACTTCGCACGGTTCAAGACTGCCTCTCCGGCAATGAATGCATCCGGGTGGGCTTCCCAATCGGAATTCATTTCCGGATCAGGGTTTCCGTGGTAAGGTGCCACAGGTCTGTCCCTCAGCTTGTTTGTCACCTCGGCGACATAGGAACGTCATGGAAGCATGGGTCGTGCCAAAGAATAATTGCCCCCTCTCACAGATGCCCACGACTTTCTCCTGACTCATCCCCCCACCCCTCCTTGCGCAAAAAACAGCCGGGTTCTCCCACGCCGAATCCCCACGCGAGCTGTTCGGCAAAGCAACGGGGCCCCACGCGGCATAGCGCATCACCCGTCCGCGGGACGTGAGATCAAACACGCGGCAAGGCCTGACAGCGCCCGGCGGTGGGTCGTGTCTCGTACAGGAACCCGGTGTGGGTGTCGGCTTTTCTCCCCTCTACCCTTGAGGGCGAAGGGGACCCGAAGCGGACAACCTCATCAGGTTCCTATCTGAGGCGAGCGGGGGGCGTGAGCCCCCGAGCAAGGCCACTGGCGGTAGCAG
>JAQGHQ010000054.1 GCA_028288765.1 Gemmataceae bacterium | reverse complement strand
CTCGCCGACCGGGCCGGCCCGCCGGAGCCGCTCGCCGAGGTCTTCCCCCTCCAGCAGCTCCATCGCGATGAACAGGGCCCCGTCGTGCCGGCCGTAATCGTACACCTGGACGACGTTCGGGTGGTGGAGCTTGCCGAGCGTCATTGCCTCCGCCTCGAACCGGGCGGCGAGGGTCGGGGCGGCTACCCGGTCCCGGTGGACGACCTTCACCGCGACGACCCGGTCGAGCTTGATCTGGCGCGCCTCGTAGACCGTCCCGAACCCGCCGGACCCGACCACGGCCCGGAGCTCGTACCCCGGGACCCAGTCGCCCGCGGTGACGGCCGTGCGGTCGAGATCGGGGGGGGTCGGGTTCATGGGTGGGGGTGGGGGAGGGGGGACGGGCTACTCGGCCTTGTCGAGCTGGGCGAGGACGGCTTTCACCGAGGGCCGGTCGGTCGAGGTCTCGCCGACGTAAGCGTAGACCACGTTGCCCCGGGCGTCGAGCACGTACGTCGAGGGCTTCGCCAGGTCGTCCCGGATGCCGAGTCGGTCGCACGCCGAGCACTCCCGGTCGAGGAGGACCCGGAACGCCGGGTCGGGTTCGCCCGGGGTCTGGTCCTTGGCCTTCCGGAGGAACTCCCCGAGCCGGTCGGACGGCCCCGGGAAGACGACCAAGACAGCGGCCTTCCGCCGGGCGAATTCCTCCCGGTTCGCCATCAGGCTACCGGCCTGGGCGAGGCAAGTCGGGCAGAACGCGCCCTTGTCGGCCCGCGGGATGCCGCGGAGGACGACCAGCACGACCTTCTGCTTGCCGCGGTACGCCGTCAGGTCGACCGGGTTCCCGTCCGCGTCCACGAACGAGAGCGGGAAGTCGCCGGCGGCGACCCGGGCGTTCGCCGGGGCGTCGTCCTTGAACTCCTCGGTGCGGTAGGTGGCGGACCCGGTGTAGTCGAACCGGGGGACCTCGGCGGCCGGCGGCCCGCACCCGCCCGGGGGCAGGACCAGGACCGCGGCCGCGAGTGTATACAACCGGACGCGGACATAGAGCATGAAGCCACCCCGACGCGGCGGCGCGGCCGCCGGCGAGTTCAGTCGAGTGTGACGATCTCCCCGCCGGCCGGGGTGAGCAGGGCCGACCAGACGTACCCCCGCTGCGGGACCGCGGCCCCGACCACCGGGAGATCATAGCCCGCGAACGGGCCGGAGAGCGGGGCCGGGCCGAGCCGGGTCGTGGCCCCGGCGGCGGCGAGCACCCGGACGCTTCCGTCGGCCAGGCCGACCAGGACGGCGCCGGGGTGCGGGCCGCTCGGGGCGGCCGGGTTGCACGCCCCCGGGACCGAACCCATGTTCGAGGGCAGGAAATCCGCCCCGGCGAATGCCCCGGCCGGGGTCAGCAGATCCGCCCCGGGCAGGACCGGGGACCAGTCGAACGCCGCCGAATTACCGACGTACGACCCGAACCAGTAGTTCTCGACCGCCCCGGCTCCGGTCCCGCAGACCTGGTACTTCTCGGAGAACAACACGGTGCCGGACGTCCCGTCCGCGAACGAGCGGCCGAGGCCCACCGGCACGGTCCGGAACGCGAGCGGGTTGTAGGCGTAACTCGCCGTCCCCCAGAGCCCGTTGTTGATCGGGACCGGTGACCCGGTGATGACCACCTGCCCGGCCGGGTTGCTCGGGTCGGCCGGGCTGATGAACACCTTGACGACGGCGGCCCGGCCCCGGGGCGTCGGCATCACCGCGTCGTAAGCTCCCCGGCTGTTCACCGCCCGGATGCTGCCGTACAGCCCCGGCTGTTCCAGGTACGGCAGGAGCTGGAAGAAGGGCCCGGTCGCCTGGTTCCACGGGTTCGCGGCGGTCGCGGGGAACGCCGGGTTGATCGGGTCGGCCGGGTTCGGGAGCCGGTCCCCGTTGGCGTCGTTGAACGCATGTGCGGCCAGTCCGAGTTGCCGGAGGTTGTTCTGACTCTGGGCCCGGGCGGCCGCCGCCCGGACTTTCTGGACGGCGGGGAGGAGCAAACCGATCAGGACCGCGATGATCGCGATCACGACGAGGATCTCGATCAGGGTGAACGCCTGGCGGTCGCTATTCCGTGAGCGCATCGGAAATCCATCCACGGGCCGCAGAGGACCGGCGCTGTCACGCGAGCGCATGGCAAGGATTCATAGGGCGCTACTGGTCCGGGTGCAAATCCGTCTAACGGTCGTCAGAATCGTCCCCCGGGCCGTTACGGGTCTGATTTGGGCGACGCTCCGACGCCCACGGGCGGGCCGCTCACGGTACCCCACCCAAACTCATCCTCTTCGGGGTCGAAACGGCACCCGCGTCGACCCAGCGACTGCTCCGCGGCGGCGGTGGGATTCCTGTTGCGATCCGCCCCGGTTCGGGTAATCTGGTCGGGAATTCTCTCCGTCTGTCTATAACCCATTGGCCAGAAACCCCCGGACGGGAGTCGCCCAATGTCCGACGAGAATAACGGCGGGAGCTCCGGGATCATGGGAATCCTGGGCTTCCTCCTGATCTTCGGTGTGATCAACCTCATCCTGTATCTCACCACCGGGTTCGTCCTGATCCCGAAGAAGTGACCACCGTGGGTACGACCGCACACCAGCCCGCCGCCCCGGTCGGGCGCGGGCCCGTTTGGGTCTGGCCGTGGCGGCCCGGGGGGCAGGTCGGGCGGGTGGTCCTGCGGTGGGCCGGCGCCGCCGACCCGCTCACGTTCGGGCGGTGGTGGCCTGCGGCCGCCGCGGCGGTCGGGGCCGTCCCGATCCTCCTCGGGTACGCGGCGGGGTCCGCGCTTCACCAACCCGCGACCGCCGTACTCATCACCCCACTCTTTCTCGCCTGTCTCGCCCGCGACCGGCTCGGCCGGGCGGTCGGAGTCGTCGCCCTCGTGTTCGGGGCGCACTCCGCCGTCGCCATCGTCCTGAGCGCCCGCGACCCGGCCGGGGCGGCCGCGGTCCTGCCCGGGAGCGAGGCGTACTGGCAGCGGACGTGGCTCTGGGTCTCGACCGGCGAGGACCTGGAGTACCGGTGGGCGGAGTGGCTGCCGGCCCACGCCCTGTTGCTCCTGGTGGTCCCGCTCGGGGCGTACACCTCGTTCGGGACGGTCCCCCTCGCGACCGGGCTGGAGCAGGTCGACCTGATGAACTACTACGTCGGCCGGCTGGCGGCGGTGAGCGAGTCGCCGGCCGGGGCGGTGCTGTTCGGCTGGCACCCGTGGTCGGTGCTGCGGGGGCTGGCGTACACCGTACTCGTGTTCGAGGTCGCGTCGTGGTCGCTGGAGCGGCTGTCGGGCCGGCCGCTCTCGACGCGCCGGCGGCGGGCCCGGCGATGGGTGTGCGGGATCGGGCTGGCCCTACTCGACGGGGCGGCGAAATTCGCCCTCTCCCCGGTGATCCGGGACCAACTGTTCGCCAACCTCCTGCCCGGGGTGGCATGACGACGGGGCGCGGGCAACCGCGAGGAGACCGCGCCCTCGAACACACTTCGGATCTGGTCCGGTGGCATCCTCTGTACGACCAACTCGTAGCCGCGATCTGACCTTGCGACGCCCGGCCGACCTCCGCGGGTTCCCTCACCAAGCACGACGAGTGAAGCCAGCTGCGAAGCAACTCCCTGGTATCTCTGCATTTACATTAAGTTTATCGGATAAATCATTTTTTGGTCTGGACGCCCCCTAAAACGGCCGATAAGCTTCTACACGACTAAGTTGATAGATCGAGTCGTGTTCATGTGGGGCGCCCATGTACCAGCTGATTCCTGCATACCGCCACCGTTTCCGCGCCGTGCTTCTGGCGATGGCGGCGTGTTCGTTAGTCGTCGCAGCCGGGTGCTCCCGCTCCGCTGAAAGCCTCGTTCCGGTGGAGGGGCAGGTCCTCGTCAACGGGAAGCCGGCAACCGGGGCGATCGTGACCTTCCACCCGGTCGGGGCTCCGAATAACGCCCCCCGGCCGAGTGGACATGTGGACGCGAACGGAACGTTCCGCCTGACGACCCGCGAAGCCGACGACGGAGCGGCCCCGGGCGATTACAGGGTCACGGTCGCGTGGTATCTGGCGAGCGCTCCGCGCCGCAATGTCCCGGCGGACGAGGTGCTCCCACTGCCCCAACTCCCACCCGTATACACCCAGCCGACCAATACCCCACTGACCGCGACGATCAAGCCCGGACAGACCGAACCGCTGACGTTCGACATCAAGAAGAAGTAACTAATCTCTCACCAGCCTCTTCTCCAGTTTAGAGGATCTTTCGATGCCCCCGACGAACACCCGCCGGCGCGGTTTCACGCTGATCGAGCTGTTGGTGGTGATCGCGATCATCGCGATCCTGATCGGCCTCCTCCTGCCCGCCGTCCAGAAGGTCCGCGAGGCCGCCTCCCGGTCCACCTGTTCCAACAACCTCAAGCAGCTCGGGCTGGCGATCATGAACCACGAGAGCGGAATGGGGACCATTCCCACGAGCGTCCGCCCGGCCGGGAACACCCCGCTGCCGCGGATCAGCTGGCTGATCCCGACCCTGGCGTATATCGAGCAGGACAACTTGCGGAAGAACTACGACACCACCCAGTCGTGGGGCTCGGCGACGAACCTGCCGGTCACGTCGCAGAAGATCAAGATCCTGCAGTGCCCGTCCTCCCCGAACCCGGACCGGAAGGACGGCGACCCCCAGACCTCGACCTGGAACACCGTCGCGGTGACCGACTACGCGGCGTCCACGAGCGTGTCCCCGCTGTCCGGCCTCACCCCCGGTTCCACCTCCGTCCCCGGGATCATGCAGAAGAACACGACCGTCCGGATTGGCGACATCACCGACGGGACGTCGAACACGATCCTGATCACCGAGTCGGCCGGCCGGCCCCAGATCTACCGGCGGGGCCAGCCGTACCTCACCCCACCGGGGCTCGGCCAGCAGATCAACGGCGGCGGGTGGGCCCGTCCGGGCTCCGACCTGGACTTTTACAGCTCGACGGCGGACGGGAGCTCGTACCCGGGGCCCTGCGCGGTGGGCTGCACCAACGGGTTCGTCTTCTCGGCGTACCCCGACCCGGCCTTCGGGACCGAGGGGAGCAGCGCCCCGTACTCGTTCCACACGGGCGGTGTGAACACGCTGTTCGGCGACGGATCGGTCCGGTTCATCAGGTCGTCCGTCGACGTGGTGACGTTCGCCGCCCTGGTCACCCGGAACGGCGGGGAAGTGACCACGGGCAATTACTGACCCGGCAAGTCCCGTTTGACGTCGCGGAGCTCACCCGTCTCTCGACGGGTGAGCTCCGCCGTTTTGCGGGGAAGGCCGCGCAGGGCTTCCGCCCGGGCCTACCGACGAATGCCCTTCCGGGGCAAAGAGGATCGGGTTCGGGAGCTGCGGAGCGGCGGACGTGCTAAGCGTCCGCCGCTCTTCTCGTTTGCGGATGTAAATCACGTACAGATAGAAGGGTACTCTGTTGAAACCCGCGGGAGGTTCTGGGAACCGGTCTTCAGCCCGAAGGGCTGGGACAACATAGCCCAGGGCAACGCCCTGGGTCGGTTAACGGCTCCGGCCACCCCGGCCTCTCCGATCGGTCCACCAGACGACTCCCCGGCCTTCCGGTCCCAGCCCTTTAGGCTGGACGGCGGTTCGAGCTCGCTCCCCAGGGCGTTGCCCTGGGCTATGTTGTCCCAGCCCTTCGGGCTGAAGACCCAACCTGACCGATTCGCTGGGGGTTTCAACAAACCAAGATAGGCTCCCGAATGAAACCGCCCCGCCTGCACGACCGTAGCGCGTCACGACTCGGTCTGTACCGGCACACGGTCAATACCCTACAATCGGGCCCGTCCGGAGCCCGTGGGGGCTGCCGATCGCTTCGTGTCAGGAACCGAACCATGCGGACCGTATCAGGGATGATGCTCGCGGTGGCGGTCGGGCTGGGGGCCGGGTGTGGTGGTTCGGCGCCCCCGCCGGCGGAGCCGACGACCCCGCTCTCCGCCGCCCCGATCGACCAGCCCCCGCCGCCGAAGGACGACCCCGGGAAGTCCGGCCCGGCCACAGCCCCACCCGCCACGATCGTCGGCTGGGAGATGGACCCGGCGAAGCACGCGATCCCGACCAACCCGGTCACCGGGAAGCTGGCCGGGGTCGCGTTCACCCCGGAAGTGGAGGTTCAGGGTGGTGCCCTTCGGTTCCGCACGTTCGCGGGCGGACAGGCGACGGGGCCGGGGATCGAGCTCCAGCTTTCGGAACCCGGAAAGGTCTTCGAGAACGTCAAGCTCACCGTCCGTCCGGACCAGCCGGGCGGACTGGACGTCCCGCTGGTCATCGTCAACACGGGCGGTGGTTCTACGGACCCCCGGGTGATCGACAAGGGCGGATACGCCCTGACCCTGGAGGTGGGAAAGCGGGAGAATTGGAAGGTGCCCGGGAAGGTGTACCTGAGCCTTCCGGGGGACGACAAGACCTACCTCGCCGGGACCTTTCTGGCCGATTGGGTCCGCACCCCCGCCGAGCTACCCGGGCCGGACGACGTCCCGTTCGTGCAGGGCAAGGTGACGGTGACCGGGGCGACCGAACCCAATGTCACGATCGGCTACTTGCGGGTCGAGCCGTTCGACGCCGCGACCCCGGCGACCCTCGACCTGATCGGGACGATCCTCAAGCCGGAGGGCATCCCGGTCCGGTCCGAGCTGCGCCGGCCGCGGTCCACACTCCTGGTCCCCGGGGCCGGCGCGAAGGACCCGGGGCGGTTCGAGTTTACGAAGCTCGACCCCGGGCGGTACTGGGTGTTCGCGACGGTCATGGGCGGTCCGGCCGCGTCGAAGTGGATCACGGTCGCGGCCGGCGGACAGGTAACGGCGGACTTCACCATCGACGTCGGGGTAAGCGGGGGGTTGGCGGTCACCGTCCCCGGGTCGGCCGGGCAGGTGTCGGTCCTCCCGGCCGCGGAGGCCGGGAAGCCGTGGCCCGATCTGCTGGTCCCCACGGCCGCGTCGATGATCGGGCTCCAGGCGGATACGACGACCGGCGGCAAGCCCGACCCGGCGAAGAAGGACGTGACGATGACGTTCCCCCGGCTGGCCCCGGGCAAGTACGAGGTCTGGGCCGGTGACCTGACCGGCTCGGCCGAGGTGAAAGCCGGCGAGACCGCGAAGCTGACGCTGTCGCCGAAGAAGCCGTGACCCCGTTCCCCGACGGGAAGAGGGATCAGGAGAGGTCTTCTCCTGCCCCGCGGCACGCACTGCGCCCCGGCCGATCACCGCCTCTCCCCCCGCCGGCGGCTCGGCTCGGCGGCCGGGGCACTCGGCCGCGGCGGGCTTGCCACTCCTGACACAGGAACCCGATGAAGCGATCCCAGCGACTTCGGCCGGGACGAGCGACGCTACGGGGCCGGCGGACGGACCCCGTCAGGCCGACCGGCCGGGTGGCATGTCCACGGCTTGGCGTGGACATGCGAGCGATTCGAAAACCAGATCGGGATGCGTATTCGCTCGACGAATCCCAGCCATGTCCACCCAAAGCGGTGGACATGCCACCCAGACCAATGCGACCGCGGTATCGGGTTCGTGTATGAGGTACGCCGCGAACCGGTGGAAGCAGTCCACCGAGGCAACCAGCTATGCGTTCGAGATGGCCGCGCAGCTGCCGAAGCGGGTCGAGCTGTTCGACCGGTTGAAGCCCCCGCCGAGGGACCTGGACCGGTCCGGCACGCACGACCTCGGCCGGGACCCGGGTCGGGGAAGTTCTGACGAATGCGAATAGCTTGGGCAACGGGCGGGTGAAGGGGCGAAATGCGACTACCCGGCGAACTACTCCCGATCCAGTTTTGACAGGTGCCCAAAGCTGCAGGATGAGATGCGACTGCCCGCGGCGTCATAGCCCACATAACCCGATTGCCTGCTATAACTACCGACCAACGTCTGCCTGCCGGTCAGGCAGGGCTGCCTCTAAACTGGTCGCACTCCACCTGAACTTGGCCAGCCAGTTTTCTCATTCGTCGCTTCCACCGTTACAACCGGTCTAGGCATCCGGGTCACCTGCCCATCCTGACCGGATTTCCCCCGTCCCCCCGTTCTCCCGTCCCCTCCCGGCCGATTCATAAGCCTGCGTAGAACGCTGCATCCGCCCGACCTCGGAGACAAGGTATTGCCGGCGCCGGCCGGACAATCCGGGCAGTTGCAGCCCTCTCCCGAGCACGCGATTAGACTTGAGCGAATAAAAGGGGACGACGATGTCGCCAATACTCTTAACCCTGCTCTCTCTGTCCACAGGACAGGTCGACCCGCCAGGAGGGCCGCCGAACCCGCTCCCGCAGTTCCAGCCTGCCCAGCTGGGCCAGGCCGAACCGCCACCCGTGTTTCCGGAATTCCGCCCCGCCGGCGGGGCGGCCGCGGCCCAGCCTCAACCGGGGGCGGACCAGCCGGGCCCCAAGCCGCTAGACTTCACCGTCAACGTTCCGCCGCCGCCCCCGCCGGCACCGGCGACCCCACCGGCCGCGGCCACCCCGCCGGACCGGTGGGCGCTCATGCGGGCCCTGCAAGGGACCTGGTATGGGGCCGGGCTCGACGACAACCGGACGGCCATCTCCGGGTGGTTTGAAGGGTCGTACACCGCCAGTACGGTGAACCATAACGCCGGGTCCGGCGGGAACTCGCCGGTGGTGTGGAACGACCGCGCGAACCGGTTCCTCCTGCAGCAGGCCTGGTTCCGGCTGGACCGGTCCGTGGTCACCAGCGGGACGACCGACATCACCTGGGGCTACCGCGTCGACGTGCTGTCCGGTACGGACTACCGGTTCACCCAGCAGCGCGGGTTGTTCAACAGCCAGCTGGAAAGTTCCCGCGGGCTGCAGAACCTGTACGGGGTCGACCCGCTGCAGTTCTATGCCAACATGTACATCCCGACCCTGTTCGAAGGGACCGACGTCCGGGCCGGCCGTCTCTATACCCCGTTTGGGTATGAGAGCCTGGAAGCAATCAGTACACCGTTCGCGTCTCGGTCTTATGCCTTCAACTGGAGCCCTCCATTTACCCACATGGGGATCATGGTGTCCCCGACCTTCAACAAGCAGTGGTCCGGTCGGTTCATGCTGGCGAACGGGAACGACGTGTGGATCGGGAACCCGGCCGAAGAAATGCGGGCGGTCGGTGCGATCACCTGGACCAGCCTGAGCAAGGCCGACAGTGCGACCTTCGGGTTCTCCCTCGGCCGGGGTAAGTTCAACGCCGGGAGCCCGTTCGCCCCGTCCACCCTGGGCGAGCAGAACGAGCCGGCCGGGCGGAACAACCTCAACGTGCTCGACCTGGTGTACACGCACATTTTCAACCCGAAGCTGAACTACGCGATGGAGGTCATCTACGGGTGGCAGTCGAACGTCCCGGCCAACGTCCCGGGCGGGATCGTCCGGCTGGACGCGGACGAGGGGACGGCCCACTGGGGCTCCGTCGTCCAGTACCTGAACTGGAACTTCGCCCCCTGGGGCACCCAGATCACCCGGGTCGAAATGTTCGACGACTTCAACGGCCAGCGGACCGGGTTCGTCGGGTTCTACCAGGCGGTCACCGTCGGGGCCCAGATCCGGCCGTACAAGTGGATGACCGTCCGGCCCGAGATCCGGTACGACCACAACGGGTACAGCACCCCGTTCAACAACGGGACGCAGCACTCGATCCTCACCGCCGCGTTCGACTTCATCCTCCGGTGGTGAGCCTCGCCCAACTCACGAGCCCGCACCGAGAGTGTCCATAGCCCTCTCCGAATCGTGACCTTACCGACCTGTTTTCCAAGCACGGAGGCTTTCTCAGATGACTCGGTTGAATCGTCGGATGCTGCTGGGTCTGGGTGTGGTGACCGCCGCCGGGCTCGTCCCGGTCGGGCTCCGGGCCGGGGACCAGCCGAAGGCCATCCCGGCCGCCCCGGGCCAGCCGCTGAACATCGTCGTGACCACCGCGGCCCCGGCCCCGGACGTGTCGCTGGTGCTCGGGTCGCGCAGTTCGAAGGTGACCCCCTGCCGGAGTGGGTGCAACCACACCGGGGGCGGGAACATCGACGTCCAGCAGCCGTCCCCGGACACCCTCGTGGTGACCATGTCCGGGGCGGCGGTGGCGTACGGCGGGCCGACCGGGCCCGCGACCGCCAGCCTGATCTTCGACCTGTGCCAACAGTTCGAGGTGTCGTTCGACAAGCCGACCGTCAAGGCGGCCAAGCTGACCCTGGAGGGCCGGGTGATCGGGTTCCTCCGGAGCCACAAGGTCGGGACGGCCGACGAAGTCGCCGGGGCGACCGTGACCGGCGGGGCCGGCCCGGGGCTCACCCTGGCCATGCCGTCGCACGCGGTGGCCGGGTGCGAGAGCATCTCGATCAACGACAAGGAAGGCCCGGTCGGGGTGGTCGTCGCGGCCGGGAAGTACACCCTGAACCAGAGCTTCAAGGTGTCCGCCTCGATGCCCAAGTCCCTCCTCGCGTGCAAGGGCCCGTCGTCCGAGTTCGCCCCGGACCCGGCCATCGACCCGCTCTGGCTCAGCGCCAAGGAACCGTTCCACGGGGCGGCGAAGAAGGACCTCGGGTTCCAGGTGACCGTCAAGGTCGCCCCGGAAGACCTGCCCGAGCCCGCCAAGAAGTAACCGTGTGACGACCGCCACGGTCGCCGGGCGCGGGGAAGGCCCCGCGCCCGGGTTCGTTTCCGGGCCGGGCTCACTCCAGGCGCGGGTACGCCTGGGCGGGCGGTGGTGTCGCCCCGGCGGGGCGGGTGCCGGTAGCCCGGGATAAAATCCCGGGCGGCGGACGCCCGCCCCGACCCCCCCCGCGGTTCTCCGAGGCGACGCAACCGATCGGCCCGGCCTCCGGGGAGCCGGCCCGGCCCGCCCGGGGTTTCACCCCGGGCTACCGGCCGGCGCCGCTCCGCGGCTCCTGAGCCGGGCCGATACGGCGGCCCGGCCTCCGGGGAGCCGGCCCGGCCCGCCCGGGGTTTCACCCCGGGCTACCGGCTGGCGCCGCTCCGCGGCTCCCGGGCCGGACCGCCTTCCAACCGGCCACGCCCAAACCTGACGCCCTTCAGTCGGGATCGTGTCACACCGGCCGCAGCACCTGCAACCGCACGCCACGGACGAAGTCCTTCACCCGGGGCCGGTACTCGGCCATGTGCGGGGCCGCGGTGTGGGCGGCCAGGGCCTCCACGCTCTCCCACTTCTCGACCACGACCACCACGTCCTCCCCGGCGAGCACCTGTGCCGGAGAGGACGTGGGCTCGTCCACCGCCGCCCCGTACTCGATGCACCCGGCCTCGGCCCGGACGGGCGCGTAGAGCTTGCGGAACTCCTCCAGGAACCGCTCACGGGTGCCGGGGGCGAGCTCGATGGTCGCGATGACGTGGATCACGGGTGCTTCTCGTCGGGCCGGGAAAGTCGGGACATCCGCCGCGCGGACGTCTCCGGAACTGTTGTACTTCCCCTGCTCACAGAACGACCTACGTCACGTCGAACAGCGTCGGATGCTTCCGCTCGGGGTGGCATGCCCACGGCTTTGCGTGGACATGCGAGCGACTGTCGGCTCCTCCATGTCCACGCAAAGCCGTGGACATGCCACCCGGCCCAGCCAGCCACCGGGTGGTCACACCCACCCCTTCCGAAAAAGCCACGTCTTGACCCCCTGGGTCAGCACGACGTAACAGGTGATGGTCAGCAGGAGCAGCGGCCAGTACAGCGGGGGGAGCGGCTCGAAGTCGAGGGCGGGGGCCAGCGGGGAGAACGGCAGCCACATCCCGAACAGCACGACGACCGACGTGGTCACCGTCAGCGGCCAGCTGGCCCGGCTCTGGAGGAACGGGACCCGGTTGGTCCGGATGATGTGGATGATCAGCGTCTGGGTGAGCAGGGACTCGACGAACCACCCCGTCTGGAACAGTTTCGCGTTCGCCGGGTCCCAGCACCCGAATACGTAGAGCATGACGAAGAAGGTCGTGTAGTCGAACACGGAGCTGCACGGGCCGACGAACAGGATGAACCGGGTGATCTGGCCGATCGACCACGGCCGCGGCTTCGTCACCTGCTCGGGGTCGACGTCGTCCGCCGGGATCGGCACCTGCGACACGTCGTAGAGCAGGTTGTTGGTCAGGATCTGGATCGGGGCCATCGGGACGAACGGCAGGAAGACGCTCGCCCCGAGGACGCTGAACATGTTCCCGAAGTTGGAACTCGCCCCCATCCGGACGTACTTGAGGATGTTGACGAACACCTTCCGCCCCTCGACCACCCCCTCCGCCAGCACCATCAGGCTCTTCTCCAGCAGGATGGCGTCGGCCGACTCCTTGGCGATGTCCACCGCCGTGTCCACCGAGATCCCGACGTCGGCCGCCCGGAGGGCCGGGGCGTCGTTGATCCCGTCCCCGAGGAACCCGACGACGTGCCCCTTGACCTGGAGTGCCTTGATGATCCGGTGCTTGTGGGCCGGGGACACCCGGGCGAACAGGACGGTCCGGTCCGCGGCCTCGGCCAGGTCCGCGTCCGACATCGCCTCCACGTCCCGGCCGAGGAGAACGTGCTCCACCCCGATCCCGACCTGCCGGCAGATGGTCCGGCTCACCAGCTCGTTGTCGCCGGTGAGCACCTTGACCGCGACCCCGTGCCCCCCCAGGGCTTCGATCGCCGGGCCGGCCGACTCCTTGGGCGGGTCGAGGAACGCGACGTACCCGCGGAGGGTCAGGTCGGTCTCGTCTTCGCGCGCGTACGCCGGCTTCGGGTCGAGGTCCCGGTAGCCCAGGGCGAGGACCCGGAACCCGTCCGCCCCCAGGGTGTCGTACTCCTCCCGCAGGTCTTGCAGGAGCAAGTGGTCCATCGGGTAGAACTGGCCGTCGAGCTCGAACCGGCCGCACCGCTTCATCACCTCTTCCGGGGCCCCCTTGCAGATGAGCCGGTGTTTCCCGTCCGGCGTCCGGACCACCACCGACATCACCTTCCGGCCGAAGTCGAACGGGATCTCGTCCACCTTCTCGTACTCGGGGACGGCGTGCTTGGCGTGGAGGTAGGTGTAGTCGAGGATGGCCCGGTCCATCAGGTTCTTCAGCCCGGTCTGGAAGTGGCTGTTCAGGTAGGCCAGGAGGAGGACGTCCTCGTCCTCCTTGAGGACCACGTCGCAGTGCTTTTCCAGGATGATCCGGTCCTGGGTCAGGGTGCCGGTCTTGTCGGTGCAGAGGACGTCCATCGCCCCGAGGTTCTGGATCGAGTTCAGCCGTTTGACGATCACCTTCCGCCGGGACATGGCGATCGCCCCCTTGGACAGGCAGACGGCCACGATCATCGGGAGCATCTCCGGGGTCAGCCCGACCGCCACCGCCATCGCGAAGAAGAACGCCTCCTTCCAGTCGTGCTTGGTCAGCCCGTTGACGAGGAAGACGACCGGCACCATGACGAGGATGAACCGGATCATGAGCCAGGTGAAGCGGCGGATCCCCCGGTCGAAGCTGGTTTCGGCCGGCTGCTGGACGATCGAGCTGGCCATCCCGCCCAGGTACGTCTGCCGGCCGGTGGCGACGATCACCCCCCGGGCGGTCCCGCTCTCGACGCTGGTGCCCAGGAAGCAGACGGTCCGCAGGTCGAGCGGGGCCACCGCCTTCGTATCCTCGCGGGCGTCGGCCTTCTCGACCGGGAACGGCTCGCCGGTCAGGCTCGCCTGGACGACGTACAGGTCCTTGCACGAACAGAGCCGGAGGTCGGCCGGGATCATGTCGCCCGCCGAGAGCAGGACCACGTCCCCGGGGACGAGGTCGGCGAGCGGGACTTCCCGGGCGGTCCCGCCGCGGACGGCCGTGGCGGTGACGCGGATCATCGCCTTCAGCTTGGCGGCGGCGGTGTCGGCCCGGGCCTCCTGGACGAACCGGAGGGCGACCCCGAGTACCACCATGACGGCCATCACCACCGCCGCCCGGACGTCCCCGGTGGCGAGCGACAGGACGGCGAGGACGACCAGCAGGACGACGAGCGGGTTGACCAGGGCCCGGCCGAGGAGGGCCAGCCGCCCGAACCGATTCTCCGGAACGACGACGTTCGGGCCGCACTCCGCCCGCCGCCGCTCCGCCTCCTCGTCCGACAACCCGTCGGGCGTGGTCTTGAGCCGGCGGTACACGTCGTCGGGGTCGCCCCCCGCCGCCGTCAGGAGCTCCGGCGCGACGCGGATCGGGGCGGCCCCGTGCTGGGGGAGGTGCCGCGGCAGGACGACGCTCGGGAGGGCGGGCATCTTCGGTCTCGCGGGAAGTAGCGGCGGGTCGACCCCTGTACCGGTCGATCAACACGTATGGTAGGTGGGCGGGTGACCCGCCGGGAGAGGCGGCCCGCACGCCCGACCAACCCGGCCCGCGGGGGCAGTACAATTCGACAGGAGTCCACCACATGCTGCCCTTTCCTCCCGATCCCACCCCGCCGCTCGCCGGGGTCCGCGTGCTCGACGCCGCCCGGGTGCTCGCCGGGCCGTTCTGCGGCCAGCTGCTCGCCGACCTCGGGGCCGACGTGATCAAGCTCGAACGCCCCGGCCAGGGCGACGACACCCGCGGCTGGGGCCCGCCGTTCCTGGGCCCCTTCTCGGCGTACTTCCTGTCGTGCAACCGGTCGAAGCGGTCGGTCTCGCTCGACGTGGCGAAGGCGGAAGGGAGCGCGCTCCTGCATCAGCTGTTGGACAGGTCCGACGTGCTGATCGAGAACTTCCGCACGGACAGCGCGGAGAAGCTGGGGCTGACGCCGGAGAAGTTGCTGGAACGACACCCGACGCTTGTGGTCTGCTCGATCAGCGGGTTCGGCCGGACCGGGCCGCTGAAAGACGCGCCGGGGTATGATTTCGCGATCCAGGCGATGAGCGGGCTGATGGACATTACCGGCCCGGCCGGCGGCCCGCCGTGCAAGGTCGGGGTGGCGGTCGCGGACGTGCTCACGGGGCTGTACGCGTCGACGGCGATCCTGGCGTGCCTGCACGCCCGGCGGCGGTCCGGGCACGGGTACGCGATCGACCTCGCCCTGCTCGACTGCGCGCTCGCCGCGCAGGTGAACGTCGCCCAGGCGTATCTCACGAGCGGACACGTTCCCGCCCGGCAGGGGAACGCCCATCTCCAGATCGTGCCGTATCAGCTCTTCGAAACGACGGACGGCTGGCTGGTGCTGAACGTCGGCAACGACGGCCAGTGGCGGGCGTTCTGCACCGCGGCCGGGGCGGCGGACCTGGGCGCCGACCCGCGGTACGCCACGAACCGGCAGCGGGTGGAGCTGAGGGACGAAGTGATCCCGAAAGTCGAAGCATTGATGCGGGCGCTACCCACCGCGGAGTGGGAGCGACGGCTGACCGATGCGAACGTCCCGCACGCGGTGGTGTGGGACTACGCCGACGTCTTCGCCCAGCCCCAGGCCGCCGCCCGCGGGATGAAGGTGACTGTCCGCGACCCACAGGGGAACCCGGTCGATCTGGTCGGCAACCCGATCCATCTGACGGGCGGAACGCTCCCCGCACCCGGGATGCCCCCGCCCCTCGGGGGGCAGACCGCGGCGGTCCTCGGCGAGCTGCTCGGCCTCAACGACACCGCGGTCAATGGGCTCCGCGAGCGGGGAGTCGTCTGACCACCAGCTCAGCTTCCACGCCTTCCGTCCCACAGGTAAACTGGCCCGCACATCCGTTCCTCGTCCGAAAGGCGAGTATGACGCCGACCACCCATTCCGATCCCGCCCGCACCAAGCTGATCTACGAGGGAGATGCCGAGCGGTACCTTCGGTCATTGCCGCGGAAGCATTTCATGGAAGCCACGACCCAGGCAACCCAGCGCGAGATCACGTTGGAGAGTTTCGCCCTGGTCCGCGCGGCCCGTCCGGACGTCCAGGTGTTCAACGAACTGCTTGTGCAGTACCCCGAGTCCGGGGAGGACCCGGACAAGCCCGCCCGGGTGGCCCCGGATAACATGGTGATCGTTCACCCCGAGCCGATCCGGGCCGCTGGGAGTTTTATAACCCCGCTCCAGCCCGTCGGTCCATTCCTCGTTCTCGAATATGTTTCGAGGCATAGCCAACGGAAGGACTACGACGATACCTTCAGGCGGTGCGAGCGCGATCTCAAGGTGCCGTACTACATCCTAATCAACACGGACAAGAAAGAACTGACCGTGTTCCGGATGTCCAGCGAGCGGTACGTCGCCGTCCCCCCGAACGACGCAGGCCGATTGCCGATCCCGCAGCTTGAGCTGGAGGTCGCGCTGCTGGACGGTTGGGTTCGCTACTGGTTCCGGGGCGAGATCCTACCCCTACCCGGGGAACTCCTCACAAACTGAATGGGTTGCGGAACCAGTTGCAGGGAGAGCGAGAGGCCCGTATCGCGGCCGAGAGGCGGGAGGAGGCGGAACGAGCGGCCCGGCTTGCCACGGAAGCCGAACTCGTCCGTCTGCGGGAGGAGCTGGTGCGGGCAAGGGGGCAGCAGTCGTAGGGGTCGGCCATGTGCCCGGAAGAACTCCTCGACGGCGTTCACGACCGCGCTTCGTTCGTCGCGTTCGTGGACGCACTGGCGGCCGAGCGGGAGAAGGCGGAGGAGTTGGAGCGCGCCGAACCGGTGCGATACCAACTGGGCGGCGCGCTGGGCTGGCAGAACGGCACCATCTCGACCTTCCTGCAGGCCGCACTCGCTTGTTTCGAACGGAACCCGGGCGAAACCCCGTCCTGGCGATTCTTCGCCGAGTTCCTGTATTTCGGCAAGATCTACGAGTGAACCGCGGCCCGGGGGATGACGCCGCCCGCTGGCCGTCATTAAAATCTCGGCACGCCGCGGGGCCGTGTGGCCCCTCTCCCTTTGCAACCCGCTGGAGACACCGCCGTGCCCACGAACGCGCCGCTCAACCGCAAACTCCGGATGGGCCTGATCGGCGGCGGACAGGGGGCCTTCATCGGCCGCGTCCACGCCACCGCCGCCGTGCTGGACAACCGCGCCGCCCTCGTCGCCGGGGCCCTCTCGTCCGACCCCAAGAAGGCCAAGGACTCCGCCCCCGACTACGACATCCCCGCCGACCGCGCCTACGGCTCGTACAAGGAGATGGCCGAGGCCGAGAAGAAGCGGCCGGACCCGGTCGATTTCGTCTCCGTCGCCACCCCGAACCACACACACTTCGAGATCGCCAAAACGTTCGTCGAGGCCGGGTTCAACGTCATCTGCGACAAGCCGATGACGTTCGACCTGGCCCAGGCGGAAGACCTCCTGAAGGTGGTCGAGAAGAGCGGCGTGGTGTTCGCGGTCTCGCACAACTACACCGGCTACCCGCTCGTCCGGCAGGCCCGGGAGATGGTGTTGAGCGGCGAGCTGGGCGAGATCAACGCGACCCGCAGCTCGTACATCCAGGGCTGGCTCCGCACCCGGCTGGAGAGCGAGAACCAGAAGCAGGCGGCGTGGCGGACCGACCCGGGCAAGAGCGGGGCGGCCGGGTGCTTCGGCGACATCGGCACCCACGCGTACAACCTCGGCCGGTACATCACCGGGCTCCAGCCGAAGGAGATCTCCTGCCTGCTGAAGGTGTTCGCCGAGGGCCGCAAGCTCGACGACTACGGGGTGGCCGCAGTCCGGTACGAGAACGGGGCGCTCGGGACGGTGACCGCGAGCCAGATCAGCCACGGGCGGGAGAACGACCTGTTCATCGAGGTGGACGGGACGAAGGCCGCGATCGAGTGGCACCAGGAGGAGCCGAACAAGCTGATCGTGCGGAAGAACGGCGAACCGCACAAGATCTACACCCGGGCCGGCGGGCCATACCTGGGGGCGGCGGCCGGGTCCTCGTCCCGCCTCCCGGGCGGGCACCCGGAGGCGTTCTTCGAGGCGTTCGCGAACATCTACGGCACCACCTACGACGCGATCGTGAAGCGGGCGAGCGGCCAGAAGTTCGAGACCACCGACACGGTCTACCCGAACATCTACGACGGGGTGGAGGGAATGCTGTTCATCACCCAGTGTGTGAAGAGCAGCCAGGACAACGGGGCGTGGGTCCCGTTCCGCCACCCGAAGAGCCGGAAGTAGGGGTGAGCGGCCGGCCCCACGGCGTCCGCTCGGGCCGGCGCGGGGTCATCGCCGGCCCGGGCGCACCGTCCGGACAGGTTCGTCTCCGGCGGCGGGCGCAGCTCCCGGTCGGAACCGGGGGCTCACCGCTGAGGCAGACGGGTCTTCGTGTCTTTGGGGAGGTTCGCCTTCATCTGTTCGGCCGTCAATCCCTTCGACGCCGAGTCGGCGGTCGACGACCCGCCACAACCGGTAAGCAATACGGCCAGAACCAGGATCATACCGGCCCGGTAACAGATCGAACGCATCGGATCATCCGGTGGTAGGGAACGGGCGAGTGGACACGAGTCTCTCACGCCGACGCGGCGCAAGGGGCCGGCGAGGGCATACGGACCGAGCGGGCGGGCCCGCGGTCACAATCAATGAACCACCCCGGTTGCCCGGGGTGGTCTTGCGATTCTTGCCGGCGGGCACAACGGGTATCGGCTACCAATCACTGCCGAGGACCTGCCCGTCGTTCGGGACGAGGGCGTACTGCCAGGTGAGCTGGGAGACCCCGCTACTCACGCCCCGGACGCTTCCGTCCATTAGCAGGGTCGTCGCGGTCGAGGTGTGGTTGGCCTGGGACCGAGCCGGGTAGCAAATCTTCTGCCCCGGCGAAATGAATTGCGGCGGCAGGTTCCACGACGAATCGAAATAAGTACCCGGGGTCTGCGCCGGTTGAGCTCCGACCTCGGGGTTCCAGGTCTGGTCGTCCCAGACGACCGTCCAGAGGCGGGCGTAGGTGCTGCCGAGTGTTCCGTTCGTGTTGTCGCAGCCGGCCATCTGCTCGCCGACCGCGATCGTGTTCGACGTCCCGTCCGGGATGTTGCCCACGTTGAACTGGGCGAGACGTGAGCCGTTCATGTTACTGCCGCCGAACACCGAGGCGTTGGCCCCGTAGCTGGTCCCGGCCCACCCCTGGTTGGTCGACGCGGTCCCGTTGATCAGGGTCGTGTCCGAGGGACACCCGAACATCTTGAGGTTCATGTTCTGGATCGTCCCCGAGCTGATGGTCGCGGCGTAGCTGTTCGAATTGCCGTTCGCGGTGCAGTAAGAAACCCCGGCCTGGAAAACGGCCGCCTGCTCGACGTAGGGCAGGAGGGTGAAGTGCCACCACCCCCCGTACTGGAACGCCGGCGACCCGCTCGTCACGTAGGTGGTCCGGAGCGGCGGGAGCTTGTCCGAATTCGCGGACGCGTAGTTGTGGACGGCCAGCCCGAGCTGCTTGAGGTTGTTCGTGCAGGTGGTCCGGGCGGCGGCCTCGCGGACCTTCTGGACGGCGGGCAGGAGCAGGCCGATCAGGATGGCGATGATCGCGATCACCACCAACAGCTCGATCAGCGTGAACCCGCGGCGGAGGCGGTCGGACACTGTGGACTCCGGAAGGAGGAAGTACAAGAACCTTCATCGACCGGGCGGACGGAAAGGGCCGGGCTCGCCCTGCGGGGCCACGGACACCTTACGACACACTTCCTGATGCATATCAAGTAATCCAGATTAATTTTCTGAGTCTGTTCCATCGGGCATCCCTTACGTTAAAATTTTGGTGAGCCGATATGTGCTGCTGTAAAACTGAGACTCTTTGATTTGTTTGTGAAGCTATCGGGACCGGGTCGCGTGGCGATCGCGTCCACCCGATGGCCGTCGGTTCGGCTACAGGAAATGGCGGGCGGAGAAAGAGGCGTTGAGAATTGTCGCCGCGGCGGCAGACCAATTGCAACCCGGCACGTAATAATGAGGCCGCGGCTTACGGCGGTCAAAAGGCGGCGCGGTAGATGTCGAGGATCTCGCCCTCGGACTGCGGCATCCGGGGGTTCACCCGCATCAGCCGTTTGATCGCGAACGCCTTCGCCGCGAACCCCGGGAGCATCGCTTCCGTCACCCCGATGTCGCGCAGCCGGGTCGGGATGCCGATCTCGTGCCGGAGCCGGCGGACCGCCTCGATCGCGGCGGTCGCGTTCCGGTCGTCGCCCGCCGCGGGGTCGGACGCGCCGAGGAACGCACCGACCTGCGCGAACGCGGTCACCCGGACCGGCCGGTTGAACTCCATCACGAACGGCAGCAAGAGCCCGTTCCCCGCCCCGTGCGACACGTGGACCGCCCCGCCGACCGGGTACTCCATCGCGTGGACGAGCGCCACCCCGGCGTTCGAGAACGCCAGCCCGCCGAGCGTCGCGGCCAGCGCCATCCCGTCGCGGGCGTCCAGATCGTTGCCGTCCTTCACCGCCCGCCGCAGGAACCTCCCGACGAGCGCGATCGTCTTCTCGGCCATCGCGTCGGCCACCGGGTTCCTCCCCTGGTACACGGTCTTCTCGCCGCCCGGGAGCGGGAATGCGTCGTTGTCCACGGCGGTGAACGCCTCGATCGCGTGCGTCAGGGCGTCGATCCCGGAATCGGCCGTCACCTGCGGCGGGCACGAGACGGTGAGCAGCGGGTCGACGACCGCAACGTCCGGCCGCAGGAACGGGCTCAGGCACGACACCTTGATCTGCTTCGCCGTGTCGGTGAACACGGCCGCGGCGGACACCTCGGAGCCGGTCCCGGCGGTCGTCGGCACGCAGACGAGCGGCGTGACCGGGCCGGGGACGCGGCAGTCGCCGGTGTAGTCGGTCGCGTCCCCGCCGTGGGCGAGCACCAGGGCCACGAGCTTCGCCGTGTCCATGTTGCTGCCGCCGCCGAGCCCGAGGACGGCGTCCGGGCCGAACGCCTTCGCCGCCGCGGTGGCGGTCCGGACGATCTCGACCGACGGCTCCGGCCGGTCGACGTGGAAGACGTCGAGGGCGAGCCCGGCGGCCGTCAGCCTCGACCCGACCCGGTCGACGACCCCGGCCCGCGCCAGGACGGCGTCGGCGACCACGAACACCTTCTTCGCCCCGAGTCCGCGGGCGACGTCGGGCAGCTGGTCGGCGGCGTTCCGGCCGAAAATCAGGCTGCCGGCGGACTGGAAGGACCAGGTTCTCATCAGGGGTCAGGGGATAGGGGATAGGGGTCAGGAGTTAGGTCAGGGAAGGCACGGTGTTGCACGTGTCGCCGGTGCATGGGCCGATTATACTACTTGGCACGACCGAACCGAGGGCCCGGGGACATTCTGACCTCTGTCCTCTGTCCTCTGACTCCTGTCCCCTGACCCCTGACCCCTCATGAACGCACGGATCGGCATCGTCACCGTTTCGGACCGGGCCAGCCGGGGTGTGTACGAGGACCGGAGCGGCCCGGCGATCCTCGCCTGCCTGACGGAAATCCTCTCCTGTGCGTGGGAACCGGTGTCCCGGCTGATCCCGGACGAGCAGCCCCTCATCGAGTTGAACCTTCAAGAACTGTGCGACGGGGAGGGGTGTTGCCTCGTGGTCACCACCGGCGGGACCGGGCCGGCCCGGCGGGACGTGACCCCCGAAGCCACGGAAGCCGTGTGCGACAAGATGATGCCCGGGTTCGGCGAGCTGATGCGGCAGGTGTCGCTGAAATCGGTCCCGACCGCGATCCTCTCCCGCCAGACGGCCGGCATCCGCGGGAAGACGCTCATCATCAACCTCCCCGGTAAGCCCGCCGCCATCCGCGAGTGCCTGCTCGCCGTCTTCCCGGCCGTGCCCTATTGCATCGACCTGATCGAAGGGCCGTACCTGACCACCCACGAAGCCGTCGTGAAGGCGTTCCGCCCGAAAACGAGCTGATCGACAACGATGAGGTGTCCCGATGCGACTTCCCCTCTCCGGTATCGTCCTCCTCTTACTGCCGTCCATCTCCTCCGCCCAGAACAAGGAGATCCAGGACGCCGTCGAGCACAAGCTGGCGTCGATCCGGTACGTCCGGTCGCTTCAAGACCCCGCGACCGGCGGGTTCGCTCCGGCAGCACCATCCGCCAGCGCGAAGCCCACCCCGAGCCTGCGGGCCACGTCGGCGGCCGCCCGGGCGCTCAAGTACCTGACCGGAAAGCCGGCGAAGGAGGCGGTGCCCCAGGCCGACAAGACCGCCGCGTTCGTGCTGGCGTGTTTCGACCCGAAGACCGGCGGGTTCGCCGACACCCCGGGCGGCAAGCCCGACGTGGCGCTCACCAGCGTCGGGGTGATGGCGGCGGTCGAGCTGGAGGTCCCGAAGGAAAAGTTCGCCAAGGCGATGGACTACCTGAAGGAGAACGCGAAGACGTTCGAGGACGTGCGGATCGGTGCCGCGGCGGTCGAGGCGTGGGGCGTGAAGGACTGCCCGTTCGACCTGAAGCCGTGGTTCACGATCGCGGAAAAACACATCGACGGCGTGGGGTCTACACCCGCGAAAGACGGCGGGGCACGGGACACGGCGTCTTACTCGGCGATGCTGGTCCGGCTCGGGAAGCCGCTTCCTGCGGGCCACAAGGTCGGGCAGATCCTGAGCTCGGGCCAGCGGGCCGACGGCGGCTTCGGGAAGACCAAGTCGGACAGCTCCGACCTGGAGACAACCTACCGCGTGATGCGGGCGTTTTACCTACTCAAGGAGAAGCCGGCGGACGTGGCGAAAATCCGCGCGTTCGTCGCCGCCTGCCGGAACGCGGACGGCGGGTACGGGGTGAAGCCGGGGGAGCTGTCGACGGCCGGCGGGGTGTACTACGCCGCGATCATTACCAGGTGGCTCGACGGGTTGGAGAAGGAGGTGCGTTGACGAAGACGGTGTGCGTCCGGATCGGAGTCGCCGGGCCGGACTCTGGGCAGGACATCAGGCGGTGGAGAAAGTATGAGTCATGACACGTTCCTCCACCGCCTCCGTGCCCAACCGGACGATGACACGTTGCGTCTCGTCTACGCGGACTGGCTGGACGACCTGGGAGATGTCCGGGGAGAGTTTCTCCGAACTGCCGTGGCGCTACGTGCCGCGCCTGACATGGGCGCTAATATCCCGGCCCTGAGACAGCGGCTCCGAGAGCTTCGCGCGGGCGTGCCAGCGGAGTGGTTGGTTCAGGCGGTCCGGAGCCTGGCAGAGGATGAGGTCCGTGAGGCCGTGTTCCGGGAACTGTTGGGGGAGGACACGACCGGTTCGTTTCTCCAGATCGAGGACCGACAGGACCCGTCCTGGTATCTATTCGACCGGTTGGCAGATGTGTACACCGAAATCCGGCCTGTGTCCGCGGCCGAGAGACGAGACGGCGGGTTGTTCGACACCCGGTCGGGTAACCAGCTGAACATGCTCCGGATTGATGCCTTGCGATGGGTCGCTCAGGGCAGGTGCGACGTCGGGGGCGGGTGGTTCTGGGATGGTTTGGCAGCCACCGGGAACCTGTATCGGGTCGAACTCAAGGACGGGAGTTGGGTCGTGCTCGACACGACCATGCTCTGGATTTCGTAGCGTGGTAGGAATCGATTCACGCCGCGTCCAGGTCGGCCGGGACGAGGCCCGGAAAATCGGCGAGCAGATCCGCGTCGGTACGGCCGAGCTTGCGGGCCAGGACGAGCGTCCAGACGGGAATTCGCGTCCGGCGGACGCACGCCTCCCCACCCATCACACCCGGTGTCTTCTGGATCCGTGGTTCGGGAGTGGTCATCGATCGGTCCTCCGGGGCCGCTTGCATCATAACCCACCCGTCTCCCGGGAGATCAGCGGAATCGGCATCCCGGGCCCCGACCGACCCGGGTTGTCATACTGGCCCGGCGGCCGACGTCGTCTGCCGGCATACTCTTGCCGGGCCGTCCCGCCGGCCGCACAATGCCGCCACCGGTTACCCCCCGCGCGAGGGCACTCGCCCCCCGCCCGCCTCTCTCGGAGCTGCCGATGAAGTACGGGATGAACCTGCTCCTGTGGTCCGGGAGCATCGGGCCGGAGCACTACCAGCTCCTCGCGGACCTGAAGAAGACCGGGTTCGACGGGGTCGAGATCCCGGTCTTCGGCGGCGCGCCCGCCGACTACAAGCCGCTCCGGGCCGAGCTCGACAGGAACGGGCTGAAGTGTACCACCGTCACCATCCTGACCGCGGAGACGAACGCCGTCAGCCCGGACCCGGGCGTGCGGCGGAAGGCGGGCGAGTGGCTCAAAACCGTGGTCGACATCAACCACGTCCTCGGGGCCGAGACGGTGTGCGGGCCGTACCACTCGGCCCTCGGGGTGTTCAGCGGGGCCGGCCCGACCGCGGACGAGAAGAAGCGGGCGGCCGACGTCCTCCGGCCGGTCGCGGAGCACGCCCGGCAGGCCAACCTCATGCTCGCGATCGAGTACCTGAACCGGTTCGAGTGCTACCTGCTCAACACCGCGGCCGGGGCCCGGGAGCTGGTCGGGCTGGTGGACCACCCGAACTTCCGGACGATGTACGACAGCTTCCACGCCCACATCGAGGAGAAGGACCCCGCCGCCGCGATCCGGACCGTCGCCCCGGTCCTGGCCCACGTCCACATCAGCGAGAACGACCGCGGCACCCCGGGGACCGGCCAGGTGAACTGGGGCGCCACGTTCGGGACGCTCGCCGAGGTCGGGTACGACGGGTGGATGGTGATCGAGGCGTTCGGCCGGGCCCTGCCCGACCTCGCCGCCGCCACCCGCGTCTGGCGGGACCTGTTCCCGAGTGCCGAGGACGTTTACACCAGGGGCCTCGCGTTCATGAAACTGCGGGTCGCCGCCGCGAAAAAGTGACGGTCGGGGTAGGCCGTGAGGGTCGGGCAAGATTGGTAATCCGGACGGCCTTTCCCGGCCGCACCGGGCCGGCTTCCAGCCGACACCACCGTTACCAGTACCACCTCCGCCCGCCCGTTCTTCCGGGCGGGCGATTTCGTTCCCGGACCGCACTCCCCGCGGCGGCCGATGCATAGGATGGGACACCGCACCCGGCCAGGACGTTGCCGGGTGTTCAACCGTCCGGCACGGCAGGAGACGACGGATGAAGCGGCTGTACTGGGTGGCGGTCGGGTTGGGGGTCAGTTTTGCGTCGCCCGGGGCCGGCCAGGAGCCTGTCCCCGCGTCCCCGCCCGGCCAGCAGCCGGCCGGCCAGCAGCCGGCCCCGTGGGCAAACAAGTTCTTCCTCCCGGACATCGCCAAGAACCGGGACCAGGCCGCCCCGCCGATGATCGTACACGACTTCGGCGACGTCCCGCACGGGACGCTCTGCACCCACACGTTCCGGGTCACCAACATCTACGACGTCCCGATGCAGATCATCGAGGTCCGGCGGTCGTGTACCTGCCTCGACTTCGTCCCGCTGTCGAAGGTGCTCCAGCCGAACGAGGTGGGCGAGTTCACCGTCACCATGAACTCGGCCAAGTTCGTCGGGCAGAACACCCAGACGTTCTACGTCACCTTCGGCCCCAAGTTCGTCTCGGCCGCCGTCATCCGGGTGTCGGCCAACAGCCGGACCGAGGTGACGCTGGCCCCCGGGGCGGTGGCGTTCGGAACCGTCCTGCAGGGGGCGAAGCCGGTCCAGTCGGTGAAGCTGGAGTACAAGGGCCGGGCGGCGGGCTGGAAGGTGACCGAGGTGGTCGCCCCCCAGGGGCCGATCGAGGTGCAGGTGACCGAGACGGGCCGGGGCGGGCCGATCCGCGGCGGGGCCGAGTACGCGGTGACGGTCGGGCTGAAGCCGTCGGCCCCGCCCGGGCCGATCACCGAGCAGGTCACCCTCAAGACCAACGACCCGAACAACCCGCTGATCCAGGTGACCGTGACCGGCGCCGTCGCGGCGCCGATCGAGCTCGCCCCGAACAAGGTTCGGATCGACGACATCCAGGTCGGCCAGTCGGCGTCCCAGCGGGTCCTGATCCGGGCGGCGAAGCCGTTCCGGGTGACCGGGGTGGACGGGGCCGGGGCCGGGGTGACGGTCGAACTCCCGGCCGCCCGGGACCCGCTCCCGGTCCAGGTGATCACGGTCAAGTTCGACCCGGTCAACCCCGGCCCCGTCTCGCGCGACCTCCGGATCAAGACCGACCTCGACGGCGGGACCGGGGTCACTCTTGTGGTGGAAGCGGAAGGGGTCAAGTAGAGACGAATGACGAATGACGAATGACCCACCAATGACGAAGGGAAGACCCTATCGGCTTACCCCGCGAGGTCTTTCCTTCGTCATTGGTGGGTCATTCGTCATTTCCGAGTCATTCCCCGAGTGCCCCACCGGGAGCCGTGTTCGCCCGCCCAGGGCTCCCGCCCTGGGCTACAGACGGCCGCCGCTCCGCGGCTTCTGAACGCTTCGCCCCGGAGGGGCGAACGTCCTTAGCCCAGGACGGGAGCCCTGGGCGGCCTCGGCGGATCTCGTCGCCCGCGCTCTTACCGGGCGGCCGGAGAGGCTCGGGGGGGAATGTCGAATGCCCCACCGAACCACCTACAATTACCAACGGCCCCACGCACCTCTCCCGGAGCCGTTCCCATGTCCGATGCCGCCCAGCCCCCGAACCGGCTCGCCCGCGAGACCAGCCTTTACCTGAAGCAGCACGCCCTCAACCCGGTGGACTGGTACCCGTGGGGCCCGGAGGCGATCGCCCGGGCGCGGGAGCTGAACCGCCCGATCTTCCTCTCGATCGGCTACTCGGCGTGCCACTGGTGCCACGTCATGGAGCACGAGAGCTTCGAGGACGAGGCGACCGCGAAGGTGCTCAACGACCACTTCGTCTGCGTCAAGGTGGACCGGGAGGAGCGGCCGGACCTCGACACCATCTACATGAACGCCCTCCAGGTGCTCACCCGCGAGGGCGGCGGGTGGCCGCTGAGCGTGTTCCTCTCCCCGGACCTGACCCCGTTCCACGCCGGCACCTACTACCCGCCCGACGACCGGTACGCGGCCCACGGGAAGCCGGGCTTCCGCCGGCTCCTGGCCGGGATCATCGACGCGTGGGAGACCCGCCGGGACCGGATCGCCGAGGTCGGCCGCGGCGTGGCCGAGTTCCTGCACGGGGCGGGCAAACTGCCGCCGGGCGACGACCATCTCTCCACCGACGTCCTTGCCGGCGCCCTCGCCTCGCTCCGGCGGAACTACGACGCCGCGAACGGCGGGTTCGGGTTCGCCCCGAAGTTCCCGCACGCCCTGGAGCTCCGGCTGCTCCTGCGGATCGCCAGCCGGTTCGACGACGGCACCGCCCTGCAGATGGCCCGGCACACGCTCGACAAGATGGCCCGCGGGGGCATGTACGACCAGGTCGGCGGCGGGTTCCACCGGTACAGCGTCGACGAGAAGTGGCTCGTCCCGCACTTCGAGAAAATGCTCTACGACAACGCCCTCCTGGCCACGGCCACCGTCGAAGCCTATCAGCTCACGGGCGACCCGTTCTACGCCCGGATCGCCCGCGAAGTCCTGGACTACGTGCTGCGCGAGATGACGAGCGAGGCCGGGGCCTTCTTCAGCACACAGGACGCGGACAGCGAGGGCGAGGAGGGCAAGTTCTACGTCTGGAGCGAGGCCGAGATCCGCGCGATCCTCGGCCCGGACCTGGGCGAGTTCGCCTGCCGCGTGTGGGGCGTCACCGAGGGCGGGAACTTCGAGGGGCACAACATCCTGTTCCGGGCCCGGCCGGACGACCAGGACGCCCAGCGGCTCGGGCTGTCGGCCGCGGACTTCCGGGCGAAGCTCGACGCGGCGAAGGGGCAGCTGTACGAGGTCCGCGCGAAGCGGGTGTGGCCGGGCCGGGACGAAAAGATCCTGACCGCCTGGAACGGGCTGATGATCGCCGCGTTCGCGAAGGCCGGCGCGGCGTTCGGCGAACCCCGGTACACCGCCGCCGCGGTCCGGGCCGCGGACTACGTCCTCGAGCACATGCGGGGCCCGGACGGCCGGCTGTTCCGCACGGCGGGCGTCGGCCGGCCGGCGAAGCTGAGCGGGTATCTCGAAGACTACGCCTTCCTGGCGGACGCCCTCGTCACCCTCTACGAGACGACGGCCGCCCCGACGTACCTGCGGGCGGCGGTCGGGCTCGCCGAGGTCATGCTGAAGCACTTCGCCGACCCGGCCGGGACGGGGTTCTTCTACACGGCCGACGACCACGAGGAGCTGATCGCCCGGACCAAGGACCTGCACGACGGCTCGACCCCGAGCGGGAACGCGATGGCGGTCACGGCCCTCGCCCGGCTGGCGAAGCTGTGCGACCGCCAGGACTTCGCCGCGAAAGCGGTCGAAACCCTCCGCGGCTTCCGGACGATGATGGAAGACCACCCGTCCGCGTCCGGCCAGATGCTCGTCGCGCTCGACTTCTATCTCGGGCCGGCGCGGGAAATCGCGGTGATCGGGAAGACGGACGACCCCGGGGTGGGGAACGTCCTCCGGGCAATCTGGGGCGCCTTCCGCCCGAACCAGGTCGTCGCGTTCCACGACCCGTCGTCGGGCGACGCGCCGACCGACCTGATCCCGCTCCTCAAGGACCGGCCGATGGTGGGCGGGGAGGTGACCACCTACGTGTGCGAGAACTTCGTCTGCAAGGCCCCGCTCGTCGGGGCCGGGGCGACGGTCGCGGAGCTCGGCGGACAGGGGGCGTGACAGGGGGTGTCGGGCACACGGTCCGTGCCCGACGAGCCTTCATCCCACCGTCAGGAACTCGTTCGCGTTGAACAGCGCGCGGCAGAGCGCCTTCAGCCCGTGGGCGGCGACCAGCTGCTCCGCCAGCTGTCGCTCGCCCGGAGTCGGGTCGCGCTGGAACGCGAGCTGCCACGCCCGCGCCACCTGCTTCCCGACGTCCCCGGGCGCGTCCTTCGCCACCCGGTCGGCAAACGCCCCGGCCGCGCGCAGCGCGAAGCCGCCGTTCCACAGCGACAGTGCCTGGAGCGGGGTCGTAGTGACCCCCCGGCGTGGGGCCGCGGCTGCCGGGTCCGGGCAGTCGAACGCGTCGAGCAGCCCCTGGTTCGCCCCGCGGGGCAGGAACCGGTACACACTCCGGCGGTGGAACTCCGGCCCCGCGGGGTCGACCGGGTCGAAATACGCGGTCCCGTTGAAGTTCCGCTCCTGGTAGTCGGAAAACCCCTTCCCGCCGACCTCCCGGTTCAACAGCCCGGCCGCGGCGAGCATCGCGTCCCGGACCGCCTCGCCTTCGAGCCGCCGCGGCCGTACCCGCCACAGCAGCCGGTCGTCGGCGTCGACGGCGACCGCCTCCTGACGCGGGAGCGACGCCTGCCGGTACGTCGCCGAGGTAACGATCAGCCGGTGCAAGCGCTTCAGCGACCACGAACCGGAACCTAACCCCCCGGCCCCCTTCCCTGGGAAGGAAGGGGGAGACGACTCGGGTGAGGGGTTTTGAAACTCGCTCGCCAGCCAGTCGAGCAGGTCGGGGTGGCTCGGCCGGCCGCCGTTGAACCCGAAGTCGCTCGGCGTCTCGACGATCCCGGTCCCGAAGTGGTGGTGCCAAATGCGGTTCACGATCACCCGGGCGAACAGCGGGTTCTTCGGGGAGGTGACCCACCCGGCGAGCAGGCGGCGGCGGTCGGCGTCGGGCGCGTCCGGGGCGAGCCCGAAGTCGGGAGCCGGCCCGCCGACCGCGGGCAGCCCGCCCGGCGGGATGACGCCGCCGGGCTGATCAGCCTGCCCGCGCGTCAGGACCCGCGTCACGCCCGGGTTTTGCGGGACGTTCGCGTACGCCGTCGTGCCCGCCCGGCCCTTCACCCCGGCCAGCTCCGCGGTGAGCTTCGCCCGCTTTTCCTTCAGCCCCACCCGCCGCGCCCGCTGTTCGGGCGTCAGTTTCGCGTCGATCTCGGCATCCCCCACGAACACGGGACCGGCGGCGAACGAGGCGGCGACCTCGTCGGCCGACAGCGCCCGGTCGTAGAGCCGGGCGGCGGCGACCGTGCCGGCGAGCATCTTGTTCCCGCCCGCGGGTTCGTGCCGGCACCCGAACACGACCACCGCCGACCCCGCCTTGAACGTCACCGGCCCCTTCGACAGGTAGGGCGGCGCGGCCAATTTGCCGTTCCGGAACCCGGTGATCGTCCCGTCGTCCCGGTAGGTGATGGCGACGTGGACCGGCTTCGCGCCCGGGCCCGGGTCGTCGCCCCTGTCGAACGACCGCGACCGGCGGAAGAACTCGCTCCCGACGAACCACTGGCCCGGGTCCCGCTCGCCGAACACGATCGCGTCGAACTCGTTCCCCTCCGGGGTCTGTACCGTCATCACCCCGCCGCCCCGCTGGCCGGGGGCGTCGAGCGTCACCCAGGCCTCGAGCGTCTTCGCGCGGAGGTCGGTCGAGATTGGGGCGGTGCGGAGGAAGGCCGTCTTGCCGTCGAGGACGGCCCCGGCCGGGGTGAGCTTCGCGCCGCCGGTCGGCTTCGCGTCCAGCTTCCCCGCGAGGTCGTCCGGGCCGGCGCGGAAGTCCCACGCGGCGACCGGCGGCGGCGGGGC
>JAQGHQ010000050.1 GCA_028288765.1 Gemmataceae bacterium | reverse complement strand
TCAAAGGGAACATCCTCGGCGGCAAATTGCTGGTCGTTCAGGAGGTGGCCACCCAACACGCGGTTGCCGCCCAGGCGGTCGCCGGCGGCGAAGCGGCCGACACTCCGCTCGTCCCGCCGGCCGGGGCGCGCGGCCCGAGACCCGGCCCCGGGTCGGGGATCGCGCCTCCTGTGCCGTCAAGCTCCTCCACCTGCTCTCCGCCGCGGCGGATCAGTCCGTCCGCGACACCCGCACCACCGCCCCCTCCCGCGTCCGCACATCCGGGAGCAGGCTTGTCCCGAGGCCCGGCTTTGTCGGCGCGAGGACCGACCCGTTCTCGACCACGGGTAGCTCCGTCACCAGCTCCGGGTAGTTCACCCGCAGGTACGCCCGGACCGACTCCTGGTACACGGCGTTCGTGGCGTTGATGGCGAGATGGATACCGGCGTACAGGGTGAACGGCCCGGTGCAGTCGTGCATCGCCACCGGCCGCTTGTACGTCTCGGCTATCGCGCACACCTTCTTGCACTCCGTGATCCCGCCGGCCCAGGTCGGGTCGATCATCACGATGTCGGCGGCCTGCTTCTCCAACAGCGGCTTGTACTCGTACCGCGTCGCCAAATACTCGCTCGCCAGGATCGGGGCGGTGGTCCCCCGGCGCAGCTCCGCGAGCGCGTCGATGTCGTCGGCCCGCATCAGGTCTTCCAGCCACGCCGGGCGGAATTCCTCGAGCGCCCGGGCGATCTTCAGCGCGGCCGGGAGCGTCCACAGCCCGTGCCCCTCGACCATGATCTCCATCCGGTCGCCGACCGCCTCGCGGATCTTGCGGAACGGCTCCAGCGCCCGGTTCAGGTCGGCCGCGTCGATGTGCTGGCCGCCGAGCGACCGGATGGTCGGGTCGAACATCCCCCGGAAGGACCGCCAGCGCTGCCACCCGCCGGGGGAATGGGCGACGTAATCGAACGGCCAGAGCTTCATCCCGGTCAGGCCCTCGGACAGGAGATCGAGGGCGAGCTCGTCGGGCCGCTCCATGAACGCGACGAGGTCTTCGTACTTGCCCCGGGCCGGGCCGTCGGTCCCGTAGCCGGTGCCGCCCCTGGTCGACCGGCCGTAGTGGGGCCCGCCGCACGTGTTGTAGGTGCGGATGCGGTCGCGGGCGGCCCCGCCGAGGACCTGCCACACGGGCATCCCGGCCGCCTGCCCGAGGATGTCCCAGAGGGCCACGTCAATCGCCGACAGGCCCCGCAGTTCGGCCCCTTTCCCGACCGTGTGGGCGATCACCTCGTACAGCCGCCGCCAGTGCAGCTCGATCGCGAGCGGGTCGTGCCCGAGGAGCATCGGGGCGGCGAACCCGTGGACGTACCCGGCCACCGCGTCGGGCATGTAGCAGGTGTCCGCGTACCCGGTCAGGCCGGCGTCCGTGTGGACCGCGACGAACAGGATCGACGGGTAGTCGGGCAGGGAGATTGTTTCGAGGCTCGTGATCTTCATGGGGGGAATGTCGCTCGGCCGCATGGGGGTTGGGGTACTACTGTAACACGGATCGCTCTCGGGAGCGATCCGCCGCGGGACGCGGTTCGCGTCCCCGCACCTTTCCCTCGAACGCCGAGAGGTTCCCATGCCGCGCTGGTTCGGTCGGGTCGTGTGTGCCGTGGTGCTGGGCCTGGGTGCGAGCGAGTTGCGTGCCGACGACGCCAAGCCCGACCCCGGGACGGTCGACCTGTTCAACGGAAAGGATCTGACCGGGTGGGGCTACAAGACGGGCGACACGTTCGAGAAGTTCGACGGGAAGACCGAATCGTCCGACAAACGGTACACGGCCAGGGACGGGACGATCGTGGTGAACCCGGGCAAGGGAATCCGGCAGCTGTGGACGCAGGCCCAGTTCCCGAAGGACTTCGAGCTCCGGCTGGAGTTCCGGGCGGCGGTGAACGCGGACAGCGGGCTGTTCGTCCGCGCGCCCCAGCTGCAGGTGCGGGATTACCTCGTCGCCGGGCCGTACAAGATGCTCAAGAAGTACAAGCCTCAAGACTGGAACGAGATCGTCGTGGTGGTCAAGGGCGGGGTGGCGCACTGCACCTGCAACGGCGAGGTGTTGGAGGAGGCGTTGAAGGTCCCCGCGACGGGCGGGATCGGGCTGGAGGCCGACCGCGGGCAGATGGAGTACCGAAAGCTCCGGCTCAAGGAGCTGAAGTGACCTCCCGCCGGTCCGGGATCCGGGCGAATGGAAGAAGTGGGTGCCCTGGAGTTTTCGCCCCGCCGGGGTGAAAGTGCTGAATGCGGCATCAAAGCAAGGCCCACTGTGAGGCCGGTCCCGGCTTCGTAAAATCCCGCCGCCCGGCGGTCGAAACACTGGAAGCCCCCGCTTACAACAACGGGACCGCCGGTCTCGTCCGAGGGCGGGTGCTTCGTGCGTCTCCCCCGCCCCGGGTTGCCATATGCGATCGCTCCGCGACGTGTCCGACCTCTTCCCGAAAACCCGCGACGTCGGCCTGACCGCGGGCCAGGTGACCGTCAGCCGGGAGAAGTTCGGGGCGAACCGGCTGACCCCGCTCCCCCGCGAGCCGGTCTGGAAGAAGTTCCTGGAGAAGTTCGACGAGCCGATCATCAAGGTCCTCCTCGCCGCCACCCTCCTGAAGATCGTCGTCGACCTGTTCGACGCCCACCCCCTGGCCGGGGCGCTCGGGCTCGCGTCCGTCATCCTCGTGCTGGGCGGGTCGCTCCTGGCGAAGGTCCGCGACTGGGTCCCGTCGATCCTGTTCGGCCTGGCGGTCGTGCTGGTCGGGGTGAGCGTGGCCCTCGGCGACCCGTCGTACGAGGGGCTGGCGGTGATGATCGCCGTCGCCCTCGCCACCGGGGTGTCGTTCCTGAGCGAGTACCGGAGCGACCAGGAGTTCGAGAAGCTCAACGCCGACAAGGACGCGATCCGGGTCAAGGTCCAGCGGGACGGCGCGGTCCACACGATCCCGCTCGAGGACGTGGTGGTCGGCGAGCTGGTGGTGCTGGAGATGGGCGACGAGATCCCGGCCGACGGGCGGATCGTCCGGGCGAACGAGCTGATGCTCGACCAGTCGCTGATGACCGGCGAGACCGACCCGGTCCGGAAGACCGCCGGCCGGGACGACGAACAGACCGCCGGCCCGGACCAGCACGAGTGCGTGTACCGCGGGACGCAGGTGATCGACGGGGTCGGCCAGATGGTCGTCGCCAACGTCGGCGACGACACGATGCTCGGCACCATCGCCCGCAAGCTGTCCGGGGAGCCGGAGGCCGACGAGGCCCCCCGGCCCGAGCCGGCGGAGGGCGCGGCCGCCACGCCGGAAGACCGCGTCCAACAGAAGCTGACCATCTCGAAGGTCGCGACCCCGCTCCAGCTCAAGCTGGAGAAGCTGGCCGGGCTCATCAGTAAGGTCGGGTACGTCGCCGCGGCGGCGATCTTCTTCGCCCTGCTCGCCCGCGGGCTGTGGGTCGGGGAGGTCCGCTGGCCCGGCCCGGAGGACGAGCCCGCGAAGGTCCACCTGGCCAGCGTCCGGGCCATCCTGTCGTACTTCGTGTACATGGTCATCGTGATCGTCGTCGCGGTCCCCGAGGGACTGCCGATGAGCGTGACCGTCTCCCTCGCCCTGGCGATGCGGAAGATGACCCGGGCGAACGCCCTCGTCCGCCAGCTGGTCGCCACGGAGACCATCGGGTCGGCGACCGTCATCTGCTCGGACAAGACCGGGACGCTCACCCAGAACAAGATGACCGTCACCCGGGTCGGGGTCGGCGGCCGGGTCTTCGAGGGGGCGATTCCCGGCGACCTCGCCCGAGGCTCCCCGCCGTACTGGCTGACGATCAACGCCGGGGTCAACTCGACGGCCGGGCTGGAGGAGAAGGAAGGGAAGCTGGTCACCGTCGGGAACACGACCGAGGGCGCGCTCCTCCACTGGCTCCGGGCCGGGGCGTGGGCCCGGGCCGAGCTGCTCGATTATGTCGCCCTGCGGGCCGCGAACCCGGTCCTGTACCAGGTCCACTTCTCGGCGGACCGGAAGCGGATGACCACGGTGGCGAAGGTCGACGGCCGGGCGGTGACTCTCGTGAAGGGCGCGCCCGAGGCGATCCTGGCCCAGTGCGACACCTACCTGGCCGCGGACGGGACTCACCGCCCGCTGGCCGAGATCCGCGCGGAGGTGCAGGCCCAGCTCAGTGCCGCCGCCGGCGACGCGATGCGGACACTGGCGTTCGCCCACGCCGACCTCCCGGCCGACTTCCCGCACGACGAGGACGCGATCCACGCCCGCCGCGGCGAGATCGAGCGCGGGCTCGTGTTCACCGGCTTCGTGGCGATCCGCGACCCGCTCCGGGAGGACGTGCGGCAGGCGGTGGCGGAGTGCCGGGCGGCCGGGATCGAGGTCAAGATGATCACCGGGGACAACATCGAGACGGCCCGGGCGATCGCCCGCGAGGTCGGGCTGCTCGATTCCCCCGACGCGATCGCCCTGACCCACGCCGAGTTCGCCAAGTTGACCGACGACGAGCTGAAGGAGCGGCTCCCGCGCCTCCGCGTGCTGGCCCGGGCCTTGCCGGCGGACAAACACCGGATGGTGAAGTTGCTCCAGGCCCAGAACCACGTCGTGGCGATGACCGGGGACGGGACGAACGACGCCCCGGCGCTGAAGAAGGCCGACGTCGGGCTGGCGATGGGGATCGCGGGGACCGAGGTGGCGAAGGAGGCGAGCAAGATCGTGCTGCTCGACGACTCGTTCAGCACGATCGTCCGGGCGGTCCACTGGGGCCGGTCGCTGTACGAGAACATCCAGCGGTTCATCCAGTTCCAGCTCACGATCAACGTGTCCGCCCTGACGATCGCGTTCCTCGGGCCGTTCATCGGCCTGAAGCCGCCGTTCACCGTCCTCCAGCTGCTCTGGATCAACGTGATCATGGACACCTTCGCGGCGATCGCCCTGTGCTCCGAGCCGCCGCGGCCGGGGCTGATGGACGTGCCCCCGAAGCGCCGGGACGAGAACATCCTGACCCGGGCGATGCTCGGGAACATCTTCATCACGGCCGCGTTTTTTGTCGTGGTAATGATCGCGCTGTTGGTCGGGATGGAACACGGGCACTGGTTCCGCGGGGAGAGCCCGCCGTCGAAGGAGTTCCCGGAGCTGACCTACCGGCAGGTGACGATCTTCTTTTCCGTGTACGTGTTCTTCCAGGTGTGGAACCTGATCAACTGCCGATCGCTCTCCCCGCGGGAGTCCGGCCTGTACCGGCTATTCGACAACCCGCAATTCCTGCTGATCGCGTCGCTCACGGTGGTCGGCCAGGTGCTGATCGTGACCCTCGGCGGCGAGGTGTTCAACGTCACCCCGCTCGGGGTGGTGGACTGGCTGGTGATCGCGGCGGCCACGGCGAGCGTGCTGCTGTTCGCCGCGGTGGTCCGGCGCCTCCGCGGGACCGCGTAAGATGTATATGGGGAGCCGATTTCATGTCCGAACCTCTGGAAAAGCTGTCCGGCATTGCCGGTAAGCTCCTGATCGGCAAGTTCCACCGGCACGTCTTCCTGTGCATCGGGGACCGGTGCTGCACCGCCGCGGTCGGGGCGGAGGCGTGGGAGGCGCTGAAGAAGGAACTGAAGGACCGGAACCTGTCGCTCGCGGAAGGCCCGGCCGCGTGCTACCGCACGAAGGTCCAGTGCCTGCGGATCTGTACCGGCGGGCCGATCATGGTGGTGTACCCCGAGGGCACGTGGTACGCCGGGATGACCGCCGACCGCATCCCCCGGTTCGTGCAAGAGCACCTGATCGACGGCCGGCCGATCGAGGAATGGATCTTCGCGCGGAATCAGCTGCCGAACGAGACGACGGCGAATTCGGATTGACCCCACTCCTCTCGCTCCCTTACAACGTCGCATCCGGGGAGCGAACGTCCGATGCCCGAACTTTACGCGTTGCTCGCCGATTGGTTACGCCAGTTCCCACTGCTGGCTGTGACGATTCTCGTCTCCTGGTACTACATGCGGCTACTGATGCGTCAGCACCAGCGCGAGCTCGATGCGAAGGAACGAGAAATCAGCCGGATCTTGATCGAGAAAAACGCGGAGATGGAACGGTTGATCGAAGAACGGCGAAAGTATTTCCAACTCTTCCTGAAGGAGATCGAACCGCACTTCAAGAAGCCCAAGGGCGAGTGACCGCGGTGGTCCCGTCCTCACCATTCGGGGTGTCGGTCCATGTGGTCGTACCTTCTCATCCTTGTGGTCCATACCTGTGTTCTGTTCGGTTTGGCGTGGTGGTACCTTCGCGCGTATCGGAAGGCCGCCCGGGCGAGTCGGAGACGGGTCGAGAGGATCTTGGCGAGCGACACCTCGGAGGCTCTTCGCCGCGAGGTCGAGTACCTCCAGCGGAGGAACGATATCCTGCTGCGGGGGCTATTTCCTCGCGGGGACGTTTTCCCGGGCAGTTTCATCGAGGATGATCCGGAACTCCAGGCGTTGTGCGAGCTGGTCGAATTGATCCGGGGCCAGCGGATACCGCGAGAGACCGGGCCGGGCCGCGGAGCCGAGATAGAGACCCGGCCGCCTTCACACAATCCAAACTAGCCTTTCGGCCCGTCCCGACGCATGATGAGCGGCACCTTCACGGAGTGCTGCCATGACCCGACCTGCTGCCACGCTGCTCGCCGCCCTCATCGGGTGGACGGTACTTGCCGCCGACAAGCCGACCCCGAAATCCGGCGACAAGCCGACCCTCCCCGGTCCCACCGAAACCGGCTTCCTCCTGCCGAACGGGTGGCACCTCACCCCGGCCGGCCGGCACGTCGAGATCTCCGACCTCCCACTCAACATCCACCCGCTCAAGGACGGCAAACACGCCCTCGTCACCACCAACGGGTTCAACCAGCACTCGGTCTCGCTGGTCGACCTGGCCGACGGGAAAGTCGTCGCGGCCGAGCGGGCCCGGCAAAGCTGGTTCGGCCTGGCCGTCAGCCGGGCCGAGGACCGGGTGTGGTGGTCCGGCGGCGGGAACGGGTTCCTCCACGAGTTCGACCTGAAGGACGGGACGTTCGCCCGCAAGAGCAAGACCGAGATCGACCCGAGCCAGCTCAAGCCGGAAGACATCCTGAAGCTGGCCGACGAGCTGGCCAAGAAGAAGTCGTTCAAGAGCGGGCTCTTGCTCGACGAAGGCCGCGGGGCCCTGTACTCGCTCGACATCAACGCCGGCACCATCGCGGCCGTCTCGGTCGACGACGGCAAGACGACGACCGGCACCCTCGGCGGGCGGCCGTACGACGTGGCCCGCGGCCCCGGCGGGCACCTCCTCTACGTGTCGGACTGGGCCGGCAAGCAGGTCCTCG
>JAQGHQ010000226.1 GCA_028288765.1 Gemmataceae bacterium | reverse complement strand
GGTGGTGTACGGGGTGACCGAGTACGGGGTGCTCCAGAAGGGCGACGCGAAGCCGTTCCGGCTGACGTACTACCCGAAGGCCCTGGTCGGGCCCGCGGCGGCGAAACTGGCGGCGGTCGGCGACCCGTTGAAGGTCGAGATCATCCCGACGGGCGAATCGGGGAAGACGCGGTTCCAGGTGGTCCACGCCGGCCAGCCGGTGGCGGAGGCCGAGGAGACGGTGCTGGTGCCCGGGGCGGAGAAGAAGGCGGTGAAGACGGACAAGCAGGGCTTCACCCCGGTGTTCGAGCCGACCGGCCGGTACGGTGTGTTCGCCCGGGTGATCGAGGCCAAGGGCGGCGAGTATGCCGGGAAGAAGTTCGAGGAGACGCGGTACTACGCGACGCTGGTGATGGACGTGGACGGGAAGTGATCGGCTATGAGCCGTGGCTTTGTCAGGATTTAGCTCGAAATCGCCTTAAATCCTGGGAGGATAGGCCCGCCGAGCGGGCGGCGGCCATAGTGGCCGCCGCCGATGGGCCAAATGACGCCGGGTAATTTGCAGATAATTCAAACACTAATGGGTTGACCTGCGGTCGAGGATCGGTTCTTCTTTCCTGCACAACCTTGTGTAAGTGCTGTCCCGTGCGTGAGTCTCCGACGCCCCATTATGCACGCCAATCAAACCGACATCCAGCGCATCTTCGGCGGCGTCCAGCAGTACGTCATCCCGCTGTTCCAGCGACCGTACAGTTGGGACACGAAGCAGTGGTCCACCCTCTGGCAGGATCTGGTCGAGCTGTGCGAGGACGAAAAGCCTCGGAACCACTTCATCGGGTCGATCGTCACCATGCCCTCCAAGTCCGTCCCGGAGGGGGTGACCAAGTTCATCTTGATCGACGGCCAACAGCGGCTCACCACCCTCCTCGTGGTCCTCGCCGCCATTCGCGACCGCGCCCGCACTCAGCCCGGGAAACTGGCGGATAAGATCGATGACCTGCTGTTGAAAAACCGCTACCAAGACAAGAACGACGTCTACAAGCTGCTTCCTACCCAGCTCGACAGGGCCGCGTTCGCTGCGATCATGGATGGGAAGGTGCCGCCGAAAGACGGGCAGATCGGGCGATCGTTCGATTTCTTCGAGAAGAAGCTCCGGCTAACCCTGGGCATAGAGCTGGACCGCCTGCACACCGTCGTCGAAAAGAACCTGATCCTGGTCAGCATCGTCCTTGATAAGGACGACAATCCGTACCTCATCTTCGAAAGCCTGAACGCCAAGGGCCGGCCACTCACCCAGGCCGACCTAATCCGCAACTACTTCTTCATGCGGATCCACGTTCGGGACCAGGAGAAGATGTTCGATGACCACTGGAAGCCGATGCAGGAGCGGTTGGGCGAAGACTTGACCGAGTACATCCGGCACTTCCTGATGCGGGACGGAACGCTGGTGAAGCAGTCGGATATTTACTATACGCTCAAAGAGCGCGTCGAAGACCTGCCGGACGACGGTATCGGGGGCTACCTAGAGGAGGTGGCGGCCTTCTCCCGGTACTACGCCAAGCTTCTCGATCCGGCCCAGGAAAAGAGCCGCAAAATCGCTGACCGGTTGGCTCGGCTGAACCGGTTCGAGGCCACCACGGCCTACCCGTTCCTCCTGAACGTCTACCACGACTATGAGACAAAAAAGCTGCCCGAGGTGGACTTCGTGGCCGTCCTCGATGTACTGGAGGCGTTCCTCATCCGGCGGTTCATCTGCAATGTCCCGACGCACGGGTTGAACCGCATCTTCGGCGCCCTCTACGCCCAGGGGACCCGTGGTGGTCACCTGTTGGACGGGATGAAACAGGCCCTCCGGGACAAGAACTTCCCGACCGACCATGAGTTTCACGAGCAGTTCGCAACCGGCCGACTCTACGGCGGTGGGGAACGGCTCGGGAAGGCGAAGCTGATCCTGGAGCGGCTGGAACTGTCGTTCGACCACAAGGAGACGATCGACCCGGCCGTCCTGACGATCGAGCACGTCATGCCCCAGACGCCGACGGACTGGTGGAAGCAGGAGTTGGGGGACGACTGGCAGGTGACGCACGCGGCTTGGCTGGACAGGGTCGGGAACCTGACGCTGACCGGGTACAACCCAGAGCTGTCCAACTCCGATTTCCCGAAGAAGAGGGCACTCCTGGCGAGGAGCCACGTCGAGCTGAGCCGGTCCTTCGCCGAGGTCGAGACGTGGGACGAACAGGCGATCGCAGCACGGGGTGAGGCGCTGGCGAACCGAGCCTTGCAGATTTGGCCGGACTTCACCGGACGTCAGGACGTGACCTCGGTGGCGGTGACCGTTGAGGAAGACGAACAGGAGGACGTGCAGTTGCTGGTGGCGAAAGTCCTCGAACACTTCGGGGGCGAAACCGCGCGTGTCGGTAGCGGACGATTCAAGATCTATAAAACCGGCGGCGGGAAGGTGATCAACATCAAGTACTCAAAACGGCACGGGGATTACTATTGGTACGGGGTCCATGCGTCTCTCTGGGAGGACATGGGTAAGGCGTCGGCCACAGACGTGGTCTTTATCATCGGCCAGACCGGGTTTCTCACTGTTCCGGTCGCCATGGTAAAAGAATACTTGTGCGTGGCGAAGGTGTCGAAAACGAGCGGCGGTGCAGTCCGGCACTACCACGTCCAGATCTCGGCGGAACCGAAGCTAGAGTTCTTCACTGGCGGCAGGTCCGCCCGCACCCCGCTGAAGCAGTGCTTCACCAAGTTTGAATGACCGGGGTCGAGCCGTCAAACGCACAGCCATGGACACCCAAAAGCAGACGGGTCCGTGTCTCCGGCCGGCGTGCCCCGATCTTCTCCCCCCGAAACGAGTGAACCGCCGGGGAGTTGCACCCCGCTTGCCGACTTGCGATGCCGGCGTCCTCCTGTTGGACGAGCAGCCCGGTAATTCGATCGCGGAACTCGGAGCGCGGAACGAAGACGGCGCCGTTGACCCTGCCTTCCGTTCCGCGCTCCGAGTTCCGCGATCCGCGCTTCCCGAGTGACCCCGGAGGGAGTCGAACCCCCGTTCCCTGGTTGTGATCCAGGGGTCGTAGCCGTTGGACCACGAGGCCGATTTCACTGTGTCAGGCGGAAGGAGAGGGAGTCGAACCCTCAAGGGCTTTCGCCTCGCCCGGCTTCCAACCGGGTGCCGTCGCCGATCGGCTCGCCCTTCCATCGTCTGCCGTCCCGGCGGGACCGGAACCGGGACAGTCGAGTCAGAGAGGCAGGAATCGAACCTGCTTCGACGGGTTCCCAAGACCCGTGGCCGGCCAATGGCCCACTTCCTGAGAAAACGACCGGCGGGAGTTGAACCCACACGTCTACCGTGGGAAGGCCGCAGGCT
Organism: Gemmataceae bacterium; assembly: GCA_028288765.1. Lineage (GTDB taxonomy): Bacteria > Planctomycetota > Planctomycetia > Gemmatales > Gemmataceae > Urbifossiella. The sequence goes on along the minus strand of JAQGHQ010000226.1, from coordinate 11,262 downwards.
TCCGCTACATCACGGTCGCGTTCAGTTCCGGCGGCTGGGGTCGAACCAGCGGCCCCTCGGTTTCAACGAGGTGCTCTCCCACCTGAGCTACACCGGAATGTGTCAGAGACGCCGGCAGGAGTCGAACCTGCTTGGAATCGGTTTGCAGCCGACCGCCTGGCCGTCCAGCCCCGGCGTCGTAAGGCGGAAGGAGGGGGAGTCGAACCCCCAAAGCTCATCGCTCGACCGTTTTCGAAACGGTTGCCGTCGCCGGTCGGCTTGCCCTTCCACCAAAATTGACACCCGGCCCAGACGCGGGTTCGCGCCAAGGCGTCATCAAAACGAAACGGGGAGCATGTGGCCCCCCGTGCGCGACCGGCGGTCGGCAGACCCCGTCACTTCTTCCCGAAACAGAATAGGTGGGTGGCCCCGCGGACGTAGACCTTGCCGTCGGCCACGGCCGGGGACGCGGACACCGGCTGCCCGATGTCGCCCGTCCGCACAAGCTCGTACTCCCGCCCGGCCTTCAGCACGTACACCCGGCCGGTCTCCGCGATCACCAGGATCTCGTCCCCGACCAGGACCGGGGAGGCGGTCACGTCCTTCACCGACACCCGCTCCTCCCACAGCACCTTCCCGGTTTTCGCCTCCGCGCAGCAGGCGATCCCGTTGTCGGCAATCCAGAACAGCAGGTCGTCCTTCGCGAGCATGCACGGCACGTACGGGGTGGGGCCCTTGGTCGCCTCCCATACCTTCGCCGGCTCCCGGCCGTCGGGGTCGATCGCGACCGCGTACCGGGCCCCGCCGCCGTCCCCGCAGTAGCAAATCACCAGCCCGGCGGCGGCTACCGGCGAGCCGACCACCCGCAGCGGCATCGTCCCCGCGGGCCAGTTGATCGCGTACGACCACAGCACCTTCCCGGTGAGGGGCTCGTACCCGGTCACCGCTGTCGTCGTCCCGAGGACGATCTCCGCCGGCCGGCCCGGCCGCTCCAGCACGAACGGGGTGGAGTAGCTCGCCCGGTACGGCTTCCGGCCGGCCGCCCACTTCTTCTCCCCGGTCTTCGCGTCGAACGCGAGGAGCACGGCCCCGCCGTCCTGGTCCATGTTGACGAATATGAGCCCGGCGTGCGTCACCGGGGAGTGGCCCGGGCCGTGCTGGCTGACGTAACTGCCGAGCGGCTGCGTCCACAGCTCTTTCCCGGCGAGGTCGTAGGCCACCAGGTTCAGCCCGTCGCCGTCCCACGCCGTGCAGTACACCCGCTCCCCGTCGCCCGCCGGGCTGCCCGAGGCCAGGCTGTTCTTGGCGTGGGTCTTCCCTTTGGCCCCGGCCAGCTCCCGCGTCCAGACGGTCTTTCCGTCGGCCGGGTTGATGCACAGCAGGAGCCGTTTCGACCCGTCGTCGCTGGCCGTCTGGAGGAAGAGCTTCCCGCCCACCACGATGGGGGACGACACCCCCCGGCCCGGGACCGGCACCTTCCAGAGGGCGGTCTTCGCGTCGACCGGCGGGAGCGGCCCGTCCGCCACCCCGGTCCCGTTCGGCCCGCGGAACCGGGGCCAGTCGGCGGCGGACAGCGTGACGGCGAAGGTGAGGGCGAGGACGGACGTCAGACACAGGTGGCGCATCGGCAGCGTCCCGGCGGATAGGTGGTGGGGGCTTCCCGGTCGCACGCCGGACCGGGGGGGCGGGTTCCCGGCGATTATCGCAGACCGGCCGGCGCAATCAACACCCTCGCCGGGACCGGGCCGGGTTCTCATTATTCGGTTTCCGACCTTCACGCCCCGAATTTTCGGCCCCCGCCGGTTGTCGGTGGGGGGTTGCGGGACTACTTCCTTTCGGGGAGACTATCCGCCATCACCCTCCGCCGGCCCGCCCGGGACCAGCGCCCCGGGCCGGAGCTCGTGCCACCCCAAAGGGTACCAGAAAGGCAGAACGATGCTCGCGCTCCGACACCTCCGCTTCGCCGGGCTCGCCGCCCTCGCCGTCGCGGTCGCGGCCCTGACCGGCTCGATCGGCGTGTCCCAGCCGCCGGCCGCCGAGAAGAAGGAAGAGAAGAAGGGCGACTCGAAGAAGACCAAGTCGAAGCTCAAACTGACCGTCCCGCAGGACGACGCCGAGCTGTTGATCGAGGGGAAGACGACCAAGCCGACCGGGGCCACCCGCGAGTTCGAGACCCCCGAGATCGAGCCCGGGAAGCTGTACGAGTACAGCTTCAGCGTGACCTGGCGGCCGAACAACTACACCGTCCTGACCCGGACCAAGACGGTCGAGTTCAAGGGCGGGGACGAGATCGTCGTCGACCTGACCAAGCAGGACCCGAAGACCCCGGACAAGGCGGTGGTCCGGTGGGTCCCGACCCCGGACGACATCGTGGCCGAGATGATCAAGCTGGCCAAGGTCACCGGCGACGACGTGGCGTACGAGCCGGGACCGGGCGACGGGAAGGTGCTGATCGCGGCCGTGAAGGCCGGGGCCAAGAAGGCGGTCGGGATCGAGATCGACCCGAAGAAGGCGGCCGAGGCGACCGAGAGCGTGAAGAAGGCCGGGCTCGCGGACAAGATCACGATCATCGAGGGGGACGCCCTCAAGGACCGCGACTACAGCGAGGCGAGCGTCGTCTTCCTGTACATGGGGAACGAGTTCAACAACCTCCTCCGGCCGATCCTGGAGAAGCAGCTCAAGCCTGGCACCCGGATCGTCTCCCACCGGTTCGTCCTGGGCGACTGGGCCCCGGACAAGACGATCACCGTGACCGGGCTCGACGGGGACGAGTACAAGCTCCACATCTGGATCGTCAAGGACAAGAAGGGCGGCACGGGCGAGAAGAAGCCGGAGGAAAAGAAACCCGAGGCCAAGAAACCGGAAGAAAAGAAGCCCGAAGAGAAGAAGAAAGACAAGGAATGACAGTGGGTATCCTGTCGGAACCCCCGGCAGTTGGTTCGGTTTTCACCCCAACGGGGTGGGAGCGCTTAGCCCAGGGCAACGCCCTGGGTTGGAGGGCAATACCCCCGCGCCGATGGGACAGCACTTCCGATGCAGGGCGTCGCTCTCTGACCCAGGGCGTTGCCCTGGGCTAAGCGCTCCCACCCCGTTGGGGTGAAAACCGCTGCCAGGCCCGGGCACGGCTGCCCCGGGCTTTCCCTATCCCGCCCCGATGGACCCGCGCATGTCCCGTTTCCTGTGCTCGCTCGTGTTCACCCTCGCTCTCTCCCTCTCTGCCCGGGGCGGGTCCTCGAACAGCCTGCTTGACGTGACCCCGGACGGGAAGCGGCTCGCGGTCGCCAACGCCGACTCCGGGACGGTCACCGTGGTCGACGCGAAGGCCCGCAAGAAGCTGTGCGAGGTCCCGGTCGGGGACCACCCGGAGGGCGTGTCGTGGGTCGGGGACGGGCCTCTCGTCCTCGTCACCGTCTGGGGCGACGACAAGCTCGTCTTCCTCGACGCGGATGCGGGGAAGGTGGTGGCGACGCTGGCCGTCGACGACGAGCCCTACGGGGTGGTGACGACCCGGGACGGGGCCCGGGCCTACGTCACCCACGACTACCCCGGTACGGTCGCCGAGGTGGACGTCGCCGCCCGGAAGGTGGTGCGGACGTTCAAGGCCGGGACGTGCGTCCGCGGGGTCGCCCTGAGCCCCGACGAGAAGACCCTGTACGTCACCGAGTTCTTCACCGCGAGGCTCGTCGCCTTGGACCGGGCGTCCGGGAAGGTGGTCGATTCGTGGGCCGGGCAGGAGACCGAGAACCTCTGCCGGAACGTGGTCCTGCACCCGACCTGGCCGACCGCGTACCTCGCCCACATCCGCTCGCGGGTCACCGGGTTCGACGCCCGCGGGTCGATCTTCTCCCAGCTCTCCGTCTGCGACCTCGGCGCGGCAAAGGGCGACGCCCCGCGCCGCCGGCCGCACTCGGCCGACACGTTCAACGGTGTGCTGGTCGTGTCGAATGCCTGGGAAACCGCGGTCACGCCGGACGGCTCCCGGCTGTACACGCTCTACGCCGGGACCGATGACCTGAACATCTTCCGGCCGGTCGACGACCGGTACCGAGACGCCGAGCCGACCGGCGGCATCCCGCGGGTCGGCCGCCACCCGAAGGCCCTCCGGGTCGCCCCGGACGGGTCGGAGCTGTACGTCTACAACACGCTCGATTTCGAGGTCGGGGTGTACGACCTTGACGTCCGCCGCAAGCTCGGCGGGGTCAAGGTCTGCGACCCGCCGCACACGCCCGAGTGGGTGCGGGGGAAGGAACTGTTCGTGTCGGCGAAGCCGCCGATGGGCGGCATCAAGTGGATCTCGTGCTCGTCGTGCCACCCGGACGGGCTGACGGACGGCCGGGTGTGGCAGAACCCCGAGGGGAACCGCCGGACCCCGCACCTGTTCGGGCTGGCCCACACCCACCCGCTCCACTGGTCGGCCGACCGCGACGAGGTCCAGGATTTCGAGTACACGATCCGCGGGAAGCTGATGCGCGGCCGTGGACTGTTCGAAGGGCCGCTCAAGCCGCGGCCCGGCTTCCTTCCGGCGGCGGAGCTGGAGATGGACCTGGGCGGGAAGTCGACGGACCTCGACGCCCTGGCGGTTTACACGAACTCGTTCGAGCCCCGGATGTCGCCGCACGCCGCCGGGGTCAGGAAGCTCACGCCCGGGGCCGACCGGGGGCGGAAGCTGTTCTTCGCGGAGTCGACCGGGTGTGCGACGTGCCACACCGGGCCGTACTACACCGACAGTTCACTCAAGAAGCCGTTCGCGGTCCACGACGTCGGGACCGGCGAGGACCCGCGGGAGAAGATGGGGCCGAAGTACGACACCCCGGCCCTGCTCGCCGTGTACCGGAACGGCCCGTACCTGCACGACGGCCGGGCGAAGACGCTCCGCGACGTACTGACGACGTGCAACCCCGGCGACAAGCACGGGAAGACGAGCCACCTGAAGCCGGCCGAGGTCGACGACTTGGTGGCGTTCCTCAAGTCGCTCCCGTTCGAGCCGCTGCCGGACGAGACGCTCAACACCGTCCCCTACCGGCTGAAGAAGAAGCCCGCGGGGGCGAAGTAGCCCGCGGGCTTGAATGGGTGGGCGGCACGGGCGGCCGGTGGCGCGCTTCTTCGGCGGGTGCAATGCGGCCGAGCCGGCCGCGGTCCGAAGAGAAGGCCCTCCCGGGGTCATTGCCGGGCAGCGCCTTTCACCTTCGTCCGGACCGCATAGAGCCCGGTCCCCGCGGTGATGAACAGGGTCTTCATGTCCTTGCCGCCGAAGCACACGTTCGTCGTCCACAGCTCCGGCACGTCGATGTGGGCGACCTTCTTGCCGGTCTTGTCGAATACTGTCACGCCCCGGTTGGTGAGGTAGACGTTCCCGGCCTCGTCGATCGTCATCCCGTCGGACCCCATCGCGCAGAACTCGCGGCGGTTCTTGAGCGTGCCGCCGGCCTGGATGTCGTAGGCGTAGGTCTTGCCGGCGCCGATGTCGGCGACGTAGAGCGCCTTCCCGTCCGGCGTGCCGATGATCCCGTTGGGCTGCTTCAGGCCGGCTTCCACCCGGGCGAGCTTGCCGTCCGGCGCCACGTAGTACACGCCCTGGACGTCCTGCTCCTGCGGGCCGCGGGTCCAGTACGGCCGTTTGTAGTACGGGTCGGTGAAGTAGGCCCCGCCGTCCGGTCGCACCCAGACGTCGTTTGGCCCGTTCAACAGCTTCCCGCCGTACTCCTTCGCGACCACCGTCTTTTCCTTCGTCTTCACGTCGATCCGCCAGAGCTCGTTCTTGTCGTCCGCGCACGCCCAGAGCCGGCCTTCCTTGTCGAAGCAGAGCCCGTTCGACCGCCCGCACGGCTCCATGTAGGTGTTCAGCTTGCCGTCGGTGCTCCACATCAGGATGCGGTCGTTGGGCTGGTCGGTGAAGTAGACGTTGCCCTCGGCGTCGGGGGCCGGGCCTTCGGTGAACTTGAAGTCGCCGGCCAGCTTCTCGACCTTCGCCCCGGGCACGACGGGCGAGGCGTCGTCGGCCGTTGCTCCAGCGGCGAGGAGGGTAAACACGGTCAGGCCGAACAGGGTCCGGGTCATGGCGGAGAACCTCGGGGTCGGTGGGAAGGAGTCGTTGCCCCGGGATTGGTATACGAGGGGAGAGTCTTGGTGTGGGATGATCAGCTTGTCCAACTCGGCCCGGTTCGTAGGGTGTGTCCTATCCCGGATGACTTGGTGATTTCAGCCTGAAAGGCTGAGAGCGCAAAGCCCAGGGCATCGCCCTGGGCGGGGAATGCGGCTGCGACTAACGTCCGACTTAATCGAGTGGCGTTCCCCCGCCCAGGGCGATGCCCTGGGCTATGCGCTCCCACCCCGTTGGGGTGAAACCCACACTTCCTGAGAGTTTCGACCAAGCACGTGGATGTGTCTTCGTTCCCAGCTCCCACGAAAATGGGTTGTGGGCTGGGCCTGTGAAGACGTGGGCCTCGAAGACTCGGCCCACCCTACAAAACTCAGCCAACCCGAGGCATCGCGTGAACGACGTTCTGGGCGAGTTCCTGGGGACGATGGTCCTCGTCCTGCTCGGCGACGGGGTGGTCGCCGGGGTGCTGCTCGGCCGGTCGAAAGCGAAAGACGCGGGGTGGGTGGCGGTCACGGCCGGGTGGGCCTTCGCGGTGATGGCAGGGGTGTACACCGCCCGCGCAGTCGGGGCGCCCGGGTTCATCAACCCCGTCGGCCCGCTCGCGGGGGTGGTCACCGAGAAGATCGCCCCGGGCACGGCACTGGCCTACGCCGCCGCGGAGTTCGCCGGGGCGTTCGTCGGGGCGGTCCTGGTGTGGCTTCACTACCTGCCGCACTGGGCGGAGACGCCCGACCCCGCCGCGAAGCGCGCGGTCTTCTGCACGAGCCCGGCGATCCGCACCCCGCCCGCCAACCTGCTGAGCGAGGCCATCGCCACGTTCGTGCTCGTGTTCGTCGGTACGGCGATCGTGGAGAAGGAGATCGGCCGGGGGTTCGTCGCCCCGCTCGGCGGGGCGCTGGTGTGGGGGATCGGGCTGAGCCTGGGGGCGACCACCGGGTATGCCATCAACCCGGCCCGCGACCTCGGCCCACGGCTCGCCCACGCCGTCCTGCCGATCCCGGGAAAGGGACCGTCCGATTGGGGCTACGCCTGGGTGCCGGTCGTCGGACCGGTGATCGGGGCCTTGGTCGCGGTGGTACTGGTGAAGGCGGTCATGCCGCCGTTATGACCGAAAGAAACCCGGTTTCTCCGTTTATTGTCGATGTTCGGAACGTAACTCTGGTCCGGTTTTCACTTTGCGTCGGTCTCATCGCGATGCTCCTTTCGCGTGTGCTGAGTGTGTGCTGAATCCATTCCCGCCGCGTCACGGCCGTCTTCCGAGGTCTCCAGGCCCTGGTTCGCCCGCGCCAGGCGCTGCATGGCCGCCTGACTGGCGTCGCTGTGGACGTGCGTGTAATGCCGGATGATCTCGTCGTCCACATGTCCGACCCACTCCCGCACCACTGCCTCCGCCGTCCCCTTCAGGATCGCATTGCTGATGAACGTATGGCGGAACGTGTGGAGCTTGCCGGGCAGCTTCAGCTCTTCCAGGACCCGCTTCAGGGCGGCCAAGAGGCGATGCTCGGTCCACTGCCGGCCGGGTTCGGAACGCCCCCCGGTGGGCGGCATCGGGAACACCCATTGATGTCGACGCGGAAGCGACGCCAGTACCGCGAGGGTCACACGATTGAGCGGCACCGCGCGTTGATCTCCCGTTTTCGGTTTCCACCCCTCTTTGGGCTGGATCCGCAGGAGATTCGCGCCCCAATCCACATCGTCCCAGCCGAGCCACGCCATCTCGCCGAACCGCATTCCGGTTTCGGCCAATACCGTCAGCGGCGGACGGACGTCCTCCGGACAGGCCGCGAGGATTCGCTGGACCTCCTCGTAGGTCCAACATGGCTGAAGGGCCCGTCGGGGCTTCTTGAGTTTCAGCCCCCCGAGCGGGTCGGTCGCGATCATGTCACGGGACAAGGCGAAGTTCACGAGCTGGCGGATGATCATGGTCTCCGTGTACTTGGTTGTCGCCTGGATTCCGTCGTCTGAACGCTTTCGTCGGTAAGCGTCTATAAATCTCAAATCGATACCGTTAAGATCTTTCACCCTCCGCTCGCACGCCAGTTCGGCCACCCGCGCGAAGATCGTCGTGTATTTCGACAAGGTCCTGGGAGAGCGGTCCTCGGCGTTCAAGAAGTCGAGGTATGCCGAGACCGCCTGCTCGACGGTGGCCGCGTCCGGGGTCGGCTTCCACCTCCCGGCCGACAGCTCCGCCTCGATCTGCAGGGCCCGCCGCCGGGCCTCTTTCTTGCTCGTCGTCTTGAGGGAGGGGCGGTGCTGCTTGCCCTCGCACTGGAAGTTCGCGTACCAGGTTTGTCCACGCTTGAAGAGGCGAACGAACTCCCCGACCAGCTCGGAGCCATCAGGCCCGGCCGGCGTATCGTCGTCAGTCGCCATCGAGGCCCTCGTTGAAGAGTTTCAGGAGGTACTTGTCGCGGAGGATCCGGAGGTGCTTGCCGGCCCGCCGGCTGCACCCCTTCAGGAGCCCTCGACTGGACCAGGCGTACACGGTCTGCTTCGGGACCTGGGCGAGGGTCGCGGCCTGGTCGACAGACAGGATCGGTGGGAAGGTGGCGGCCCAGGCCGGGTCCGAGAAGAGGGCCGACACCTCCTTGGCCGTCAGGTCGCAGCCGCCGTCCTTGCGTGGCATGTCGTCACCGCCGGAAACCCGGAACGGCGGGGCGGCACCCGGGCCGAACGTCCGGTCGGGTTCCCGCCCGCCGTACCGGTCTGGAAAGCCGGACGATTTTCCCGCCCGGCCTCTTCGGATCGCCCGTCCCGGGTCAGGCCGCCGGCGGACGTCGGTCGGAACGGAGTTGACCTGGTGTGGTCGGCCGGTTGGTGGAGATACTAAGGACCAGGCGCCGGGAGCTGGGTGGATTATTAACTGGGGAGATGATGGCCGATCACCAGGGCGGTTCCGCGCCGGGCTGGGGGAGCGTCGAGGTCGGGCCGCCGGCCGACGAGCCACTCGCCCCGGGGTCACCGCTCCGACTTCGAATAGCCCGTTACACCTGGCGCCCGCCCCCGGATGTCGCCGTGGAGCTCCCTACCGCCTTCGCCCTCGGGTTCGACTGCCTCATCGGACCGGGCGGGACCCGGCGGTTCATCCCAGCCGACCTAACCCCGACCTTCGTCCTTCGGGCCGCACTCGGCGGGGCGGCCCTCCTCACCCGCCGGCACGACCTGACGCCGGAACACCGGTTCAGCTACCGCGCCACCCACCTCCTCTACCAGCTGGGGCCGGGGCTACGGGAGCACTTGGGCCGGACGTTCACCCGGAAGACGGACCTGTACGTGCCGCACGCCGGGCGGGTCGCCGGGGACGGCCTGCACGTTCTCCCGGATGGCCTCGGCCTCGACCCCAGCGGGCATGGAGCACCGTGGACGCCCCAGGAGGTGATCGAGCGCGGCCGGCACGCGGCCGTCGCCGCCGGCCACCCGAACCCGGACGAGGCCGCCTGGATCCAGCTCGGGCTGTGCGCGGCCGCCCGCCGCAACCCGCTCGACCCGACCGCCCTCCCCAAGGACCAAGCCCTCGGGCTGGCCCGCCTCGCGCTGTTCGACCTCGGCCCCCACGCCGGCTCGCTCGACGAGTCCGTGACCGACCGGGTCCAGGACCGGCTGTGGCCGGCCCTGGAGCGGCACATCGGGGACGACACCGCGGCGTTCAACCGGTGGTTCTTCGAGAACGTCGACAACGTCGTGCACACGATCGCCAAGCAGAAGAAGGGCGGCGGGCCGATCCCGCGGGAGACGGTTCGGCAGGCCATCCTGGAACTGGTCTTCCGCGCGCACACCTACGTGGGGGACTGCGTCCACCGGCAGATGGTGGCCTTCGCCCGCGCCCTCCCCGAGCCGTTGTCCGCCGGGGAACGCCCCCGCTTCGACGCCCTCTACCAGGTGGAACCCTACCTGGGAGGCTTGCCGCTCGTCCTGCTCCACGCCCGGTTTGGGTTCCTGCGGGAGGCCATCCTGGACGTCTGGGCCGACCCGCACGACCTCGCCCGGGTCGGGGCCCTCCTGCGACTGCTCGAGTATTACGGGGTCATGGTGGGCAAAAAACGGGAGGCGGACCGCCGGTACAAGGCCCGGAGCCATCACCGCAACGACCGGGGTCGGGTCGGCCAGAGCCTGGAACTGGATCCCGACCAGGACGCTCTCCCCGGGCCGGCCGGGGCGTGGTTCCAGGAGATCGCGGCGCACCTCCGGGCGGGCCGCGGCGCCTCGTGCGCGTGCGGCACGACCCGACACTGGCGGGCCGTCCTGGCGAACGACGCCCCGACTGCCGACCCGGCCGTGATCGACGACGGGTGCGGGCAGTGCGACCACCGCGAGACGATTGAAGTCACGTGGGAGCAGATCCGGGAAGCCGAGCGGAAAGGCTAACCAGGTTTTTCTCCTTATGGTGACGCGGAAACAAAGAAAGTTTATCTGCCCCGAGAATGTCATGCCCCTTGGTCGCGTCCGCGACCGAGGGCGAGAACCGCGCGTGGCAGGTCATCCACGAACCGGTCCAGGTCGGGTCGCGGGAGATCGGTGGCCGACCAAACTTCGGAACGATTCCGACCAGCAAACGTCACCGACGGCCGTGGCCCAGCGAGGTTCGGCCCGATGATCACACCCGGGCGCGTCCGGCGCGGGCGAGTCGACCAGTCTAACCGTGTCCGAGGTCCCCGAACCGACGGCGCAACAGGTCGAGAACCCCCCCGGGCGGGAGGGGCGCGGGCGGGCCGACCGGGCCAGCTTGATATCCGGCCGGGGGACCGCCGGCCGCAACTTCCGGGCGTGGTTGAAGTACGTCGCCCGGCACCCGACCCCGGACGCGACGAATGCCCGGACCCGGTCCTGCTCGGTCGGGTAGGTCGAGTCGGCCTTGAGCCGGGCCACCGCCAACGCCGAGCCCGTCAGGCAGCGGCCGAGGACGCCCCGCCGCCAGTCCAGCCCGGCCTGCCTCAACTCCCACGCCAGGACGTACGTCCGCAGCGAGTGGCGGGCCGTCAGGTGGAGGTGATCGGCCACGCAGTCGAACACCTCCTGGTCCCAGAACCACTCGGCCGCCCGGCGGTGCGCCTCGGCGGCGGCCGGCTCGAACGAGAGGGCGTGCCCGCGGTCCTCCAGGGCGGCCACGTCGGCGTTGAGCGACCGCCACTCGTTGGCGATGACCGCCACCCGGCTGGTGGTCGGGAACTGCCGCGGGGCGTCGT
>JAQGHQ010000021.1 GCA_028288765.1 Gemmataceae bacterium | reverse complement strand
GTCACCTGGACGGCCGAGCCGTTCGCCGGTCTCTATGACCGCCACGTCCCGGAGTGGCGGGGGGACAACCTGTACCTCCGGTACGCCGTCGGCATCCCGCTGGGCGAAATCCTCGAGGCCCACACCGCGGCCAGGCGGTCCCTGCTGGCCGAGGTGGAGCGCCGGACCGGCACCCGGCTCGACCCCGCGGCCCTGACGCTCGGGTTCGCCCGCCGGGCCACCGGGTACAAGCGGCCGGCCCTGCTGCTGTCCGACCTCGACCGGCTGCGCCGGATCGCCCGGCAGGCCGGCCCGGTGCAAATCGTTTACGCGGGCAAGGCGCACCCCCGGGACGAAGCCGGGAAGGCCCAGATCCGCCGGGTGTTCGAGGCGGCCGCGGCCCTCGGGGACGCCGTCCGGGTGGTCTACCTTGCGGAGTACGACATGGGGCTGGCGAAGGTCATGTGCGCCGGAGCCGACGTCTGGGTGAACACCCCCCAGAAGCCGCAGGAGGCGTCGGGCACGAGCGGGATGAAGGCGGCCCTGAACGGCGTTCCCAGCCTGAGCGTGCTGGACGGGTGGTGGGTCGAGGGGCACCTGGAGGGCGTGACCGGGTGGGCGATCGGCGAGGACCCGAAGGCCCCGTCCGACCCCGCCCGGGAGGCGGAATCTCTGTACGCCAAGCTGGAGTCCGTCATCGCCCCCCTGTTTCACCGCCGGCCCCTGGCGTTCGCCGAGGTGAGGCGGTCGGCGATCGCCCTGAACGGGTCCTTCTTCCACGCCCAGCGGATGCTCGCCCAGTACGTGCGGAACGCCTACCTCCCCCCGCGCCCCACCGGATCGGAATAGCCCCCACACCGTCCCGGCATTGGTATTATCTTTACCCGCTCGTGAAACCTGCAGAGGTCTTCGGGCCGTCACCCGGGACGAGATTTCGGGAGGCCGGCGGGCGACCGAACTGCGGGCCACGATCGCCAGGCAGCAGGTCCCCGAACAGACCCGCCCGTTTCGCCGGACCGGCGCCATGACGGGTCTCATAGCACACGGCCGACGTGGACCGGGGCCGGGAGTTTTCCGGTGGCGGCCCGGGAGCGAACCGTCCGCACCCCAAACCCGCCGCCCCGTCGTCGATTAGCGGAAGAACTGGCCGTCGGCTGGGGACGTTTGCAGCTCCTCAACGCCTTCGTCGGACACCTCGGTCCCGGGGAGGTCGAGGGTCTTCAGCCCCTTGAGTGGAGAGAGTTCCTTGTGCCCGGCGTCTGTCACCCCCTGGGCCACGGAGGTGGGGTTGAACCACTACCTTTTCCGGGATACAGTCTCTCCCCGCGAGATCCTGTCAGAGTAATTCGTCCGATCTTGCCCGTGTAGTTGCCCCTCGGCACTGCCCTTCTGGGCCGACCCGTCCATTCGCTTGCAGGTGAAAGCCGATGAGTCAAGTCGAAGGGGAGTCAGCGCCACGCGGTCCTCGACCGCTGACCGCCTCCGCCGTCATGCCCGGCGCCGCCGGGTTCGTCTGGACTGTCTGGGCCGCGATGCTTCTTCTGGCTCTCGTCTACGTCGGCAAGTTCAGCTCCCGGGTGCCTTTTTTCGACGATTGGACGCTGGTTCCGGTGCTGACCGGGGCCGAGCCGCTCACGCCTGCCTACCTGTGGGCGCCTTTCAACGAACACCGCGTCCCGTTGCCCAAACTGGTGCTGTACGCCCTGGGCCGGCTCAGCGGCTTCGACTTCCGCGCCGGCATGGTCCTCAACGTGCTCCTCCTGGGCGGACTTTCCTTTGCCATGCTCCGCACGGTCGGCCGGATGCGTGGCTGCCTTCACTTCGCCGACGCCTTCTTCCCCCTGGTGGTACTGAGCCTGGCCCAGTGGGAATGCTTCCTGATCGAGTACGCCCTGAACCTGGTCGGCTCCACCGTATGTGCGGGGGCCTTCCTGGTCTTGCTGGCCGGCGCCGACCCGCACGTGTTGCCGCGGCAGGCCGTCCGGATGGCTGTCTGCCTGGTATTGCTGCCGCTGTTTGGCGCGAGCGGCCTCGTGCTCGTCCCCGCCCTGGCCGTGTGGCTAGCCTTCGTGGGCGTCCTCCACGGCCGCGCCGCAGACGCCGCCGTCCGCCGGCAAGGACGACTCGTCCTGGGCCTGGTGGCGGGCGCCCTGCTGCTGAGTGGCCTGTATTTCGTCGGCCTGCCACCGCCCAGCCCGGGCCCGCGGTCGCCGACGGCGGCGGACACGCTGATGCGCGGCCTGCAAGTGCTCGGCATGCTCTTTGGCGCGGCAGCACTTCCCGGGGCGCCGCTGAAAACCGTCGTGGTACCGATGGTGCTGCTGGCGGGCGGGGGAGTCTGGCTGGCGGCCTGGCGGCGGCAGCCCCACGAACGCGTGGTGCTCCTCGGCTGGCTGGCCTTCCTGCTCGCGATGGGGTGCCTCGTCGCCGCCGTTGCCCACGGCCGCAGCGACTACCTCGGACAAACCCCGTTCGTGCCGCGCTATGCCACGCTGCTGTTACCCCTGGGCTGCTGCGTGTATTTCCTCTGGGCACGGTACGGCGGCGTCTCGACCGCAGGGGCGTCCCGGATGGCACTCATGCTCCTGGCGGCCGTGATGTTCGCGCCCAACCTCCAAGCCGCGTTCGAGAGTGGCCGCTTCCGGCGGAGGGCGCTGCGAAACTTCGAAGCCGACTTGGCCTGCCGCCTGCCGCCGGCTTTCATGGCCGAGCGTGGGGCCGGCCGCGTGTTCCCCGCGGACCAGCAGGAGGACGTGGCCGGGTACATCCGCAACTTGCGCGACAGCCACACCGCCGCCTTCCGTTGCTTGCCCGAAGACCTCCCGGTGGGTGTGGTCGCGGTGCCCGCCTCGGCATTCTCGCTGCGCGACATGATCTTCTCGGGCGGGGTCGCCCGGCCCGTAGGCGGCGACCCCGCCCTGACGATCGCCCTCCCCCGCGCCCGCTTCGTCTGCGCCATCCGCCTACACTATGCCTACACCAACAGCGCCGGCACCGCGGATTACTTCGAGCTGTCGTGGCAAAACGACGCCAGAGCCCCCTCCGAAGCAGGCCGGTCGAGGATTCTGCTGGAAGCCCACCCGGGAGCCGGTGAAAGGACGATCACGGTCTGGGTCAACGAGCGAATCGACTGCCTCCGCATGGTCCCCACGATCAAGATGTTTGCCCTGAAGCTCAGGGCGGTCGAACTGCTCGTACCGGAATCGGCCGGAGGTCTCCTCGACCACGATGGGGACGACCACTGAACAGCCGAAGTGCTACGGAGGTCGAGGGTGATCAGCCGCGTGAGTGGAGCGAGGTCCTTGAGCCCCACGTCCGCCCCCTTGACACCCTGGAGGACGAGGTTTATCAGCCCCGTGAGTGGGGCGAGTTCCTGGAGGCCGGCGTCCGTTATACTCTACGCGGCCGGAAATGAGGGTTGGCGCGGGGCGTGGTTCTGTGGTCAAATCCGTGCGACACAGTGCTCTCTCCGGAGCCACGGATGGCCACCCGATCCGCCCTCGTCTTGAGTGACGAC
>JAQGHQ010000014.1 GCA_028288765.1 Gemmataceae bacterium | reverse complement strand
CCGCGGCGGGGGCCGCACAAGCCCCCGAAGCCGCCGAAACTCCTCACGCTGACCGCGGAGCAAAAGGCTGTGATCCGTGGGAAAAAGCACGATTCCAGCTGACCGCTACGTTCCAGGCATTGGGTGCGATCCCCCGACCCCCGGGGGCGCGAAGCGCGACCCCGGGCGGTGGACTACAACCCCTCCGGGGGAACGGCTGTCGACGCCGTGATGCGGGGGGGAGCGATTGTCGCGTCGAGCGAGACGTCTCGGTGTTCGTCGGAATTCACAGTTGATTCGGGGCGTGCAACATTAGCAGGGCACGACCCGAGAATCCGGTACTGGAGAACCCCTCGACCTCGGCCAACGGCCCGGATTTGAGCAAGCTACCCAGTGCAAACAAGAGGTGACCCCCGGTCGACCCGCCGACTATACGTTCACCACGGCCGACGCCGGAGATCACACCTTCTCGGCGACCGTGAAGACCGCCGGGACCCGGTCGATCACCGTCACCGATACGGCCGCGGGGAGCGCCCCCGGAACGCATTCGGGAATCCTGGTCGCCGCGGGGTGGCAACGCACTTCGTTATCGCCGCGCGGGCGGCGTCCGGTCCGGAATGTCGTCATCGTCGTGATTGAGGTCCGCGCGGCGGGCGTCCCGCCCGCCCCGCCCGCATAGAGCGGTCAGAATGGCCGCGGTCCACGGGGCAGATTTCCTCAACCCCTCAGTTGATCATCACCATCCCGCCGGTGATTTTCGTCATCGCGGACCCGTCGACCGCGGTCGTCAGCCCGCTAATCTTCGTGTCGGTGGTACCGGCGACGGACACCGTCAGTCCCTTCACTTCGATCCCGCTTTGGCTGATCGCGATCTGGTTCGCCCCGACCTTCAGGGTGATCGACTGGGCGTCGATCGTCACCCCCGAGGTGTCGATGACGACGCTGTTCGCCCCGACCTTCAGGGTGATCGACTGGGCCGCCTTGGTCGTACTCGTCCCGGCGGACACGTCGACCGTGTGGTTCCCCTGGGTGACCGTCAGGCCGTCGTTCCCCTGCGAGACGGTGATCGTCCGGTTCCCCTGCTTCACCGTCAGGGCCTGGTCCCCGTTGACCGAAACCGTCCGCTTCCCCTGGGTAACCGTGAGCGCCTCATTCCCCTGCGAGACGGTGACCGTCCGGTCCCCTTTGGACACGGTCAGCGTGTCGTTCCCCTCGCTCACCGTCCGATCGCGATTCCCCTTCGAGATCGTGATCTTCTCGTTCCCCTCACTCACCGTCAGCGTGCGGTCGTTCTTGATCGTGATCGTCTGGTCGTGGCCGACCTGGAGGTCGTCGTCGTGCTCGACCACGCGGTGGAAGTCCTTCTGGGCGTGGAAGTAGACGTCCTCGTTCCCCTTCTTGTCCTCGAACCGAAGCTCGTTGAAGTCGGCGGCCCCGCCGCCCTTGGTGGACCGGGTCTTGACTCCGCTCTGGGTCATGTTCGCCGGGAGGGCGTACGGCGGCATCTGCTCGGCGTTGTAGACCCGCCCGGTGACCACCGGCTGGTCCGGGTCGCCTTCGAGGAAGTCGACCAGCACCTCCTGCCCGATCCGGGGGGTGAACACCATCCCCCAGTTCTGCCCGGCCCACATCTCGGCCACCCGCATCCAGCACGAGCTGGTCTCGTTCTTTTGCCCGACCCGGTCCCAGAAGAACTGGACCTTGATCCGGCCGTACTGGTCGGTGTAGATCTCCTCCCCGGCGGGCCCGACGACGACCGCCGGCTGTGGGCCGGGGACGGCCGGCCGGGGGGTCGTCCGGGCCGGGCGGAACGGGGTCGCGGCCGGAGCGCAGGTGAACGAGTTCCGGTAGTCGGCCGCCCCGCTCTGCGTCCCGGCCACCCAGTTCTCCGTCCCGGTGTGCTCGACCGCGAGCAGGACGTAACTCCCGTCGTCCGCCGGGTGGACGGTCAGCGCGAACTTCCCCCCCGGGAGGAACGACGGGTTCCGGCCCTCGCCGGCCGCGGTGTCGTACCCGACCTCGACCTCCTCGATCCGGACCTTCGCCAGCGCCGTCCCGTCGGCCCCGACCTTGTACCGCCCGGGGTAGTCGTACAGGTCGTAGCCCGTGATCCCGGGCAGGGAGACGGTGGTGGCGGTGGACGCGAGCAGGTTGGTGGACGGGGTGATGAAGTTGTAGTCGGTGTGGGTCGCCTTCCCGGACCGGTACTCGTACGCCCGGTCCCACTGGTACACCCCCCACATCGCGTCCGAGTCCGGCCGGTACTCGGCCGTCGGCTGGGCGCAGTCGGCGTACGCGGCCGGGGCGTCGGCCAGGACCAGGGTGTGGCTCCCGGCGGCGAACGCGAACGAGTAGAAGATCCCGTACTCCTCCATCAGCCGGGAGACGAAGTCGAACGCCGTCTCCCGGTACTGGACGCAGTACTCGCGGACCGGGTAGGAGCCCTGGTAGCTCTCCTTGTACGCGGAGAACCCGAACAGGGCGAACACCGCCTTGAGGATGTCCGGGACGGTCTTGTTCTGGAAGATCCGGCAGTCGGCGGTCCGGGTCAGGAACCAGAGCCAGGGGACGACCTCGGCCTGGTAGTTCCGCAGCGACCGGCTCATCTGCGGGCCGGTGACCAGCTTCTTCACGAACCCGTGGAAGTACCGCGGGTTGTCCGCCGGCTCGTTGACCGTCCACCCGACCGCCTGGCCGACCAGGTCGGCCGGGGCGACGGCGGTGTTCTCGGACACCAGGTCGAGGGTGAACGAGAACGGCCGGGAGAGCTCCTCCCGGCCGCGGAACCCGGTCATCAGGAAGGCGTCCGGGCCGAGCGGGGTGGTGAGGGTGAAGAGCCGGCGGTTCTGGGACAGGGCCATGGGTGTTCTCGGAAACGGGCCCGCCCCGGCTGTCCGGGGCGGCGGTCGGGTTGCGACCGGCTGGGCCGGCGGCGGGTCGGATCGACCGGGTCGTGACACCGACCCGGAACCAGCTCGGCCCGGACCCCGCGTCGTACCGCGGGCCGCCGGGTCAGACGACCTTGGCGGTGGCGAGGTCGTAGGTAACGGTGGTCGGGCTGCCGGTCTCGCCGGCCGCGCCCAGCGGGGTGTTCTTGACCTCGATCTTGGTGAAGTTCAGGCTGAGCGATTCGCTCGGCCGGTCTCCGCCGCTCGAGATCGAGTACCCGCTGATCATGCAGTTCGTCAGGGTGTACGTCAGGTAGACTTCGAGCTGCCCCTTGTCGGTCTTGCAGAAGTCGATGATGACCGTCTGCCCCTCGCCCTGGAGGGCCTCGTTCACGATGGCGATGGTGGCGGCGTCCTGGGCCTTGGTGGTGGTGATCTCGCTGACGCTCGGGGCCGAGGACTCGCGGTCGGCGGACGCCCCGGTCGGGCTGCTGATGCCCCGGCCGACGCCCCACTGGAAGCTGTTCAGTTCGATCCAGGTTTTGTGGCTACCTTCCGTCACGTCGCCCTTGATCGCAAGGCTGTTGTAGTTCATGTAAATCGGCATGACCGTCTCCTGGAGCGGGTGGTGGGGCTCGTGGCCCCGGGTCGGGTTCAACCCGGGTCGTCATCACGGCCCGGTCGTTGGATGCTGATAGTACGCCCGGTTCGGCCGCATCCTATCACCGAAATTCCCGCCGGGCGCGGGAAAACTCTAAGAAGATTACGGGCTCAGTCGGCGGCAAAGGCGGCGTCGGCGACCGGGCGGCCAAAGTTGTGAGTCCGGACCCAGGTGTTTCGCCCGAGCCGGGGGCCGCGATCCTCGTCGTACGCCAGCGCGCACCAGGGCACCGCGTCCGGGGCGAGCACCAGCCTGACCTCGGCGTCCAGTTCCGGCCCGAGGTACAGGCGGACGAGGTCCGACAGCGGCTTCCGGGCGCCCCCCCCGGGGAGCAGGCTGTAGAAACTCTCGACATCGAGCGGGCCGACCACCACCCGCACCTTCCCCTGCACGTCCCACACCCGCCGGCCGATCACCACGTCCCGGCCGAGGTTGGTGTTCAGCCCCGGCCGGCCCCCGGCCGGCAGTTCGGCCTTGTTCTCGGCGTCCAGGTACAGCCACTGCCCGGCGTACTGTTCGACCGCGACCGGCCAACCGAAGTATTCGGCGAGGATCTGCTCGAGCCCGGACGCGGGCCGCGGCCGGCGGGACAGGAGGCCGGCGTAGAAGACGACCGCGTCGTCCGGGGTGGAGAGCCGGCCGCGGAGCCCGGCCGTCCCGAACCCGGCCAGGGCGAACCCGGCGGCCGTGCAGGCGTCGTCGCCCGGCTTCCCCTCGGCCCGCCGCCGGTCAACCGCGGCCGACCACCGGTTCTTTTCCCACCCGCGGATGAGGAGCGAGAGGGCGCGGTGGTGGAACAGGTCGAGCCAGTCGCGGAGGGTGGTGTCTTTCAACCGCTGGCGGGCGAGCAGCAGGGCCGTGTAATGTTGTGGGAGGATGCCGTCCGGGCCGGTTAGCCCGCCGAACGTGACCCACATCTCGGGCGGGTCGTCGGGGGCCGGGGCGAAGACTTTCGCCACCGGCCCGGCCGGGAACCGCAGCGCCGGCTGGACGCGGACGTGGACCGCCTCCCGCTCCGGGGCCGCGTCCCCGCCGACGGCCGATCCGGCCCCGGTCGCCAGCCGCTCGAGCAGCCGGACCGCCTGGAAGACGTCGAACCGGCCGGGCTCGGCGAACAGCCGACCGGCGGGGGAACGGGGTGAAAATTCTGGAACACCCATCGGCACGCCCCTATCCGTGCGCCGGGGGGGCCCCGCGCCCGGGCGCGGGCCGGGCTCCGATCGTCCGGTACGCTCACACCTCCGAACGACCGAGGCGCGTCACAACACGATCTGGTCCCCGACCCGGGCCGGGAACCGCTTGTACATGCCCTCCCGGCGGGCGACTGTGGCGACCGTCCGGGTGAACGTGTTCACCGTGGCGTACAGGGCGATGAACCGGTCGAGCACGCTCGCGAACAGGTACAGGCCGTTCCCGGTGTACCGGTCCTCGTCGAACCGGACGCCGACCTCAACCCCCCGACACACCGCCCCGCCGTACCGCCCCAGCGCCCGCTTCCCGGACACCGACAACACCCCGTCGATCATGGACCGGGTCGCGGCCGAGTCGGTGAAGTCGTACAGGGCCAGGATCTCCCG
Source organism: Gemmataceae bacterium (assembly GCA_028288765.1). Classification (GTDB taxonomy): domain Bacteria; phylum Planctomycetota; class Planctomycetia; order Gemmatales; family Gemmataceae; genus Urbifossiella. The sequence goes on along the minus strand of JAQGHQ010000014.1, from coordinate 9,976 downwards.
CAGGGCCTCGGCCCCGTCCTCCTCGCCGGTCAGCGACAGGTGGTTGAGCGAGAGGTGCGACACCAGCCGCCAGAGCCCTTCCTCACGGAGGTGGGTGCGGACCGTCGCGGTCGGCGGGGTCAGGCACGTCACCCGCGACACCAGCCCGCCGCCCTGCGTGAGCTGGAGCCGCGGCTGGCCCCCGCCGAACGGGAGCCGGGCCGGGAGGTCGCGGTTCATGCACGTCGCCTCGACGTGGACCGTCCAGTCGGCCGGGGCCGCCGGGTTGAACCCGAGGTCGACGAACGACAGGTAGACCTCGGTCCCCCGGTCGACGGTCGGCGTGTCCCCGCGGGGCTCGGCCGCGTCCGCGGCCGGGCGGCGGGTGGGGTGGAAGTACGGCCCGGCCGACTTCGATCCGCCGTGCTTGACCGCGAAGAACGGGGCGTACTCGGCCTCCCGGCCGTCCGGCGCGGTCGCCCCGACGCGGTCGATCGAATAGACCTCGTGGGCGAGCGGGCGGCGCTGGTCGGGCACCACCCGGTACTCGAACTCCTGGTGGGTCAGCCGGATCGGCTCGGCCGGCTGGTGGTACAGGTTCACCATCGGGGTGCAGCCGAGCCGGAACGTCTCGGCGGACACGTTCGGTTCCAGGTCCGCGACCTGCCGGTTCAGGTAGACGAAGAGTTCGAGGACGTTGCCGCACCGGGCCAGGGCCGCGGGCGGGATGTCGACGTCGACGAACAGGAACTTCTGCGGGAAGGTGAAGAACTCGGTAAGTAGCCGGTACCCGACGAACGACCGGGCCGGGTACGGGAAAAGCCCCTCGTCCCGGTCGAACCCGACCGGCCGCAGCGCGGCCGGCTCCAGGGCGACCGCGGCCTTGTCGTCGGGCCGGGTGGCGACCGCGACCTCGACCGCGTGGTTGAACAACAGCTCGTACAGTTTCTGGGTGTGTTGGGGCTGGCCGCGGAGGAACAACCGGACCCGCTTCAGTCCGAGGTCGGCGAACCGGGCCGCGGGCGACCGGCACCCGAGCGCGACCCGAAGCACCGCGAGCGCGGCCCCGGCCCGGGGCGTGGCCGGGGCGGTGAACGGGGCGGACGCGAGCGTGGCGAGCCGGACGTCGATCGGGAACAGGGTGACCGGGTAAGCGGTCCGGAACCGGCACGGCTCGCCCTGGATCGGGTCGGTCTCGATCTCCTGCCCGCGGGGGACGGTCAGCCCGGCGGTGAGCTCATTCTGGCCTTCGTGCAGACCGAGCTGGACGACCGCGCACGCCGGGATCGGGGCGAGGTAGTGGGGGTACAGGACCCCGAGCAGGGCCTGCGTGATCTCCGGGAACTCGTCGTCGAGCTTGTGCCGGACCCGGGCGGTGAGGTACGCGAACCCCTGGAGCAGCCGCTCGACGTGCGGGTCCTCGCTCCCGTCCGGGCCGAGCCGGAGCCGGGCCGCGACCTTCGGGTGTGCCTCGGCGAACCGCCCGGCGTACCGGCGGATGTACGACAGCTCGCGGTTGTAGTACGGCAGCAGGTCGTCGGCCATCAATGATCCCGCGAGAGAAGTCAGAGCCGCACGATGAACGCGGATCAGAACACGATCAGAATGAGCGATCAATAATGATTTCTTGTTTTACATCCTGTTCTGATCCGCGTTCATCGTGCGGCTTAACTGTATTTATTATCCGCCGCCCTTGATCGCGAACTGGCTGGTGGCCGGCTCCAGGGTGGAGTCGAACACCACCGGTTCGGGGGCGGGGTCGGCGCGGAGCAGGGCGTCGATCCGGAACCGCAGGGTCCGGTCACCCGGTTCCGGGGCAGCTGCCAGCTCGACGGCCACGCGGACCAGCCGGGGCTCGTTCTGCCGAATGATCGTCTCGATCACCCGGCAGAACGCATCCCGCTCCTTCGCCGTGACCGGCCCGGTCCCGCTGAAGTCCGGGATGCCGTAGGCCACGAGGGAGGTAGCCAGCTCTTTCAGCCCGGTCGGCGGGAGCATGTTCCGGCGGCGGGTGTTGAGCAGGTCCTCCAGGTCGCGGCGGACGGATTGCTTGAGCTCGCGGAGCAGCTGGGCGCGGTTCCGGGCCGGCTCGGCGGTCAGGTCGGGGTCGTCGTCGATCAGCCGGTCGAGGACTGACGCGGTGAACGGCTGGTCGGAGCGGATCGGGGGCATGGGCGGCCGGTTGGTATAAGACGGGGACCTCGAACACTCGGCCCACCCTACGACGGTTTCCCGAATTCGATCTTCGTGAGGCTGAGGATCGGCTTCGCGTCCGGCCCGACGATGAACTCGCGGAGCCCGGTCCCGCGGTACGGCAACCCGTCGCCCCCGGTGTAATCGGTCTCCCGGCCGAGCCTGATCGTCTCCCGCGGGTCGAGGTGCGACCCGTGGTAGAGCGCGGGAAGGTAGACGATGCCGTCCGGCCCGTCCTTGACCACCATGTGGGCCGCCCGCCAGTACAGGTCGTGGGCGCGGGCCGGGGGCTGGAACTCGATCAGCTCGACGGTGTCGGTCGGCACCCAGTAGTAGTTCCCATTCGCGGTCAGGACCTCCAGCACCGGGGCGGTCAGGTCGTCGAGGTCGCGGAAGTCGTCGAACGCGGTGCCGTCGCAGGTCCCGGCGACCACCGGCCGGCTCTGCTCGGCCTTCGCCAGCAGGGCGGCCGCCTCGGCGGGCTTGTTCTCCCGAAGCAGGATGGCGGCCTCCAGGTGGAGCTTCACGCCCTCGGCCGGCTGGGTGAGGAACTCCGGCACGCGGCCGTGGGCGAACACCTCCCGGCGGGCGGTCTCGGCCCGGAGCAGCTGGCGGAACAGGGTGACCGCCATCAGGTCCGGGGCGTCCGGGGCGGCGAGCACGTCGAGCTGTTTGTCGGCCCGGTCCAGCTCCCCGGTGAACAGGAACAGCTCGGCCAGGAAGAACCGCTTCACCCGGTCGGCCGGGTTCGCCCGGACTTGTTCGACCGCGGCCGAAACCGCGTCGGCCAGCCGGCCGGCCTGGAACGCTTCGGAGGCGGTGGTCATGGGTGGCCTTTCTTTGGTTCCAGGTTCCAAGTTCCAGGTTTGGAACTCGGGCGGTTTTGCAACCTGGAACTTGGAACCTGGAACTTCTGAATTTACGCCTCGGCCCGCGTGCTCAGCTGGGTGGTCAGCCGGATGCCGGCGGACACCTGATCGAGCTGGAAGTGCGGGCGGAGGTAGATGCTACACTGGTACGCCCCGGGCTTCCCCTCGATCTCCCGGACCTGCGCCTTTCCCTCCCGCAGCGGGTACCGGGCCTTGGTCTCCGGACTGGCGTTGTCGTTCGCGACGACGTACCCGACCAGCCACTTGTTCAACGAATCCTCGACGCTCTCCGGCGTGGTGTACGACCCGACCCGGTCCCGGATCATCACCTTCAGGTAGTGCGCGAACCGCGACACGCACAGGATGTACTGGAGCATCGCCGACAGCCGGGCGTTGGCGGTCGCCACCGGGTCGGTGAACGCCTTCGGGTGCTGGGCCGACGGGGTGGTGTAGAACGCCGCCTCGGCCGCCCCCGGGGTGTGGCAGAGGGGGATGAACCCGAGGTCGGTGAGCTCCTTCTCCCGGACGTCGGTGATGTGGGCGTCGGTCACCGACCGCGGGGTTTCGCCGGTCCCGGTCCCGTACCCGACGGCCGGCAGACCGACCACCCGCCCGCCGTTCTCGACCTCCGGCCGGGTCCCCCGGATGTCGGCCAGCCAGGCCGTCTCGGCGAACGCCCGGACCGTCACCGCCGCCAGCGCGAACGCCGGGTTCCCCCACAGGTACCCTGCCCGGTCCGGGGCGGCGGTGTCCTCGCGGAACTCGAACCCGTCGGCCCGGCCGGGGTCGTCGCCGTACGGCCGGCGGTACAGCACCCGGGGGAGCACCAGCCCGACGAACCGGGCGTCCTCCGCCTCCCGGAACTGCCGCCACTTCAGGTAGTCGAGCTGTTCGAACGTCCGGCCGACGTCCATCGGCAGTTCGAGGCCGGTGAACGAGTCGAGTTCGAGGAACCGGGGGTCCACCCCGGTAACGAACGGGGCGAACGCCGCCGCGGCGACGGCGGAGATCCCGCGGAGGGTGGCGACGTCGTCCGTCGGGTGGTCCGGGAACGGCCGGTGGCACACGTCGTAGTTCCCGACCAACAGCCCGAACGGTTCCCCGCCGGGGGTCCCGAATTCGTCGTTGTACACCTTCCGGAATAGATGGCTCTGGTCGAACTCCAGCGCCCGTTCCTGGTCTTTCACCAGCTCTTTCCAGGACGCGTTCAACACCCGGACCTTGACGTGCGCTCCCTCCGGAACGCTGTCCGCCAGGAACCACAGCCCCCGCCACGCGGCCTCGAGCTTCTGGAACTCGTGGTGGTGCAGGACGGCATTGAGCTGGACGGAGATCAGATCATCGAGCCGGCCGACGTCCTGGTTGAGCGCCCGGACCAGCCGGCGCTTGAGGTCGTCCTTCCACTTCTCCGGGATCGCCCCGAACCAGAGCCGGACCGCCTCCGCCGGGTCGGTCTCCCGGAGGAACTGGTCCAACCGCCCGGCCGGCTCGGTCCGCCGCCCGGCACCTGCGGCCGGGGTGGCGGCGAGAACGGCGTCGAGCAGCGACGCCCCGGCCGCCGGCGGGGCCGCGGCCGGGGCGTCGGGCTTGGCGTACAGAGTCTCCAGTGGAAGGGATCGGGGGTTCATCCTGCTCCGGGTCAGAGAATACGACCGGCGGCCGGCGGTCAGGTCGCGGCGGGCGGAGGCTCCTCTGGCCTCTCTTCGTATAGTCGCATCAGCAGTTTGTCGGCGAAGCGATCGTGCGGAGTATCTCCGTGCAACTGCGCCAGCACTGATTTCACGACCCGGGGATGGAGCAGTTTCGCCGACCGGATGTGGACGTACGTCAACAAACCGGCCGACACGACGAACATCCCGAGCAGTGAGGCCGTGCGCGCCTCGGGTATGAGGCACGCCGCCCCGATCACGACCATACCCCCGACCACCAGCCACCGGCGTGCGCGGACCAACCGGTAGAGCGGGGGTGGGGTCCCGACGCCGAGGTTCTGTTGGACGTAGATCGTGGCCGGGAGGTCGCGGCCGAGGACCACGATCAACCAGACCCACATCCAGACCGCCGCGGCAAATAGGGCGAGCTGGGCGGTTAACAGTTCCATCGGGTCGCCTCCGCGCCAGGTACAGATACCTCTCCGAAGCTCTGAGTCGGAGCGAACGAGGTACACCTCAGTCCGAGAAGCCGTGGAGCGGCGGCCGCGCGTAGCCCAGGGCGGGCGAACGCAGCCCGCGAGGACGTTGGCATCACGGACTCGCAACGCCGCCCAGGGCTCCCGCCCTGGGCTATTTACGAACACCCCTCCGGGGCTAAGAATGTCGGACCAGAAAGGCTCACCCGCCCAGCTGCGGGATGCGGGCGACCATCCGCAGGGAGGTGGTCAGCTCCTCGAACTGGAGCCACGGCCGCAGGTGGGCCACGGCGTTGTACGACCCCGGCTTGCCCGGGATCTCGGCCACCTGGACCCGGGCCTCGGCCAGCGGGTACTTGGCCCGGGTCTCCTGCCCGGCGTTCGGGCTGGCGTTCACGTAGTTCTTGATCCACTTGTTCAGCCAGTCCTCGCAGTCCTTCGCCTCCATGAACGACCCGATCTTGTCCCGGGCCATGACCTTCAGGTAGTGGGCAATCCGGGACGACGCCATGATGTATGGCAGCCGGGAGGAGATGGCCGCGTTCGCGGTCGCCTCGGGCTTGTCGTACTTCTTCGGCTTCTGGACGGTCTGGGCCCCGAAGAACACGGCGTAGTCGGTGTTCTTGTAGTGGCACAGGGGCAGGAACCCGAGGTCGGAGAGTTCCTTCTCGCGGCGGTCGGTGATCCCGATCTCGGTCGGGCACTTCAGGTCCGGGTCGCCGTCGTCGGACTTGAACACGTGGGCCGGGAGCCCGTCCACCTTGCCGCCGCCCTCGGCCCCGCGGATAGCCGTACACCAGCTGTACTTGGCGAACGCGTCGGTCATCCGGGTGCCCATGACGTACGCCGAGTTCATCCAGCAGTACTCGCCGTGCTGCATCGCCTTCGGGTTCCCGGCGGCGTCGAACTCGGCTTCCTCATACCCGAACGCCTCGACCGGCTTGGTGGTCGACCCGTACGGCAGCCGGGCCAGCACCCGGGGCATCGTCAGGGTGACGAACCGGGCGTCTTCCGAGTCGCGGACCGACCGCCACTTGGCGTACTCGACGGTCTCGAAGACCTTGGCCAGGTCGCGAGGCTTCGACAGCTCGGTCCACCCGTCGAACCCGAACAACTTCGGGTCGGCGGCGGAGATGAACGGGCAGAACGAGGCGGCGGCCACGTTCGACATCTTGGAGAGGAGTTCCAGGTCTTCCGGGTGGTTGGTGAACTCGTAGTCGCCGATCAGGGCCCCGTAGGGCTCGCCGCCGGGGGTGCCGAACTCGTTCTCGTAGAGCTTCTTGAAGATCTGAGACTGGTCGAACTCGACCGCCTTGTCCACGTCCTTGAACAGGTCCCGCTTCGAGACGTTGAGCATCTTGATCTTGAGCGAGGCCCCGGTCTCGCTGTTCATGATCAGGTGGTTCAACCCCCGCCAAGACCCTTCGAGCTTGAGGAAGTCCGGGTGGTGGATGACCGCGTTCAGCTGTTTCGAGATCGCCCCGTCGATCGCCCGGATCGCCTGGTTGATCGTGACGGAGACGTTCTTGGAGTAGCTGACCGTGCCCTTGAGGGCCTCGTCGGTCAGGGTCCGGAGCAGGTCCTCGGCCCGCGACCGCTCGGTCTGCTTGGTCGCGGCGATCGCCTGGTCGAGGAGGGAGACGGCGTCGGTCGTTGTGGCCGCGGCGCCGGCCGCGGCTTTCTGTTCGGGGCTCATCGGTGGGAGTCCTCTACGGGTGTGCGGGTGGGGTTCGCAAGGTGCGCCGGGCCGGAGCCGGGCCGCACCGTCACAGGTGTCCGGCGGGGCGCGGGTGCCGCGGGTCGCGCGGCCGACACGCCCGAGACTGACGGGTGGTTATTTCCCCTCGCCGAGCTGGTCCTTGAGCTTCTTCAGCTCCTCGGTGTTGGACAGGACTTTTTCGAGAATGGCTTCCAGGTCTTCGGACCGGTCCATTTTGGTGAGCAGGTCCCGGAGCTTGTCCCGGGTCTCGATCAGTTTCTTGAGCGGGTCGACCTGCTGGGCCACCTTCTCCGGACTGAAGTCGTCCATCGACGAGAACTTCAGCTGGACCCCCAGCTCCGACCCGTCGTCCTTCAGGGTGTTCTTCACCTTCAGGTTCAGGCCGGGGGTCATCCGGGCCATGACGTCGTTGAAGTTGTCCCGGTCGATCTGGACGAACTTCCGGTCCTTGAGCGGCTTGAGCGGCTCGGTCGGCTGGCCGGAGAAGTCACCGAGGACCCCGACCACGAACGGCAACTCTTTCTCGACAGTCGCCCCCTCGGTCTCGACCTCGTACTTGATGTGGACCCGGGGCTTGCGGACCCGGCTCAGTTTCTCGTTGATACTCTCGCTACCCATGGGGCACCTTCCTCGGGGAATCGAACGGTTCGGGTTCGGTCACGGCGGCCCGGGGCGTCGCCCCGGCGGTCGGGTTGTTCGGATGGGTCTGTGTTAGGCAGGCGGCAGGGGAAAATCTACCCGGCAAGAGGCTGGGTGCCACGGGCGGCTTGTCCGCCCGTGTGGTCTGCGCTCCCGAGCACACGGGCGGACAAGCCGCCCGTGGCACCCTCAGACGGGTAGCTCATCTCCTACCACGTACCTTACTTCTTCTTCTCGCCCGGTTTCTCCGCCTCGGCGGCCCGGATGCCGACCTGCTTGAACAGGGACTTCCGCGGGCCCTCGTCGGGGATCAGTTCGAGCATCAGCTCCGGGACCGACATCCGGGCCCACCGGACCGCCTGTTCCAGTGCGAACGGGACGAGCGAGTGCGGCTCGGTCCGGCGGAAGTAATCGGCGAGCTTCAGGGTCGCGTTCAGCGCGTCCTCCCGGTTGCGGATCGGCGGGAGTTTCTCGCCTTCCTCGTGCGGCTTCCCGTTGCCGGCCGCCCCGTCCGTCTTGCCGTCACCCTCTGCCTTCTTGTCCGCGGCCGGGGCCGTCTGGGTGACCGCCAGTTTCGCCCGGGCCACGTCCTTGATCGCCCCGAGGACGTTCTCCAGGGCGGTGCGGACGGCGGACGTGGGCGGGGAGGCCTGGCCGGCCTTGAGGTCGAGGGCCTGGCCGAGCTTGGCGAACTCGTCGAGGGCGGCGGCGAGGTCATCGGCCGCGGCCCGGTAGAACCCCGCCGGGGTCTCGTCGACCGCCTTCTGGATCAGCTCCGGGTGCATCGCGCCGGCCGCGATCTTCTTCTCCCGGACCTTCGGGTCGAGGATCTTGGCCGTCGCCGCCGCCTGGAGGTAGCTCGCGTGCGTCAGCCGCCCGTGCGTGGGCGAGTCGGCGATCGGGATGCGGTTGATCGGGGCGATCAGGGTGCCCTCGGAGTCGTCCCCGTTGAGCCCGGTGAGCGGGGCGACGCGGGTGGCGACCCCTTCCTCGTCCGGGGTCGGGTAGAGCCCGTCCCAGAACTGCTCGACCAGCCCGCGGGCGAGCTTGAACCCGTCCCGCAGCCCGGCGAACCCGTGGGTCCGGCACAGCCCCTCGATCAGGTACGCGGCCAGCTCCAGATCCTTGGTCGATTCGGCGAGGGCCTTGGAGGCCGCGGTGACGACGACCTTCCAGTCAGGCGGGGCGGCGTCTTCGAGCCCACCCTCCATCTGCCGCTCGGCCGCCCGGGCCGTGCTCCGGCCGTCCTTCGCCTGGTAATACACCGAGGTCGGGCCGGCGTTCGCCCGGAGGTCCGCCCCGGCCGGTTTGTCACCGGGGATCGGGGCGAGCAGCTTGGCGAAATCGAGCGCATCCGGGGACGGCATCCACACCCTCGGTCTGGAGCGGGAACGGCGGTGCCGCGCGGACCAGCGACGGACTCAGGATGGCTCCCGGAGCGGTCCGGGGCAAGGGAAAAGTTGCCGGAGTTCGCGGCGCGCGCGCTGATCGTACTGGTTACGGAAGATCGGGCGGGAATCTTTCATCCGAAAAATGTGAGATGCTCGTGCGAGTGTGAGGCAAGCTCGCCCCGGCTGGCACTCCCGCGCGACCCGGCCGCTCATACTTTGACGCGCCCGGAGGCAATGTCCGCCCCGGCGGCAAGGAACCTCTGCCGGGCGGCTGCAGGGGCGGGCAGGCCGGCGACGGCGAGGAACAGGGCGCCGGCGACCGCCTGCCCGGTGAGGTCGTCCCGGGGTGGGACGGGCGGGAGGTTCGGCGGGGCGAGGCTGCCGCCGGACCAGAACGCCCCGGCCGCGAGACACCCGGCCGGGGCGCCGTGGCCCGCCAGATCGGCCGCGTCGCCCGCCGCCCGGCGGTTCGCCTCCGACGGGTCTTTCACCCACTTCTCGGCCGCCGCGAGGGCCCTGGCGGCGGATTCGGGCAGTGGCTTCGGGAGCGCCCCGACCAGGCACGTGTGGCCCCACCAGACGGCCTCTCGCTTCGGCAGGGCGGCGGCGAGGAAGCGGATCGCGTCGTCCGGGAGCGGGGCGGCGGCGAGCGTGTCGAAGAACTGCCGGGCGGTGGCAGTCGGGGTAAGCAGGGCCTTCGCCTCATCGGAGAGGGTGAGCGGGCGGGCGACGTCGGCGGCGAGCCGGGCCGGCGGGCGGGGCGGGGCGGCGGGCGTCATCAGGGCACCTCCGACAGAAATACGGCGGGATGAAGAATTTTTCCGACGGGGTGTCATCTGTCCGCTCTGAGTGGACATGTGAGTGACCGCGGCCTTTGCCCCCGACACCGACTCCGGGACTGGGAACCGTCGGCTTCGCGCATGTCCACGCAGAGCGGACAAGTGTCAGTCAACGGTAGTCACGGTCTGTGTCGCGCGATGACCACGTGTCAGTCAACGGTAGTCACTCATAGAACCTCTTTTTCGGGGTCGTATACGGGACAGTCTTAATCAGCGGCTGT
>JAQGHQ010000614.1 GCA_028288765.1 Gemmataceae bacterium | reverse complement strand
GGGTCGTCCGCAGGGCGGTGGCGATCTTCCGCAGGCTGAGCAGGGCGACGTTCCGCTCCCCCCGCTCGACCGACCCGATGAACGTCCGGTGCAGCCCGCCCGTCTCGGCCAGCTGGGCCTGGGTCATTCCCAGGGCCGCCCGCCGGTCCCGGATCCGGTCCCCGATCCGGCGCAAAAACTCGCGGTCATCCAGGTTCATGGTGGACGACCACCCTGCCGAAGGACATGATGTGTTTAAGTAGCATTCACACCCGACCCGCCGCCCCCATGCCGGGCTCGAACCCGAGGGCCGACATGTCGACCGAGCCGACCCCCGTGATCCACTTCCGTTGTCCCGGGTGCCGGGCCCGGCTCCGGGTCCCGGACGGGCCCACGGGAAGGGAGGCGACCTGTCCCCGGTGTCGGAAGGCGGTCTCGGTACCGACCCCCGGCCCGCTTCCGGTCGCCCAGCTCGACGAGGCCGACCCGCCCCGCGGGCGGCGACTCCCGGGGTGGGTCTGGGCGGTCGGCGGGGCGGCGGGGGCCGGGCTGGCGGCGGCGGTCACGGTTGCCGTCGTCCTTTCCGTCCGCGGCCCAGGCCCGGGGCCGGATGGCCGGGTGTCCGGCCCCCTGGCTCCGGGGGCGAACGACCAGCGGACCGAGTCCGCCGTCCCGAAACCCGCGGCCGGCGAGGGGAAGCGCACACGGGAGATCCGGTACAACTTCTCCCCGTTCCTGCCGGAGGGGGTCGCGATCACCGACCTGAAGGCGGACGGCCCGTTCCTGACCGGTCGGATCCGGTCGGCCAAGTTCCCTCTCGAGTCCGGCCAGATCCGGGTCACCTTTTTGAGCGACAAGTTCCTGAAGCTGGACGAGGTGATCGCGGTGTACCCGGACCTCCGACCGGGGGAGGTGGGGGAGATTTCCGTCCTCAGCTTCCAGCTGGACCGGGCCGCCCGCGCGAGTTTCCATCCGTTCTGACCCGGTGGGCTCGACCGCCGGTCGGCCCCGCGAGGTCCATCCCGATCGGGAGGGTGCTCGAGGTCAGGTTCTGCTGTCCGGACTGCGCGGCCGGGCTCGAGGCCTCGGGCCGGAGGGCGGGCGAGGGGATCTCCTGCCCCGGGTGCGGCCTGCCGGTCACCGGGCTGGTCGCGGCCGGCGGGGCGGTGACCTTCGGCGCGTACAAGATGTGGCACTGGCTCCGGACCGGGGAACCGCCCGGGGCGGGGGAGAAGGTGGCCCCGCCCGGTGGGCCGGCCGGCGGTGACGGTCACCGCCCGGCGAGCAATGAAACGGGGCCCGCTGGGGAGATCCCGTCCCCACCCGCGGGCCGGAGCGACCAGCAGCGGGCGGCTCGACCGGCCGGTCGCCACCGCCCTCCCCGACCCGAGAGGATGCGTAATCTTCCGGCCGGGGAGCCGTCCCCGCCGACCCGACCCACCCCCGGCCGTCGATCGGCCCACCTCCCGGAGGGAACACGCCATGCGTACACGACTCCAGTCCCGGATCGCCGTTCTTCTCCTCGTTGCCGGCGCGGGGGTGACGGACGCGGCCCCGCCCGACCGCGCCCCGGTGCCGCCCGACGAGGTCCAGAAAAAGATCGAGGCCGATGTCCGCGGTTTGTACCGGGCCGAGTACGCCAAGAAGTTCGCCGCCGACCAGCGGGCCCTGGCCGCCAGGTTGCTCCAGCTCGGCCTCGACACCACCGGCGACCCGGCGGCCCGGTACGTCCTCTTCCGCGAGGCGACGGACCTCGCCGCGAAGGCGGCCGATCCCGCCCTCGCCCTGAAGGCCGTTTCCCACCTGGCGGCCGAGTTCCGGGTCGACGGGCCGGCCCTGACGGCGGCCGTCCTGGAGAAGGCGGCCGCGGCCGCGGCGGTCCCCTCGGCCCACCGCGCGGTGGCCGCCACGGCCCTGGTCGCGGTCGACGAGGCGGTTCGCGCCGATCGGTACGACGAGGCCGTCCGCCTGGCCGGCCTGGCGGCCCGGGCCGCGGCCCGGGCGAAGGACGACGGGCTCGCGAAAAAAGCCGCCGCCCGCGAGAAGGAGGTCAAGGAGGTCGCGGCCGGGTACGAGCTGGTCAAGGCGGCCGACGCCCGGCTCCGGACCGATCCCACGGACGCCGGGGCGGCTCGCGCCGTCGGCCGGTTTCGGTGCCTGCTCAAGGGGGACTGGGACGGGGGGCTGCCCCTACTGGCCCAGACCGGGGACGGCCGGCTGAGGGATCTCGCCCGGCAGGATCTCGGCTCGCCGATGAAGCCCGACGAGCGGATGGCGCTCGCGGACGGGTACTGGGACCTGGCCGGTGCCGAGACGGGCGCGGCCGCGACCCAGCTCCGGCGTCGGGCGGGTCACGTCTACCGGCTCGCCCTTCCGGACCTCGGCGGGCTGGCCCGGGAACGAGCCGGGCGGCGGGTGGAGGAGGTCGACCCGCCCGGCCCGTGGGACCACCTCGAGCTCGGCGGGGGCGAAGTCGTCGGCGACTTCGTCCGGGTCGCCCGGGAGTCCCAGGTCCGGACGAAGGAGGAATTCACCGGCCCCGTGGAGATGCGGGTGGTCGCCCGGACGCCGGCGGACGACATCCGGTTGTTCGGCCCGTCGGGGTCGTGCGTGATCTTCAACTGGGGCGCCAACCCGAACGAGTTGCGCCTCACCCGCCCGGACGGGAGGCCCACCGTCCTGGAGAGCGGGTCGCTCATCCGGTCGCCGGTCAAGCCGCTGAAACCGGACACCTGGTACACGCTCCGGTGGCGGCTGACCGCGACCGAGTTCACCGTCTGGGTCGACGACAAGGTGGTCTTCACCGAGAAGGGGAAGTACACCCTGGGTGCGAAGGCGGCCCTGATGGTGGGGGCGACGTCGGCGAACACCGTCGACGTCAAGTCGGTCACGGTCCGGTCGCTCAAGTGACCGCGACGCATTCCCCGGGAGCTCCGAAGATCGAAGTCCGGCACGGCGTCGCCTGACCGACGGGTGCCGGCTCATCCGGACCGCGTCCGGGAAGTGGTTCTCGCGGACGAGTCATCGGCGCGCCCGGGCGGACTCGCACCCGCGGGGCGAGGGACCGCCCGACCCTCCAGCTTCCCTCGTGAGGTTCCCCGCCCGGACCGGGGGTAGGCCGCGAGGTCGCACCCCGGCGAGCGGACACGACCGCCATCGACGGCTCGACCGGTCGATCATCCCCACCCTCGGGATCGGCCTCGGAGAGTGGACCCTCGTCGCAGCCGCCGCGCGCGGGGTCGCCCTCCCGGGGCTAAAGAAAAGGGGCGGCCGGGCCGGGCCCCATGGCCCGGGCCGGCCACCCGTCACCGGGTCAGACGGACACGGACCGGGGTCAGACCCGGAGTCCGGCGGATGACCGTCCGGACCGCCCGCCGGAGCCCGTCCATGAACGCCCTCCCGGTCAGGGCCCGGCGCACCACCTCGGCGTCGGCCTCCGGGAGGTCGGCCGGGATCCGGACGGTCAGGTGCAACTCGTCGATGATCGCAGTCTTTCCCATTCTCGGCCCTCCGGTCGGGCGGGGGCGGGACGGTCCCGCGTCCGGTCCGGGGGTGGGCGGCCGCACGGGCTGACCCGCCCCCGACCCGGGGACGGTCGACCGGCCGGACGCCGCCCCGGGCCCGAACTGGACACCGCCCCGCCCCCGCCGTTACGCACCTCAGCCCGGGACGAGCCCGACCGCCCGGGTGGACGCCCGGACCCAGCACCGGGTGAGGGCGGCGGCCGCCCCGCACATCCCGGCGACGACCACCGGGCCGCCGGTCGGGAGGAGC
>JAQGHQ010000565.1 GCA_028288765.1 Gemmataceae bacterium | reverse complement strand
GGCGCCCCCCGCCCGCCGGGACGTACTCCCCTTCCCCGCCCCGCCGGCCGCGTGGCTCCCCGCGCTCGCCAACCGGCCGAAGCTCGTCCTCGCCGTCGGGCTCGTGCTGCTGATCGGGTGTGGGGGGTTCGCCGGCCGGCTGTCCTACGACCACAACCTACTCAACCTCCAGCCCCGCGACCTGGAGTCGGTGACCTGGGAGCACAAGCTGATCGACCGCGGGGCCGGGATGACGTGGGACGCGATGAGCGTCGCCCGGACCCGCGACGAGGCTCGCGCCCTCCGGGCGCGGTACGAGGCGATCCCGGAAGTCGGGCGGGTGATGGAGGTAACGGCGCTCGTCCCGGCCGACCAGGAGGCGAAGCTGCCGGCGGTCCGGGCGATTCACGACCGGCTGAAGACCCTCACCCCCGCCGACAAGCTGCCCGCCCCGACCGGGTCGTCCCCGGACCGGGTCCGGGAGCTGACCGACCGCATCCGGACGCACGCCAGCGATAACCCCGCCCTGTCGACTGCGGCCGACGCCCTGCTCGCCGCGCTCGCGGCCACCCCGGGCAACGCGGTGGCCGCCCGGCTCCGGGCGTTCGACCGCCGGCTCGCCGCCGACCTCGCGGCCGACCTGAACCAGCTGAAGGCGGTCTCCCGGCCGGCCCCGATCGCCCTCTCGGACCTCCCCAACGAGCTTCGCGAGCGGTACGTCGGGGCGAATGGGGAGTACCTGGTCCGGGCGTTCGCGCGGGACAGCCTGTGGGACTATGACGCCCTCCGGCGGTTCACCACCGCGGCCACGACCGCCGACCCGGAGGCGACCGGGAAGGCGTTCCGCACGCAGGAGGGGCTGCGGCAGATGAAGGCGGGGTTCGAATGGGCCGGGGCGTACGCGCTCGTGGCGATCGTGATCGTCCTCCTGCTCGACCTGCGGCGGCTGACGGACCTGTTGCTCGGGCTATTCCCGCTCGTGGTTGGGGTGGTGCTGACCCTTGGTGTGATGGGGGTGTGCGGGGTGGCGCTGAACCCGGCGAACATGATCGCGCTGCCGCTGATCGTCGGGGTCGGGGTGGACAACGGGGTCCACGTGCTGCACGACTACCGGGCCCGCCGCCGGCCGGGGGCCGTGTACCGCCTCGGGTCGGCGACCGGCCGGGGCGTGCTGGTGGCGGCGCTCACCACGATCCTGGGGTTCGGGACGCTCATGATCGCCCGTCACCGCGGGATGGCGAGTCTCGGGCTGGCGCTGACGCTGGGCGTGACCTTCTGCATGGTCGCCGCGCTGATCTGGTTGCCGGCCGTGCTCCGGCTACTCGACGAGCGGGCGCAGCGGGCGCGCGGCGAGTCCGAACCGCGGGTGGTGAAGATGCCCGCGTCCCGGGCGGCGTGAAGCCACGTGGGGGCAAGTTTCCAACTTGCCCAGCTGCTCTTCTCCGGACGTGATAGGCCAGTTCACCCACGCGCAGGGTAGGCCGTTGACCCCCCGGGCGAGTTGGAAACGGGCGCAACCGGTCGGGCTCGCGAGCGGGTCTGTTGCAGCCCCAACGGGGCGTCCGAGAATAGCCAGGGGTGGAACCGGCGCAGCCGGTGGAACCCCTAGAAACGCACCCCGCGCTGGTTGCTCGGCTGAAACCCTCGGTCGCTGACGGGCCGCCACGGAGGGCGGCCCCTACAGGATCAAGGTTCGTATCTGGATCGGTTACACGAATGCGTATCTGGTCTCGCGTAGGCCGGGCAAGTTGGAAACTTGCCCCCACACCCGGACGAGGCCCGGGGCTCTCGCCCCACCGAGGATTTCGACAGAGAAACCGGGTTTCTTCCGACCCGATTTTCGCAACTCGATGGAGAGCCTAACAATACAACGAAACTCCAGATCAGCCAACGGGTAACGTCCTTGCGGTTGGTCGTCGTCCTCTGTGGTTGTTTACTGTTGGTTGGCATCGGTCTCAGCACACTTCTAGTACACTCCGCGCTCCCTCCGGAACTCACGAACGGGGCCCGCTTCCGAAGGGCTTTTAGCCACGTGCGGAGACGAGACGAGGGGGATGCGGCGACGGGGATCGTCGCCGCCAGCTACGCCCGGTACAGCAGCGACCAGCAGGACGCCAGCTCGATCGATCAGCAGCGGCGGAAGTGCCGGGAGAAGGCGGTCGAGAACGGCCACGACCTCCGCCCCGAGCTCGAGTTCGCGGACGAGGCGATGTCCGGCACCCGGGTCGACCGAGGAGGATTTCAAGGCTTGTTGGCAGCCGCCCGCGACCGCAAGTTCCAGGTGCTCTACTTCGAGTCGTTGTCCCGCATGGCCCGGGAACTCGTCATCTCGATCGCGACGCTCAAGGAGCTCGTTTACGTCCACAGGGTCCGGGTGATCAGTACCAGTGAGGGCATCGACTCCGACCGAACCGGCTGGGAACTCCTGGCGTTTTTCCGCTCGTGGATGCACGGCGAGTTCCTCGTCGCCCTCCGCTCCGCCGTCCTCCGCGGACAGGAGGAGGCGGTCCTCAGCGATTACTCGGTCGGCGACTGGTGTTTCGGGTACGCCTCCGAGCCGGTACCCGGGTCGGAAAGCGGCCGCCGGGGCCGGAACGCGAAGCCGCGGATGCGGGTCGTTGTCCGGGAGGATCACGCCCGCTGGGTCCGGCAGATTTTTCAATGGTTCGTTACTGACAGGTGGTCGATCGATCAAATCACCCGAGAGCTGACCAAGCAGAACGCCCCCAAGGACCACCGGTCCACCAAACCCCACTGGCACCACGACTACGTCCTCCGGGTCCTGAAAAACCGGAAGTACCTCGGGGTCTGGCCGTGGGGCCGGAAAACGAACGTCCGCAATCCCCTTACCGGCCAGGTGAGCCAGGAGGATCGGACGGTCGCGGAGGTGGTGAAATACGAGCGGGAGCGGCCCGAACTGCGACTGGTCGATGACCTGACGTTTTTCAAGGCGGAGGAGCTCCTCGCCGCGAACGCGGCCAAGATCGCGGCCTGCCGGACCCCCGACGGGCGGATCCGGGGGTCGACCCGGGACTCCAGCCGGCCCCGGCATCTCCTCCAGGGGTTGATCCGGTGCGGGGCGTGTGGGGCGGTGTTTCAGGTGTCGGGTGCGGGTGGAAAGTACCTCGGGTGCACCGGGTACAGGGCCGGGTCTTGCGCCTGCCGGCCGCGCCTCCGGCGGGACCGGGCGGAACGACTCGTCCTCGCCGCCGTCGGCGAGTCGATCCTACAAAATCCGGTGTGGCACCAGGCCGTCCTCGACCACGCCCGGGCAGCCTGGGAGACCAAGCAGGCGTCCCGCCCGGACGACAAGGTGGAGATTGAGACACGGCTGGGCGCGGTAGAAGGCCGGATCGCCCGGCTGGTCGACGCGATCGAGGCCGGTAACGCCGGGCCGGAAGTTCGGCAGCGGCTGGACGAGCGCCGGCGCGAGCGGGAAGAACTGTTACGCCGTCGGGGCGCCTTGATACGGGATGACTCGGTCCAGCACACCCCGCCCACGGCCGCGTGGGTGACTGACCAGTTGAAGGCGCTGCACGGCCTCATTAGTAGCGGCGAGCCGGCCGCGGCCGTCGCGCTCCGGAACCTGCTCGGCGCGATGGTGGTCGTGGAAGTTGCTCCCGTCGACCGCAGGCGGAGATTCCTCCGCGGCACCGCCGCCCCGAGCGTCGGGTCGGTCCTCGGCGCCGGGGGGACCGGTGGGGGGGTATCGCCGGGACCGCTCGTAATCGATTTCACGGACGCGCCCCCCTGGGCCTCGATCGCGGACCGGGTGAAGGATCTCTTCGACCGGGGGGTCGAATACGCCGCTATGACCGCGCAACTGGGGTGCCCGCGGTCGTGGCCGGCCAAGGCCCTCACCTGGTGGCACCGGGAGCGCGGACTGCCACCGCCCGATGGGCGAAAATGCCGGGCCCGACTGACCCGGGAATCGGAGACCGGATGAAATGCCGGTGTCGCGACGACGCTCGTCGGGCACAGCCGGCCCGTGCGGGAGACCGCTGTCGGCTCCCGCGGCGCCGAGGAGCCGGGCTCGGACGGAATCTAAATAACAATCATAGTTATGTCATTCTGAAGTGAAGTCGTAGACCAGACTCGCCTCGCCCAACCTCCTGGGCCGTTCCACCCCCGGCGGTGAACCGCCAGGATGTCCACCCGCGGGCCACGGGGGCCGTTCCGGCGGCCTGTTTCCATTCCTCCATTCCTCCATTCCTCCCGACCCCGAGGTGCGGTGCAGGAGAGGCGGTTCGTCGCACCGGAGCGAAGAAGACGGTTCGTCGAGTCGATCGAGCCCGAGGACGGGC
The DNA here is from genome assembly GCA_028288765.1 of Gemmataceae bacterium. GTDB lineage: Bacteria > Planctomycetota > Planctomycetia > Gemmatales > Gemmataceae > Urbifossiella. Next base: position 1,863 of record JAQGHQ010000565.1, on the reverse strand, counting down.
ACGACCTTCCGAATACCCCGTCACGGGAACGGGCCACGCGAGATGGGTCATTTCGGCGGCGGATCGGGCTCGGTCAGTAACTCCGCCGGGGTGACCCGCAGGGCCGTGGCGATCCTCCGCAGGCTGAGCAGGGCAAGGTTTCGCTCTCCGCGCTCAACCGATCCTATGAACGTCCGGTGCAGCCCGCACATCTTGGCGAACTCGGCCTGGGTCAGGTTCAGGGTCGTCCGCCGGTCTCGGATCCGGTCGCCGAGCCGCCGCAGAAATTGTTGCTGGTCGAGATCCATGCTTGACGGCCATCGTGCCGCCGAGCATGATGCGTTTAAGTAGCATTTTGACCCGACGATCGGTCTCGTGGCCGGGTCCGTCCCGATCCCGCCTTCGCGACCCATGCCGGTCCGGCGGACCGGTCGAACGCAACGGGCGAAAGCCGTCTGGCGGGTGGGTTCCATTACCGGATGCCGGGTCGCGAAGGATCGGGTGTTGATTCGGAAGAACATGAGACGACTCCGATCGAGCGGTAGGAATCCCTCGCCGATGCCTCCCGCTCGATCACCCCATCCCCGCCGCCCGCGTCACAGTGCCCGCGCGCGTGGCCCCGACGAACGTCATTGCGAGTCTCGAGTGGTCCCCATTCCCGAACACCGTACCCGAGTGACTCACCACCCGAGGTTGCGTATGTCTCTGTTGATCGATCGCCGCCAGGTCGGCGTTCTCGGCATCCAGCAGGCCGGGAAGACCACGCTCATCACGTCCCTGATCCACCACCTCCGGGACCATCACCCGGCCGACTTTCCGCTCGGCGACGGGTCGTGGCGGGTCAAGTTCGTTTCGGCCCTGGAGAACGAGAACGGGATCCCACGGTTCGAATTCCGGAAGCACCGGGACCAGCTCCAGAACCGGCGGTGGCCGAGCAAAACCCGGGCGGTGAGCGAGTACCGCTGCCGGCTCGAGTTCTCCGGCGGGCCCCTCCCGTACCGGCTCGAGAACGCACTCGGCCTGACCGAGCTGTCGCTCGTCGACATCCCGGGCGAGCGGATGGCCGACCTGGGCATGCTGGGGACCGCGTACGACCGGTGGTCGGACCTCGTGCTGGAATTCCTCGACGGGCAATACGAGTACCAGGTGGAAAGTCGGGGCTTCGTGGAGATGCTGGAGGGCGGGCGGCCACTGACTGCGGCCGCGGTGGTCGCCGAGTACAAGCGGACGCTGGCCCGGCTCGTGTTCAAACACGTGCCACTGATCACCCCGTCGACCTTGCTCGTGACGGCCGACGGGCAGTACGTCCCGACCGAGATCCGCCGCGCCCGGGACCCGGCGGCCCTGGCCCGGGCCCACCTCACCGGCCTCGAGCCGGGGTGCGAATTCGCCCCGCTGTCGGAGGCGGCCCGGACCGCCAACCCGGCCGTCGCGACCGAGTTCGAAGGGCACTACACCCGGTACCGGGACGAACTGGTCCGGCCGCTCGCCGCCACGCTGTTCGCCTGCGACCAGCTGGTCGTGCTGATCGACCCCACGACGCTCCTCGCGGGGGGTGTCGGCGTTTACAACCGGTGCCTGCAAATCCTCGACCAGGTCCTGAAGTGCCTCGCCCCCGGCCGGACCGACTGGACGACGGGGACCGACGCGGTCCTCCGGTTCCTGACCGGCGGGCGCGCCCGGCTGACCGATTTATTCTCCGTCCCGTCCGTCACCCGGATCGCCGTCGTGGTCGGCCAGGCCGACAAGGTCCACCACGACGACCAGGACAAGCTCGGCCGGCTGGCCCGGCTCATGATCGAACCGCGGATCGAGGACGTCCTGGCCGGCAAGCCGATGAGGGTGGAGTATTTCGTCTGTTCGGCCGTGTTCTCCTCCGCGAGC
>JAQGHQ010000526.1 GCA_028288765.1 Gemmataceae bacterium | reverse complement strand
GGCTGCTCAAACGATGAACTTCTTGACCATCTACGGGGTCCGGGACCTCATGTTCGAGGATGTTGGGTGGTCGACCTGTTGCTGGGCAAGAAATGAGCAGGAGAGGGTTCCAGTGTCCGAGGCCGAGTGGCTATCCTGCTCAGACCCAGTACGGCTGCTGGAGGTCGTCCGAAAAGCCGGACGGGCAACCCTACGGAGGAATCGTCTGTTCGCTTGCGGGTGCTGTCGGCGGCTTGGGCCGCTGCTGACGGACGAGCGGACCCGGGCCGGGTTGGAGGTGGCCGAGCGGTTCGCGGACCGCCGAGTAACGTGCTCCGAGAGGGAATCGGCGGAAGATGCCGCTCAGGTCGCCCGCCGGAGGGTTCTGGGGACAGAAGCCCCGGAGGCGTACGATGCCGCGACCGCCGTGGTGATGGCCCTGTCTTACGACTCAGCGGACCCCGCGGGGGTGCGCGTAGCGGTCGACACCGCGGGCACGGCGGCGCTTGCCGTTTATGGGGCGGGCAGTCACGACCGGCAGGCCGAGCACCGCGCCCAATCGGACCTCGTCCGGGATGTCTTCGGGAACCCGTTCCGGCCCGTGGTCATCGACCCCTCCTGGGTGACGCTGACGGCAGTCTCCCTGGCGAGAGGCATCTACGACGAGCGGGCGTTCGACCGGCTTCCGATTCTCGCGGACGCCCTGACGGACGGGGGCTGCTCGAACGATGACCTACTCGACCACCTACGGGGGCCGGGACCACACGTTTGTGGCTGTTGGGCGCTCGACTTGGTCCTCGGTAAATCTTGAGCAAGGAAGCCTGCCCTCGACGGCCGCGCGACTAACTGGTACGTTCTGGGCGTCCCCTTCCACTGGAGGACCGCCCGTGCCTCGCCTGCTCATTGCCCTCCCAATGCTCGCATTGCTCATCTCGTTGGCTCCGGCCCCCGCGGCGCCGGTCCCGACGCACCTGATGCCGAAGCACCCAATTTACTATCCGACCGTGGTCGGCACGAAGTGGACCAAGGTCGCGTGTCACGTGGAACCGAGACGAGTAGCCACATTCGTCGTGGCCGACGTGAAAGAAGAAGGCGGCTCGAAACTCGTGTCCGTAGCCATCGAGGACGACGGAGAGAATCGCATTGTCGAGAAGGTCCGCATTGCCCCGGACGGGATGTTCCTCGTCCAACGAAACCAAGTCCAGTTCGACCCTCCCGTCTGCCTTCTGAAGTTGCCCGTGAAACCAGGAGAGGAGTGGGAAACGCTCAACACCTTAAGCGCGGTCGAGAACGCGGTCGAGTTTAGGTACAAGCACACGGTCTTCGAGCCCGAGTGGGTGACGGTGCCGGCCGGGCGCTTCCGGGCAGTCCGTGTCGTGGAGGACTCGCAATACGCGCGTGGTGGCGCCAGGATGTGGCCGACGACGCACTGGTACGTGGCCGGAATCGGGTGCGTAAAGTCGACTACGCCCGGTGGGCGGAGGGACGTGATGACCTCTTTTACGCCCGCCAAGTAGGCAGCCGTCTGAGGTGCTTATGCCCCGGAACCACCCGTGAGCCATTCGGCCAGCGCCTGGGCCGCATCGCTTTCCTGCTCGACAGCCTCGGGGCTCGGGGAGGGCGTCGTCGGCTCAGGTGCGGGTGCGTTCCGCTTCGACTTCCACTCCGCGTACCAGCCGGCGGTCGAAGACTTGAAGAGGCGGTTGGTGGTCTGGGGCGGATTTGAAGAGGGGGGGAAACGACGAACAGTCATCGGGTCTACTGGGTGTGAAAAGGGGTTGGTGGCAGAAGTGCCGCCATCAGGATAGTAACGCCCGCACGGGCCAAGTCAAGTGCGAGACCCGTGCCGAGGTCGCCCGGTTTGCGGACCCTCGCTGTGAGAGCGGGTCAGCCAGGTAATCCCTGATTGCCAGATGCGGAGAGCCAGCCGATGGCCCGACGGAAGGGGAAGAGTAGCCCGGGGCCGTACCTTCTCCGGATGCAGCTGCTCCGCGACCGGGTCACGACCCCGGACCGCTATCCGTACAGTCTCCCGGCCGTGAAGAACCTGGAGTCGTTGGACTTTCATCCGAAGGTGACCTTCTTCGTGGGAGAAAACGGGGCCGGGAAATCGACCCTGCTGGAGGCGGTCGCCGTCTCGTGCGGGCTGAACCCGGAAGGCGGCAGCCGCAATTTCAACTTCGCCACCCGGGCGTCCCATTCTCCTCTTTGTGACTGCCTGCGGCTGTCCAAGGCGTTCGCCACTCCCGGGGACAGCTACTTCCTCCGCGCCGAGAGCTACTTCAACGTGGCGACCGAAATCGAGCGGCTGGACAAGGAGCCGGCGTTCGGGCCGCCCCTCATTAACTCCTATGGGGGCCGGTCGCTGCACGAGCAATCGCACGGGGAGTCCTTCTTCGCCCTGTTCAAGTACCGCTTCCGAGGCAACGGCCAGTACCTGATGGACGAGCCGGAGGCGGCCCTCTCCCCGAAGCGGCAAATCGAGTTCTTGGCCATCCTGCATGACTTCTGCAAGCGGGGCTCCCAGTTCGTCATCGCCACTCACTCGCCCATCATCATGGCGTACCCGGATGCCCGGATTTACATCTTCGGAGCGGACGGTATCCGGGAAACCCCCTACGCCGAGACGGAACACTACCTGGTTACCCGTGGGTTTCTGAGCAATCCCCAGCGGACGTTGTCCGCGCTGCTGGCCGACGAGACGACCGACGGAGTGGGTACAGACTAAAGAGGTTCTGAGCCAATGAGAGCCGGACGATTCCGAAGTGGGTAAAGGGTGCTCAAAGATGAGGTACTTCGCTGACTTCTTCCGCTACCGCGCCGAGACCCGACCGTCTATCCCAGCCCGAGCACGCCGACGAGCATCGCCAGCATGAGTAGTAGTGCGATTACAACCACCCAGGCCGGCGCCCCCCGGCTGCCCAGGGCCGGGTCGCCTTCGGCGGCAAAGTCCTGGGCCTCCCCCTGAAAATGAATCCCGCACTCTGGGCATCGAGTCGCGGTCGCGACAATCCACTTCCCGCACCGGGCGCAGCGGACCGTGCTGGCGTTCTCCTCGCGCCGGCGCCGGTGTTGCTCGAAGTTGAGCGGTTCGTCCGACATCGCTCCTCCGACCTTATCCACGCCTCACCAACCTACTTACCGCTCCACTGGCGGCACCCACTCGTCCCCAAACAGGATGACACCGCCGATGTGCATCGTCACGTAGGCGACAACGCTCAACAAGACGAAGTGAAGGGCGAC
>JAQGHQ010000520.1 GCA_028288765.1 Gemmataceae bacterium | reverse complement strand
GGGTCTCGACCTCCTTCACGCTCGTCCGGTACTTCGCCCACCCGTGCCCGACCGACTCGTCGTTCGGCATGACCACCGCAATCGCCCGGGTGCCCGGCCCGACCTTGTTCACGTCCTCGGGCGTTCCCGCGCCGCCATCCACGGCCACGAGCACCTTCCAGCACTTCGCCGGGACGGTCACCTTGCCGCCGCCGATGGTCTCGGCCGGCCCCTTCGTCCCGACCCCGCCCTTGCCCTGCGGTCCGGCGACGATGTACAGCGTCTGGTGCTTCTTCGTCGCCAGTCCCCGGCAGTAGTCCTCCAAGTCGGCCCACGCCTTCTGGTTCACGGACGGGGCCTGGGGAACGATATTCGTCATCGCGAAAGTCGAGTGCGCGGCCTCCGGGGTGCTCGTCCGGTCACTTCTGGGACACATATGCCCGCGGTCGAACCCACTGCCCGTGTAGTCCCGGGGCGTTATTCGAGTGAATCCACTTGGCAGATCCGGATCGGGGTAGAATTCGGAACGCGGGGCGGGGCCGAGGTCGGACTCCTGGAGGCGCCAGGACACCCAGTTCGGCGTGCCCTTCGCGTTGTGGTACGAGAGGGCGTAGTACGGCTTCTTCAGCAGGTAGTTATCCGGCAGGGCAGGGTCGGGGGTGGCCCCGCTCGGATTGCCCATCAGGAGGTGGGGGCTGTCGTCCGGTGATGGCGGGACGCCGTCCGGAGGTCGAGTATCAGCTGGAGCTTCTTGCGGCGGTTGTTCATTCTCCTTCTCCCGGATAACCTGGACGACGAACGAGATGAGCAAAAGGGCGAGGACGACGACGGTGACGATGGTCCGGATGGTCTTCGGGTCCACAGCAGCCCTCCTGCTGAAGTCACAGCACGTTCAGCATACCAGTGTGAGGAGAAGTTCTTGACGCCGGTCCGCCGTGCGCGGATGCTCAAGTTCAGACTCGAATATTCGCCGCCCCCACTGGTCGCCTCTCTCGCCGGTGGGGGCGGTGCCGTTTCCCGCCCAACTTGCGGGCATAATCGCCTGCAATACTAGCAACCGCGGAATAGGCGAAACTGTAGCCTTTTTCCATTTCTTATTGCTCAAAAACGACTTACAACAGGTGATTCATTTGGCACGGAAAGTGATTAATCACCTCTCGTAAGCGGATGAGCCGTTCGCCAGAGGGGAGAGGCTGTCGGGCGACACACCGCTTTCAAACAACGGGGCCGGCCGACTGTTGAGAGAGGCAGTCGGCCGGTTCTGTTTTTTTCCCTCCCTCAAATCACTCGTCGACCAGTACTGGCATCCCTTCAGCTCCGGACATGATTTGGTAGTACTGGGTTGACAGCCCGCACACCACGAACACGACGGAGCTTTCCCTCTGGTCCCGGACGACCAGATCCTGCATCCCCTGGTGGCTCTGAGGTCATTGAAGCAAACGATGCAAGTGGACATCTTGCGGTGCAAGACACCGGAACTGGTCCGCAAAGAACTCTGGACGCACGTCCTGGCGTACAACCTGATCCGTACGATCATCGCCCAGGCGGCCAGCAAACACGGCCTCGACCCGCGCTCCATCAGCTTCAAGGGGGCCATCCAGACGCTGGAAGCGTTTCAGCCATTGATCGCGCTGCGAGGCGAACAGGACGCTGCCTGGCGCAGCCAACTCTACCAACAGTTACTGGATGCCATCGCCACCCATCGGGTCGCTGACCGACCTGACCGGTTTGAACCTCGCCGCAAGAAACGCAGGCCCAAACCCCATGATCGACTCATGAAACCACGGCACCAGGCCAAACGTGAGATGCTCAAAGGGGTTCGGGGGAAGTAAGTGCCATTCGCGTGTCGGACCGACGCGCGCAACAATCGGCCGGCAAACTCCTCGAAATGACGCGCGGAAGAAGCCGCTACGGAATCTCCTGTTCGTCTTGCGGAGCAGGTCAGCCGCACCGCAAACGGGATAGGCACCGCGGCAGTCGGTGACTTTCCTGTGTCGCCGGCGACGGCACCTACCGCTCGCCGCGGCGCTTCGAGTGACAACACGGTGTCAGCAGAGAGCGCCGGCGGCGGCGTGACCCGAGGCACGCGAAGCGGCGGGCTGCCCCCAGCCGTGACCGTGGGGGAGCGGGCCTTCCGAGGCAAGCTCATCCGGCGCTCGCCCGGGAGTTCTCCGCGGGCCCGCGCGTCGCCCCTGATTGCTCCCGCGCGGCCGCACGGCACCCGCTGCTCGACGCGACCGAGTCGGCCTCCCGGACCGGGGCTGCACAGACGTTGGGGTGATTTGACCGAATTTGAATGCTGGAGTCTACGGCACGCCTCACGCCAGCAGATTTTCGATCTTCACCGGCAGTTCCCGCACCCGAACGCCCGTCGCGTGGTAGACCGCCGCCGTGATCGCGGCGGCGATGCCCGCCAGGCCGATCTCGCCGATCCCGCGGGCGCCGAGTTCGTTGATCTCCTTGTCGGGGAAGTCGAGGAAATGCACGTCGATCGCCGGCACGTCGGCGTTCACCGCCACCACGTAGTCGGCCAGGTTACTGTTGATCGGCGCGCCGTTCTGCGGGTCGTAGGAGGTGTACTCGAACAGCGCCATGCCGATCCCCATCACGACCGCGCCCTCGATCTGGTTCCGGCCGGCCAGCGGATTGAGAATGCGGCCCGCGTCGATGACCGTCACAACCCGGCTGACGCGCAACCGGGCGATCTCCGGCTGCCAGCTGACCTCGACGAAGTGACAGCCGAACGAGTGGGTCGAGAGTTTCGGCTTCGGGTTGCCGAACGTCGCTTCCGACTTGCCGCTGCCCGTGACCAGACGCAGGCTGGCGCGCCGGAGCAGATCCACGAACGGCACGCCCTTGGCCGGCCCGTCCGCCTTCACGAAGACCCGGCCGCCCTCGAACGCCAGGTCGGCGGGCTTGCGCTTCTCGAACGGCGACCCAGGCGTCGTCGTTGCGACGGTGAGCAGCGACGCGATCGCGTTGTCCGCCGCCGCGAAGACGGCCGGGACCACCGAGCCGGTCGCCATCGAACCGCCCGAGAGCGGGCCTGCCGGAAGCAACGTATCGCCAAGCGCCACTTCGACCTTGTCAAGCGGCACACCGGCCTTCTGCGCGGCGAGCTGCGCGAGGATCGTGTACGTGCCGGTGCCGATGTCCTGCGTGGCGCATCCGACGCGGGCTGTGCCGTCGTCGCGCAGTTGCACGCTCGCCTCGGCGGGGAAACGTGCGGCGATCCACGAGCACCCGGCCATTCCTCAGCCCAGCGTCAAGCCGTCGCGCTTCATCGAGCCGACCTTGGGAGTGCGCTTCGACCAGCCGAACTTCTCCGCGCCGAGCGTGAAGCACTCGAGCAGATGGCGCGACGAGAACGGAATGCCTTTCTCCTCGTCGACCTCCGGCTCGTTGAGGACGCGGAGCTTGACCGGGTCGATCTTGAGTTGGTCGGCCAGCTCGTTCATCGCCGACTCGGTCGCGTAGAGCCCGGGCACGGCGCCGGGGCCGCGCATTGGGCACGGTGCGCCGACATTGCGCCTGGCGCGGCCGAAGGTCACGCGCAGGTTCAGTAGTTCCAAGTTGCCCGCTGTCCGCCTCCGCGTAGCAAGTCATGTTGTCATGGGACGTTCGGTGTGAACGAAGTCGCGTATACCCCAGCAGATTTTCCGCCAGGTGCTGGAGCCAGACCAGCATCGCGCGGAACGGCAGCCGGTTCGTGTCGACCCGCCGCCCCCCGCGCCGTTTCCCGGCTAACACCGCCCAGTGGAGCCACACCCACACGTCCCGCAGGATCAGCGCGACCCCCACGTACAGCATCCGGAGGACCGGCTGCCGGGTGCAGGTCCGGATCCGGGCCTGGTGCATCTGCCGGTCGCTCGACTCGATCCCGAACCGCCGGCGGTAGGTTTCCGCCACCCAGACATATGACGACGGCTTCAGCCCCCAGTACGCGTACACCCACCTCTTCCGGCCCCGCTTCCCCCATTGCCCCCGGGAGTTGCGGCACCTCACGCAGATCGAGACCGTGGCCGTCCGGCCGGCCGCGTTCGTCAGGGTGTGCTGGCCCCACCCGCTGGTCCGCCGGAGCTGGAACACCCGGGTCCCACTCGGCCCGCGGGGGTGGTCCGCCTTCCGCCCGTGGATCACCACCGGCATCAGGAACGGGACCCGGGCGGCTTGCAGGTACCGGATCACGTTCACGGTGTAGAACCCGCGGTCCGGCAGGAGGCGGCTGGGGCGGACCCCGGTCTTGGCCGCCCGCCGAAGCAACCGCCGGAGGACGCGGTCGACCGCCTCCCCCTTGGACACGAACGTCACCGCCAGGGTGAACCGCTGGCCGTGGCGGACGACGTACCGGGTGGCGTAGGCGTGGAAGTGGGTGGTCCCGGCCTTGGGCTGGCCCCGGAACACCTCGGCCTCCGTCCGGAAGGGTCGGCCGTGGTACGGGACCAGGACCAGGTCGCCGGCCAGTTGCTGCCGTCGTCGCCGCAGCGCCCGGGGCAGGTCGGCGACCAAGGCCTGGTTGATCCGGTTCTCGCGTTCGTGGATGTCGGGCAAGGTGGCGAGCAGGGTGTTGAACACGGCCTGGTCGGACGGGGCGTCGCGGATCGCGGTACAGGCCATGGCGATCGACCCGATCCGGGCGGCGGCGTAGCAGAGGACGGCGAACAGGACGGGGGCCCGGCATTTCGGGCCGTGGTCGCGGAGCTGCAGGTGGTGTTGGCAAAGCTGGGCAGCGTGCCGCTGGAGGTCGTGTGAGGTGATGGTAGAGTGAGAGTGTCGCATGGCTCTCTCCTGAGCTGACATGTTCCCACAAGTCATTATCAGGGTTATCCATGCGTCTTTCTATCTGGTCGACCCCACATGAGATGCTACTTGGAACTACTGAAATTGTCTTGCATAGAGCCTCCGGTCGCGTGCATAGCTCATCGAGGCAAGCGTAACTGAACCGTCGCTGGGGCAGCGGTCATGCCCCGCAGGTACGCGATCGCCGAGTCAGCCATCGTGCGCCCCCGTCATGATGGTATCCTCCATTAAGCGGGGGCATTGTACAGGTCCGATCTCGTCGACGGGCGTGGCGATCAAGTGGGCAATTTCCATTCCCGGCGGTCAGGGCGCCGTTGCGCGTCCCTCGATCGACGCGAATTCACTTTCGAGCCCGGTTTGAGACGAGGATTCCCAGCCATTTGATCTGCGACGCCGGCGTCGGGTGCTTCATCTCGGGCAACGATCGTCTGCTCGATGAGCAAGGTGCTACCGTCGGCCAACTCGAATCGCCCATCCTTGCCGCAGCGCGCCAGTAAAGGGGCCGCTCGCGTGCCCCCCGAGACCTGGCTGCCGAATCGGTAGCTCAAAGGGTAACGCGGCATGAAGACCAACGCGTCGCGTCTTCTCGAAGGGATGACCGGCGACACCTGCCGCTGCCTTTTCGCCGAACAAGTTGACCAGAGCCAGTTCTCCCGCCACTTCAAGCGCCTCGTCGGCGTCACGTCGGGGCAATTCCGGACGCCCTCAAGAATCGCCTACCAGCCCGCAAGTCCCGCCAAGAACTGGAGGGCAGCCCCCTTACCATACCGCATGAGCAGGACGAGGTGGAGTGGTGGCCCCGGTGGGCGATGACCAGTCGGGTGGTCCCGACCCCATCCGAGTCTCCGACATGGTGTCTGTTTCAAGCCCCCGGTCGCCAGGGGACACGGAGGATCGTATGCGCGCGAGAGATCACTTTGACGCAGCGAGTCAGCTGGCCGGCCCTCGTGGCCGTCACGCCGTGGTCGTCGGTGGCAGCCTGGCCGGGATGCTCGCGGCCCGGGTCCTGTCCGACCACTTCGACGACGTCACGCTGCTGGAACGCGACCGCTTCCCGGAGGCACCAGTCGCGCGTCAGGGCCTGCCGCAGGGCCGGCACGTGCACGTCTTGCTGGAACGCGGCCGAGGGGTCCTGGAGCGGTTTCTCCCGGGACTGACCGGGGAACTGGTGCGGGCGGGCGCCGACCCACTGGACGCGACCCGGGATGCCGCCTGGATGAGTCCCTACGGCTGGTACGTCCGGTTTCCCGGCGACCTCCGAATGCTCGCCTCCAGCCGCGACCTGATCGACAGGGTTGTCCGCGGACGGGTCGCCGCGCTGCCGAACGTGCGCATCCAGCAAGGGGCCGACGTCGCCGGCCTGATCCGCGGGCCGGGCGACGGGGCCCACGTCGTCGCCGGCGTCCGGCTCCGGTCCCGCGCCGCCGGCGCCGAGGCCGACCGCGGCGGGTCGGACCTCGCGGCCGACTTGGTGGTGGCCGACGGCCGCAACTCCCGTCTCCCCGAATGGCTGACCGCGCTGGGCTACGAGTCGCCGGCAGAGACGGTGGTCAACTCCTTCCAGGGCTACGCCTCGCGGCTCTACCGCCCGCCGGCGGGGTTCGAGCCCGACTGGAAGCAGCTGTACATCCAGCAGGCCCCGCCGGGCGACCCGCGCGGGGGCGTGATCTCCCCGGTCGAAGGGAGGCGCTGGCTCGTCTCGCTGGTCGGCGGCGACGGCGACTACCCGCCCACCGACGACGCCGGCTTCCTCGCCTTCGCCCGCAGCCTGTGCAACCCGGCGCTGTACGAGGCGATCGCGGTGGCTGAGCCGTTAGGTTCCATCGCCGGCCAGCGCGCGACCGAGAACCGGCTGCGGCACTACGACCGCCTCAGGCTCTTCCCCGACGGGGTCGTGGCGGTGGGCGACGCCGTCTGCGCGTTCAACCCGGTCTACGGCCAGGGGATGACCGCCGCAGCGCTGGGGGCCGAAGTCCTGGACCGTTGGTTGCGGCAGAAGTCGTCGCACGGCGGGCCGGGTCGAGGTCGCGTCTTCCAACGTCGCCTGGCCCGGGCGACCTCCGCCGCCTGGCAGCTCTCGGCGGGCGCGGACTCCCGCTTCCGGACCACCCGGGGGCCACCCCAGGGTCGGGTCGCGCGGCTGACCGGCGGTTACATCGACGCGGTGATGCGGGCCGCGACGAGGCGGCCCTGGGTGCGGCGACGGCTGATGGAGGTGCTACACATGCTTCGCCCCCCGTCGGCGCTGTTCGGCCCCGGCGTCCTGGCCCGCCTGGCGTGGGACCGGCTCGTCGCTGGAGCCGACGCGGGACCGCGGGGAGGCACGTCGCTCCGGGAGGGGACGGATGGCGGTTCGCGATCGCCAGGACGGACGGCGCCCGACCTCGATGTCAAGACCGCCACGGGCCGTGGAGGTTGATCCGAGCCGGGCGGTGCCCCATCGGGCCGGACTGTCGCGTTCGAATAGCAGCCAGTTCGTCGGCCCGGCGCAGCTCCGCGCCAGGGCGGGGGTCTGATCTTCTCCCTGGTGGCCAATCGAGAAATGGAGGTCGATCATGAGCGAACCGCAACCCCGGCACCAACTCACCCGGATGATCACCGCCTACTGGACCTCGCGGGCGATCTACGTGGCCGCGAAGCTGCGGGTCGCCGACCACCTGGCGGACGGCCCGCGGTCGGCCGAGGAGCTCGCCGCCGCGGCGGGCGTGGCCCCCCGGCCGCTGTACCGGGTCCTCCGCGCCCTGGCCGGCGTCGGTATCTTCGCCCGGGAGGCTGACGGACGATTCCGCCTCAACCCGCTGGCCGAACCCCTTCGGGAGGACGGGCCGGAGTCCATATGGGCCTACGCGGTCGCGTATGGCGAGGAGATGTATCGCTGCTGGGACGGCGTACCCGAGACGGTCCGCACCGGAGAGCCGGCCTTCGACCGCATGTGCGGCCGGCCGTTCTTCGCCTACCTGGGGGAGCATCCCGAGCAGGCCAGGATCTTTGACGGCGCGATGGCCGGCTCCAGCGGTCGGGCCATGGAGGCGATGCTCGACGCCTACGACCTGTCGGGCGTCGGGACCCTGGCCGGCGGCGGCGGCGGCGGCGGCTCGAACCTGGCCCGCGCCCTCGGCCGCTACCCGGCGATGCGGGGCGTGCTCTTCGACCTGCCGCACGTCGTCGGGCGGGCCCGACCGCGACTGGAGGCCGCCGGCGTCGCGGGTCGATGTGCCGTTGAGGCGGGAGCTTCTTCGAGACTTCCCCAGGTGGCGCCGATGCTTATCTGCTCGGCCGCATCCTCCATGACTGGGATGACGCGAAGGCCGGCCGGATCCTGGCCAACATCCGGCGTGCGATGCCGGCCGGGGCGCGACTCCTGGCCCTCGAGCACGTCCTCCCGGTTGGCGACGGCCTGTCGTTCGGCAAGCTGCTCGACCTCCACATGATGTTACTGGTCGGAGGCCTCGAGCGGACAGAGGCAGAGTTCCGGCAGCTCTTCGCCGCCCACGACTTCCGGCTGACCCGTGTCGTCCCCACCGCGGGCGACGTCTCGGTCGTCGAGGGCGTGCCAGCCTGAGAGCAGACCGACCACAGAAGGCTTTCCGGATGGCAATCCGGCGCGACAATGGCCCGGATGAATCGGGGGGAGGGAGGGACGATGAATCGGCATGGATTCTCCAGGGCTCGGCTTGGCCGGATGCACGAGGTCATGGCCGCTCATGTCGAAAGTGGCACGATGCCCGGGCTCGTCACGTTGGTCAGCCGTCGGGGCGAGGTGCACGTCGACGCGATCGGTGTCGGGGCGATCGGCGGTGACCCGGTGCGACGCGACTCGATCTTCCGCATCACCTCGATGACCAAGCCGATCACCGCCGTCGCGGCGATGATCCTGGTCGAGGAGTGCAAGCTCCGCCTCGACGACCCGGTGGATCGCCTCCTGCCCGAGCTGGCCGACCGCAGGGTGCTGAGGCGGCTCGCCGGCCCGCTCGACGACACCGAGCCAGCCCGGCGGCCGATCTCCGTGCGCGACCTGCTGACCTTCCGCCTGGGCCTCGGCATGGTCCTCGGGCCTCCGGACGTCTACCCGATCCAGAAGGCCGTGAGCGAGCTCCAGATCGTCGGCTTCGGTCCCCCGGACCCGTCGACACCGCACGGCCCGGACGAGTGGATCCGCCGCCTGGGGACGCTCCCGCTCATGCATCAGCCGGGTGAGATATGGATGTACAACACGGGGTCCTACGTCCTGGGCGTGCTGATCGCGCGGGCCTCGGGCCAGCCGCTGGAGGCGTTCCTCCGCGAACGGATCTTCGAGCCGCTCGGGATGAAGGACACCGGCTTCAGCGTCCCGGCGGCACAGCTCGATCGGCCGGTCGACGCCTACTGGCCCGATGCCGAGACCGGGGCGCCCGTCCTGTACGACGCCGCCGGGGACAGCCGGTGGTCCCGCCCTCCCGCGTTCCCGGACGGTGCCGCGGGATTGGTCTCGGCGGTCGATGACTATCTGGCCTTCGGCCTGATGATGCTGAACAAGGGGAAGCACGGGAGCGAGAGGATCCTGTCAAGGCACTCGATCGAGGCGATGACGACCGACCAGCTCACGCCCGTGCAGAAGGCGGCATCCGCCTTCGCCGGCCTCTGGGAGGGCCACGGCTGGGGGTTCGGCGTGGCGGTCGTCAAGCGCCGCGGCGGCGTGGCGGCGAGCCCCGGGCGGTACGGCTGGGACGGCGGATTCGGCACCTCCTGGTCAACCGACCCCGCCGAGGATCTGGTCGCGATCCTGATGACCCAGCGCGTTGCCTTCCGACCGTGGTCGGCTACCTACCTCGACTTCTGGACCTCGGTCTATCAGGCGATCGACGACTGAGCCAGGCAGTACGATGGCGGAGGCCGTCGTGCCGGGCCGGCGCGGTGACCGGCAGGCGGGGCGAGGTCGTGCCCCCGGAGCCCGGCCCGTTCCGAGATGATCCGAGGTGCGGGCGAGCGCCCCGAGCTCCACGGACGTGGAGCGGGCGCGGCGTGTGCTTCCTGTTAGGGTGGCATTATGGCCCGCGGCCCGAACGACCGCACCCACCGCGACAGCGTCCCCTCGATCCCGGCACACCAGGCGTACAGCCGACGCCCCTCGTCGCCGTCGATGAACGAGCGCATCTCCCGCAGCGCCGCGTACGGCGCCTTCAGCTGCCGGCCCTACTTGGCCGCGCTCGAACCGCCCGGACCGGTCGCGCTGCGCGCCGGTGAACGCCCCACGGGCGTGTGTTGGGCCGACGACTCTGGTACGCCCCAGGGCCGCAGGGCCGCGTTGGTGGTTCGGTGATCGCATCAACGGCGGGCCGGATGGCCCCCGCCCCCGGGGTTCCGCTCCAACCCGCCGAACACGTGATCGACGACCTGGTCGATGAACGCCTCCGAGAGGGGGGCGTCGTCGTACGGCACGAGGAGCCGGTGGTAGATCGGGCCGTACAGCGCATCGAAGACGACGTCCGCGTCCAGGCCCTCACGCAGCTCGCCGCGCTCGACCCCGCGGCGCACGACCTCGCGGGCGATGCGACGGCGGGGCTCCACCCACCGCGCCCGGACCGCTTGCCGAAGGTCCGCATCTATCTGCGCCCGCCCGATCAGGGGCCGCAGGAGCTTCCCCGTCTTGCCGCGGTACGCCTTCGCCAGTGACCGCATCGACGCCCGGAAGCTCTCGCGGGCGGTCGCGTGTTCCTCGATCGGCGCCGCCCGCACCACGTCGGCGAGGACGGCGTCCATGACCACGGCCCACACGTTGGCCCACCGGCGGTAGATGGTCGTCTTCCCCACCCCGGCGCGGGCCGCGACGCCCTCAACGCTCAGTGCGTCGAAACCGACCTCGTCCGCGAGTTCGAGCGCGGCGCGAAGGATGGACGCCGTCGCGGCCTCGTCCCGCGGGCGGCCCCTGGCCTTCCGGTCGGTGTTGTTGTTCTTCATCGCTCGTTCCTTGTCTTCGTTCTGAAATAGCGCCCACGGGTGAAGGCCGTCGAAGAAATAAGTCGGCAGACCCCTTTATTCGATACGATACGACCCGTATCGTTATACTCGAAGCCGGACGGGTTGTCCAGGCCGGCGTCTCTGAAAAGCCGTCAGCGGGGCGCGGCCCCCTGGATGACGCCGATGCCGAGGCGATCGTGTCGGCGGTCTTCCGCGGGCTCCAAGTCGCACCAGGCAGCAAGACAAAACACTTTCGAGAACGTTCGCCCAAGAGCAAGGAGACGCCATGACAGACGCAATGAATAATTGTGAATTGCATGGTTATGGGCTGACGAACCTCAAACTAGTCGAGCGGCCGACGCCGAAACCAGGCCCGAATGAGTTGCTCGTCCGCGTCCATGCAGTCTCGCTCAACTACCAGGATAAGGCCATCGTCGAGGGGAAGCTCCTGGCCGATCAGCTCCCCATGCCGCTCATCCCCGTCGCCGACGCGGCCGGGATCGTCGCGGGGGTAGGGCCGGGCGTGACTCGGTTCCGGGAAGGGGACCGCGTCACCTCGCATCTCTTTTCTCGGTGGCTCGACGGAGAGCCGGGCCCGAACGAGGGGGACTATTGCTTCGGCGGACCGCTCCCCGGCGGCCTCGCCGACTACATGACCATCCACGAGGATTCGGCGGTCGAAGCCCCTGCGTCACTCAGCGATGCGGAGGCGGCGACCCTGCCCACCGCCGCGTTGACGGCCTGGTTCGCGCTCGTCGACCGCGGGGGACTGCAAGCCGGGCAATCCGTGCTGGTCCAGGGGACGGGCGGCGTCTCGCTTTTCGCGGTCCAACTCGCCTCGGCACACGGGGCCCGGGTCATCGTCACGTCCAGTAGCGACGAGAAGCTCGCCCGGGTCAAGGCTCTCGGGGCCACCGACGTCATCAACTATGCGAAGGAGCCTAATTGGCAGGACGCCGTGTCGCAGCTTACCTCCGGCAGGGGCGTCGACCACGTGCTCGATGTCGTCGGTGGCGGGAGCCTCAACCGTTCCATCCAGGCGGCCCGCGTCGGGGGCCACGTGGCAGTGATTGGCTTCCTGGAGGGGCAGAAGGCGAACATCGACCTCGTGCCGTTACTCTACCGTCAGACTCGCATTCAGGGGATTGCCGTCGGCCATCGCAAGTCATTCGAGGGGATGAACCGGTTCATCGAGGCCCACGAGGTCAAGCCCGTGATCGACTCGACCTACGCGTTCTCCGACGCCATGCGGGCGTTCGAGCACCTGAGCCGCGGAGGCTTCGGCAAGGTCGTCATCGCCGTATCGGCCTGAGAGCTAACTCGCGCCAGTTTACTTCTGGCTTTTTCAATGGAGGCGTGAAATGGAACAGGATTTTGCCGGTAAGGTCACCCTTGTCACTGGTGGCGGCAGCGGCATTGGCCGCGCCGCGGCCATCTTATTTGCTCGCCGCGGAGCAAAGGTCAGTATTGCGGGACGGCGCTCTGCCGAGCTCGACTCTGTGGTCACCGAGATCGAGGCCATCGGCGGAACGGCGCTTGCGGTTCCGACGGACGTTTCCGACCCGGCCCAAGTGGCAGCCTTGGTCGAGCGAACGGTAGCGCGCTTCGGGCGGCTCGATGCGGCTTTCAATAACGCCGGAACCGAAGGCGCTTGGGGGCCTATCGGAGACCTGAGCGTCGAAGATTTCGAGGCGACGGTTGGAGTCAATCTTCGCGGTGTGTGGTTGTGCTGTCGGGCGGAAGTCGTGCAGATGCAGCGGCAGGGCCAAGGCGGCGCGATCGTCAACACGTCGTCGTGGCTCGCCCACGGCGCGCTTCCGGGCTCTTCGCTGTATTCGGCGAGCAAGGCTGCACTCGACGGCATGGCAAGGGCGCTGGCCGTGGAAACGGCAAAGGAAGGAATCCGGGTCAACAACGTCAATCCCGGCGTCATTGAAACGGCCATGACCCGCCGCTTCGTGGATGAGACCACGCAGATTCCGTTCACAAACCACACCCCCGCGCGTCGCCTGGGGCAAGCGGATGAAGTCGCGCAGGTTGCGGTCTTCCTGTGTTCCGGCGGCGCCTCCTTCGTTACCGGGCAGAACATCCTGGTGGACGGTGCCTACACGATTGGTGGTCACCGTCCTTGGCTGAGTGGTGGAGAGCTGAAGCCGCAATAGTGGCAAGCGGAGCCCTCCCCGGCACGAAGCGGGTCAAGTACCTCGACGACAACCTCGGCGCGGTGAACGTCCGCCTGAGGGCGGACGGTCTGGCCCAGATCGACGCCGTTCTGCCGGCAGGTGTCGCGTCGGGCACGCGTTACCACGCTCAGGCGATGCAGGCGATTGACCGGTAGCGGGGCCGGGCTGTCTCTCTCGTTAACGAATGGAGAAGCAACATGACAATCTCTGCGAAAGTTGGTCCGAAGAACGCCAATCCCAGCAAGGTCGCCTTGGTGACCGGCGTCTCAGGCGGCATCGGGCGCGCCGTCGCGGCGAGACTCGCCCACGACGGCTTCGCCATGGGCGAGTCTCGCCGGAAATGCCGACCGGGCGCACGCGGCCGTGGAGGAGATCGAAGCAAGCGGCGGACGGGCCGTCGCCGTCCGCGCGGATGTCGCCGACGCCGCGGACGTGGAACGCCTCTTTCAAGAGGCGGCCAACGCCTTCGGGCACGTTGACATGGTCGTGCACGCGGCGGGCGTCATGCCGCTCTCGCCCATCGCGGCCGGCGACCTCGACGCTTTCGACCGGGTGATCGCCACCAACCTCCGCGGCACATTCCTCGTCCTGAGCCAGGCGGCCCGGCACGTTCCTGCGGGCGGCCGGATCATCGCATTCTCGACCAGCGTCATCGCCAAGTCGTTCCCGACGTACGGCCCGTACATTGCTTCCAAGGCTGGCGTCGAGGTGCTCGTCCGCGTGTTGGCAAACGAGTTCCGCGGCCGGAACATCACCGTCAACGCGGTGGCGCCCGGGCCGGTGGCGACGGACTTGTTCCTCAAGGGCAAGACCGACGCGCAGATCGAACAGTTCAGCAAGCTCGCGCCGCTGGAGCGGCTCGGCCGGGCGGAAGACATAGCCGGCAGTGTGTCGTTCCTCGCCGGGCCCGACGGCGGCTGGGTGAACGGTCAGGTGCTGCGCGCCAATGGTGGCTACGCGTAACACACACGCGCCTGTCTCGCGCCGTCGACCCATCGCTTCAACCCAACAAGAAGGAGAGGTCCATCATGAGTGAGCAAATTGGCATAGAGGCCAACAGGATCAGGCGTCGCTCGGAGGGGACCGGTCATGCAGTGGGAGATCGCTGAACACGGGGCCCCGCTCGCACCCCGCGAGTATCACCAGTTGGTCCCGTTCGAGCCGACCGCCGCGAGCTACCGGCTCGGGTGGGCCGGGTTGGAGTCGGCCAGGTTCTGTGACCTGCCCGACTCCGAGTTCGACCAACCCCCCTTGACCCACCATTCGCTCATCCTGTTCAGCAGGCCGCCGGACGAGTTGGACTTGCGCTACGAGGGGGTGAGGCGGCACGTGCCTCCCCCCGGCGGGTCGGTCTCGGTCGTGCCGGCGGGCGTCACGTCCCGTCCCGGTGGCGCTGGCGCGGGACCAAGGACCCGCTGCACGTCTTCCTGGAGCCGGGCCTGGTCGCGCGGGTCGCCACGGAGGCGTTTGAACTCGACCCCGTGCGGGTGTCGCTCCCTCCGCTCGACGGCCTGGACCTCCCGCAGCTCCGGGCCGCGATGTCGGCGGTGGGCACCGAACTGACGGCCGGCGGCGCCGGGGGGCCGCCGGCCGCCGAGTCGCTGGCCAACGTCCTGGCCGTCCAACTGATCCGGCACGTCGTGGCACCCGGCCGGGCCGCGCGCGGGCGGGACGGCACCCTGCCGCGGGGGCGGCTCCGCGCCGTCCTGGAGTACATCGAGGAACACCTCGACGCCGCCCCGACCCTGGCCGAGATGGCCGCGGTAGCCCACCTCAACCCCTACCACTTCGCCCGGCAGTTCAAGGCGGCCACCGGGCTGCCACCCCACCAGTACGTGATCATGCGCCGCGTCAAGCGGGCCAAGTACCTCCTGCGAGCAGGGACCGACCTGTCTCTAGCAGAGGTCGCCGCGCGCGCCGGGTTCTACGACCAGAGCCAGTTCTCCCACCACTTCAAGCGACTCGTCGGCGTCACGCCGAGTCAGTTCCGGACACCCGCAAGAATCGCCTAACAGCCCTCAAGTCCCGCCAAGAGACCGGGCGGCGAGCCCTTTAGGATTCAGTCACGATCGGGGCCCGAACCGTCCGAGCTTCGCCGGTGACGGTGACCTGTCGGGCCGACCGCTCGCACCGGCGTCGGCCGGCTCCGAGAGCCCCGTTCGCCGGGAGCATGTTGCTCTCGGGGCTGGCTCCGACCGAGCACCCGTCCGCCGCGCTGGCGTTGGCGGGGACCGGGCCAGCCTGCTTCGTGATTCACTTTCAGAGGAGTCGATGCGATGGAAACCGAAGGAACCCTGTCGGCGGGGCAAGTGCTGAGCCCGACGCAACCGATGAACGAGCCCAACCGACGGGCCATGAACACCACGAACGAGGAGGATGGCGTGAACGATTTCAGGCTGTTGATCGATGGAAGGCTGGTCCAGGGCGCCGGCACCCTGGACGTGATCAATCCCGCGACCGGCCGGACCCTGACGACCGCGCCCCGCGCGGATCGGGCCCAGGTGGAACAGGCGGTCGCTGCGGCGAAAGCCGCGTTCCCGTCGTGGGCGGCGACGCCGCTGCGGGTGCGCGGTGCGCTGCTGGCCCGGCTGGCCGACGCGCTCGAAGCCGAGCAAGACCAATTCGCCCGCCTCCTGACCCGGGAGTAAGGCAAGCCGCTGCCGCAGGCGGTCGGCGAGATCGCCCAGTCGATCGCCACGCTCCGCTACTTCGCCGCGCTCGACCTGCCGACCGAGGTGCTCAAGGAGGATGCCACGCAGAAGGTGGTCCGCCAGCACAAGCCACTCGGCGTCGTCGCGGCCATCACGCCGTGGAACTTTCCGGTGGTCCTCCTGATTTTCAAGGTCGCGCCGGCCCTGCTCGCCGGTGACACGGTCGTGGCCAAGCCGGCCCCGACCACGCCGCTGACGACGCTCAAGTTCGGCGAACTCTGCGCCAGGGTCCTGCCGCCGGGCGTCGTCAACGTCATCCTCGATCAGAACGACCTCGGGGCCGCCCTCACCGGCCACCCGGACGTGGCCAAGGTCGCGTTCACCGGCTCCACCGCGACCGGCAAGAAGGTGATGCAAAGCGCCGCCGGGACCCTGAAGCGCCTGACCCTGGAGCTGGGCGGCAACGACGCGGCGATCGTGCTCCGGGACGTCGACCCGAAGGAGGTGGCGCCGAAGATCTATGCCGCTGCCATGTTCAACGCCGGACAGACGTGTATCGCCATCAAGCGGCTCTACGTCCACGATTCGATCTACGACGCCGTCTGCGACGAGCTGGGCCGGCTCGCGCGGGAGGCGGTCGTCGGCGACGGGCTGGAGCAAGGAACGCAGAGGGGCCCGATCCAGAACCGGGCGCAATTCGAGCGGGTGAAGGGTTTCCTCGAGGGCGCCCGGCGGGACGGCAAGGTCGTCGCCGGCGGCGGGGTGCTCGAGGGGGAGGGCTATTTCGTCCAGCCGACCATCGTCCGCGACATCCCCGACAACGCCCGGCTGGTCCGCGAGGAGCAGTTCGGCCCGGTCCTGCCGGTGCTGCGGTATTCGGACACCGACGACGTGATCGGCCGCGCCAACGACACGGAGTTCGGCCTGGGCGGCTCGGTCTGGTCGGCGGACCGCGACCGGGCGTTCGGGGTGGCGGCCCGGATCGATGCCGGCACGGTCTGGGTGAACAAGCATCTCGACCTCGGACCGGACACACCGTTTGCCGGCGCGAAGCAGTCCGGCATCGGGGTCGAGATGGGCCGGGAGGGGCTCGAGGAGTTCACCCAGGCGACCATCATCAACGTGGCGAAATGACGAACCGCACGCGCCACCCGGCGCGGCATGGGGCCGGCAGCCTGCCGGCCCCTTGGACCAAGTCTGGACCGGGAAGGTTGCGACGAACAAGCCCACCAACGCCAACCTCGCGATCGCCGGGGCCTGTCCTCGGTCAGCCGGAGAGCGGCGGTTGCCGGCCGGGTGCCCACTTATACTCTACGCGGCCGGAAATGAGGGTTGGCGCGGGGCGTGGTTCTGTGGTCAAATCCGTGCGACACAGTGCTCTCTCCGGAGCCACGGATGGCCACCCGATCCGCCCTCGTCTTGAGTGACGAC
>JAQGHQ010000460.1 GCA_028288765.1 Gemmataceae bacterium | reverse complement strand
AATTCTGGCGTACCATTCTTCCAGTTCCGGCCGGGCCCCGTGTTTCGAGGCCCGGAATCGCTCTCGGCTGGACACCTGGAGTCTCACCCGTCGGTCATCCGACCCCGGGCCGCCGGTCTGCCCCTGGCGGTCGTGCGTGACACCCCGCGGGCCCGTCCGGCCGACTCAAGGAGGAGTCCATGTTCCGTCGGCTGCTCGTCGCGGCGTTCGCCTCAATCGCCGCTCTGGTCACCGCCGCCCCGGCCTCGGCCGGGCTATTGCCGGTCCAGATCCAGGTCACCCCCGAGGGGGGTAACTTCCAGTGGACGTACGCGATCGTCCTCCCGAGCTCGTCACAACTTCAGTCAGGGGACTACTTTACGATCTACGATTTCGGCGGGCTCGTCCCGGGTACCCTCCAGGCCCCGGCCGGGTGGACCGCTGCGGTCAGCAACACCGGGCCGACCCCGAGCCGCCTGAACCCGGAGGATAGCCCGTCCACCCCCAACCTGACGTTCACCTACACTGGCCAGACGATCAACACCGGCCAGATCGGGCTCGGGAACTTCTGGGCCGTGTCGCAGTACCAGATTGCGACCGACTCGTTCTTCACGGCCCAGACCCAGCGGACGTCGGACGGGAAGACGGACAACAACATCACGGAGACGTCGGTCCCCGTCCCGGTGGCCCCGCCCCCGCCGGTGCCGGAACCGGCTACCCTGGCCCTGGCCGGGCTCGGTCTCCCGCTCGTCGGATTCGCCCGTCTGCTCAGGAAGAAGTAAGGCCGGCTGGGCCGGTCGGTGTTCGCCCGGGCTTGAGAAGCGGCCGGCCCAGCCGGCCCAACGCGGTGTTCGCCCGGGCTTTAGATGCGGTCGGGCCGGTCGGCCCGACGCGGTATTCGCCCCTGCCGGTTCCCGCGCCCCCACGGGCTTCCGCCCTGGCGAGCTGCGGTTGACAGTAATCCCGGGTTCGCCTAAAGAGGCCACCCACGTGCACCCGATAGGCCCCGCCGGTACGGACGGAGGGAAGAGGCGGGCGCCCCCAACCCGCGGCCGCTGGCCGCGGGTCGGACGAACGAGTCGCCTTTCACGGAGGTATGACCACATGATTCGTAGGACCTACATCGCCCGCCTGTTCGCCGCAACCGTCGCGGCCGTTGCCATCTCCGGCTCGGCCAATGCCGGGATCATTCCGGCCTCGGTCACCGTCACCCCGGACGCCGGGAACTTCCGGTGGACCTACTCCATCGTGCTCCCGACTAACATGATGCTCCAGTCCGGGAACTATTTCACCAT
The DNA here is from genome assembly GCA_028288765.1 of Gemmataceae bacterium. Classification (GTDB taxonomy): domain Bacteria; phylum Planctomycetota; class Planctomycetia; order Gemmatales; family Gemmataceae; genus Urbifossiella. The sequence goes on along the minus strand of JAQGHQ010000460.1, from coordinate 1,564 downwards.
TTACGACGTGAACGGGCTCGTCAACGGCTCCATCCAAGCCCCGACCGGGTGGTCCGCGACGACCGGGTTGAACACCCCGCCCCCGCTCGGGCTGCACCCGCACGACACCGGGTTGGCGCCGGACATCACGTTCACGTACAACGGGCCGACCATCCCGAGCGGGCAGGTCGGGCTCGGGAATTTCTGGTTCGACTCGAGCATCGGGACCAGCACCACGACCGATTTCACCGCCCAGAACCCGCAGGCCTCGACCGGGAACACCGACCGGAACATCGTCAGCACTCTGGCCCCGGCCCCGCCCGGCGGTGGCGGCGGCGGCCCGACCGTCCCGGAGCCGACCACGATGGCCCTGGCCGGGCTCGGCCTCCCGTTCATCGGGGCCGCCCGCCTGTTCAGGAAGAAGAAGTGACCAAGTGAAGCCCGGTCCACGACCGGTCGACACGCGAACCCGGGGGGGAGCCCCCGGGTTTCGTTTTTTCGGCCGGCCGGGTACGATGCACGGGTCGGGACCACTCCTGCCTGTCGAAAGGGGCCGGGCGTGAACCGGGTCGTCCGAACCGTACCGTGGGCCCTTCTGATACTCGGTTGTCTCGCCGTCGCCCGGGTTTCCCCGGGGTTCACGGACGACCGGCCGCCCGCCTGGGCGACGCCCGAAGACCTGATCCACGACCTCGGGAGCCCGGTGTTCGCGACCCGGGAGCGGGCGGGGCGGGAACTCTGGCGGCGGGGACGGGCTGCGGTCCCGGCGCTCGAACAGGCCGCCGCGGGCCCGAACCCGGAAGTCGCCCGCCGGGCGGGCGAGGTCCTCGACGCGTTCGGCTGGTACATCTTTCCCGACACCCCGCCGGACGTGCTCGGGCGGGTCGCCGCCTTCCGGTCCGGCGCCCCGGAGGAACGGAAGGCCGCGTTCGCCGACCTGCTCAGACTCGGCCGGCACGGCCGGGCGGCGGCCCGAGCGGTCCTACTCAAGAACCTCCCGGCCGAGACCCGCGACCCGCTCGTCGCCCACCTCACCACCCTCCTCCGCCGCGAGGTCCCGCTCCTCCTCTTCGACGGGAAGACCGACGAGGCCGCCGACCTGCTGGCCCTTCACGCCACCGGCACTTCCCCCGAGGGGGCGGCCGATTTCGCCGCCTTCCAGGTCCTCCGGGGCACCCTGCCGGCGGCGACCGCTGCCGCCGAGGCCGCCCGCAAAACGGCCCGCAAGCCGGCCGCCGCGGACCTCGTCCTCGCCCACCTGTACCGGGCGAACCGCGACTGGGCCAAGGCCCGCAAGGCCGCCGCGGGCTTCCCCCGCCAGCCGAACGGGAGCAGCCTCGTCGAGCTGCTGCTCGAGGAAGAGGGTGACTGGGCCGCGCTGCTCGACACCCCACCGGACGTCCCCCTGAACCTTCCGGACGCATACCAGCTCACCTTCCTCCGTCTCGCCGGCCGGCAGAAGTTGTTCGACGAAGAGGCGAAGCGGGTCCGCGCGTCGGCCGGCGAGCTCGTCGCCCGCGAAGACGTACGGGACGCGGCGTTCTCCCGCCGCCTGAACAACCGTGCGGGCGACGCTACGGACCTG
>JAQGHQ010000450.1 GCA_028288765.1 Gemmataceae bacterium | reverse complement strand
CGGCCGGGCCCGCGCCGCGAGACCCGCCGGCCGGCCGGGCCGGCGGGCGGCGGGTCGTGGTGATCGAGGACGGCCGGGACACGGCCGAGTCGCTCCGGCTGCTCCTGGAGTTGAAGGGGTTCGAGGTGGCGGTCGCCTACACCGGGCCGGACGGGGTCGCGCTGGCCCGGCGGGCCCGGCCGGACGCGGTGGTGTGCGACCTCGGGCTCCCGGGGATGACCGGGTTCGAGGTGGCCCGGGCCCTCCGGCGGGACGCGGCCACGGCCGGGGCGTTCCTGGTCGCGGTCAGCGGGTACGGCCTGGAGGATGACCGGCGACGGGCCCGGGAGTCGGGGTTCGACGAGATGCGGGTGAAGCCGGCAGACGTGGACGAACTGGCCCGGCTGCTGGCGGCCTTACCGGGCGGATGACCGGACACCGTCGCCGGCTTCCCGTCTCAGGCCGCCAGCCGCTCGCGGAGGGCGGCCAGGGCCTTTTGCTCGATCTGCCGGGCCCGCTCCCGGGTCAGCCCGAGTTTCGTCCCGACCTCCCGGAGGGTCGCCGGCTCTTCCCCGTCCAGCCCGAACCGGAGCCGGAGGACCATCACCTCCCGCTCCTGTAACTGGGCGAGCGACCCGAGGGCCGCCCGGACATCGTCGGCCCCGCTGATCGGGTCTTCCGGGGTCGGCCGGTCGTTGTCCGCGATCATCTCGGCCAGGTTTACCTCATTGTCCCCACTCTCGGCCCGCCCGGACGTGACCGCTTTCTGGGCCCGGGCCAGCGCCCGGGTCTGCTTCGGCGTCAGCCCGAGTGCCTCGGCCACCTCGGCCGGGGCCGGGTCCCGACCGAGCTCGTCCCGCAGGGCGGCCTCCGTCCGCCGCCATTTGATCAGGAGCGTGCCCATGTACTGGGGGAGCCGGACGGCGTGCCCGGACTTATTCAAGGCGACCCGGATGCTCTGCTTCACCCAGTACGCCGCGTAGGTGCCGAACCGGGTCCCGGCGGCCGGGTCGAACGCCTCGACCGCCCGCATCAGCCCCAGGTTTCCTTCGGCGATCAGGTCCTCCAGTGGGACCCCTTTCCCGGTGTACTCCCGGGCGAGCCGGACGACCAGCCGCAGGTTCGCCCGGGCCAGGTGGTCCCGGGCCGTCGCGTCTCCGGCGGCGATCCGGGCGGCCAGTTGCCGTTCCTCGTCCGCGGTCAAGAGTGGGGTCCGGTTGATCTCGAACAGGTAGCTGTCGAACGGGGAGCGGGTCACGGTAATCCCTTTGCGGAAACGCCGGCCCGGCGGACCGGCGGCGCCGGCCCGGTCCGAAACGGAGCGGGTCTTGTGGGGGGTGGATTCAGGCGGGGCCATAACGGCTGCCGAACGCGAGTAACGTGCGATAGGAAATTGAGCCGGTCAACCAAAAAATCAGCACAACCCGCAAAGTTAGAAGATCGGTAACTCAGGTGGGTATCGTATCTCTTGGACCGGACAGAAGATGGGCGGATCATAGTTCGGATGAGGGCGGAAGATTTCCGGAAGCCCTGGTCATCTCATTATTAAACAGAGCACGTATGAATATAGAACTATAGCAATCTGCCGATTGCGGGTTGACAGGCTCGGCTTCCAGTCTACCGTCCAGACGGCTGATCGCCCGGCCATCGGGAACACGACCGCGGGAATCCAATTCGCCGTCGACCCACTTGCCCGGGTCGTTGCCCACGCGGCCGACGGGCCCGACCCCCCGGACGGAGCCGCCGGGTTCCGCCGGGCCGTCCTGTCGCACCCCACCTTCGACCCGGGTTTAACTTCCCGGACGCCTGCCGGGCCGTCACCGAGGTCCCCGGCGCGGAGGCCGTCCGGACCGCCGCGCTCGTGGTGCCGCGGGCAAGGACCGGCTGGCGCCATGCCGGTGGGCGGTCGTCGTCTCCTGCCCCGCCGGGTCGGGGATGCCCGGATATGGGGGCTGACGTTCGGGGGCACCGGGGTCGAGATCGTCCCGTTTCCACGGCGCGGCCGGGGCAGCCATGTGGCTCGGGGTGCCGGCGGGTGTCTCCCTCCTCGTGCGCGCGGCGCGATCGGCCTTGGTCGTGGGTTCGATCGGGTAGCCCTCGCCCGTCGGCGGGACCTTCCGGGCGGCGGTGTCCGGCGTCGTTCCTGTCGGGCCTGAGAATTCAGGCCATTGGCTGAAAATTGCCCCAGCGTTTACCGCGATTTCGCCAACGGCGGATTGTGTTTCGTCACCGGACAGTCATAATCGGAGTAGCCCAACGCCGGGGCCCGGAGTGAACCCCGTCCGACCCGGTACCCGCTCACCCGCCCGCAGACCCCACTCCCGTGGACGGCCCGATCCCGGACCGGCCCGACGAGCTGCAGGGGTCCTTCGTACCGCGGCGATACCGGCGGGGGAAGAGGCCGGCCGATCGACCGGCAGGCACCACCGCGACCGCCGCCCCGCATAAGGCGACCGACCGCCGTGAGACTTTCCCTCTTCGTCAAAGGGCTGATCCTCCTCTCCGTCCCGACCGCCGCCCAGCTGGCCTTCCTCGGCCTTGCGTTTCAGATCCAACGGGACCAGGCCAGGGCCCAGCAGTGGGCGGGACATTCGAAGGAGGTCATCGCACAGGCCCAGCAGATCCTGGCCGATTCGGCCGACGCCTCGGCCGGGGTCCGCGGGTATGCGGCCACCCGGGACCCCTCATTCACCGCCCCCTTCGATACCGTCAGCCGCGTCCTCCCGGGGCACCTGGATCGGCTGGAAGCCCTGGTCGAGGACAACCCGGAGCAGACCGCGAGGGCCGGGGGCGTCCGGTCGAAGGCGATGGACCTGCTGGCGTGGCAGGCGGAGGTCGTCGGGGAGTTGAAGGCCGGGGCCCACGGGCGGGTGATCGAGCGGCTCCGGGCCCGGGAGGGGGAGGAGCGGATGAACGCCCTGCGGGCCGAACTCCGGGCCTTCTTGCAAGAGGAGGAGGGGCTCGACCGCGTCCGCGCGGAGGAGCTGGAGGCGTCCCGGCGGAGGGTCGACTGGTTGCTCGTCGGCGGGTGCGCCGCCTCCTTCCTCCTCGCCGGGCTCCTGGCGTTCGTCTTTCGCCGCGGGATCAGCGGGCGGTTCGCCGCCCTGGTGGAGAACACCCGCCGGCTGGCCGCCGGCCGGGACCTCTCCCCCCCGCTCCCCGGGGGCGACGAAATCGCCGGCCTCGACCGGGCGTTCCGGGACATGGCCGCCGCCCTGGTCCGGGCGACGGACCAGATCCGGGAGTCCGCCCGGCAGGTCCAGGACCTGTACGATTTCGCCCCGTGCGGGTACCACTCGGTCGACGCGGACGGGACGGTCGTCGCGATGAACCAGACGGAGCTCCGGTGGCTGGGGTATCCGGCCGGACAGGTGGTCGGGCGGATGCGGTTCGCGGACATGGTCAGCCCGGCCAGCCTCGGAACGTACTGGGCGACGTTCACCCGGGTGAAGGAGCACGGGGCCGCGACCGACGTCGAGCTCGAAGTCGTCCGCCGGGACGGGACGACGTTCCCGATCCTGCTCAACTCATCGGCCCTCCGCGACCCGGCCGGCAAGTACGTCCGGAGCCGGTCGACGCTCACGGACCTGACCGAGCGGAAGCGGGCCGATGGCGCGGTCCGCCAGAGCGAGGAGCGGTACCGGACCCTGGTGAACGGCGTCCGGGACTACGCCATCTTCATGCTCGACCCGGACGGGCGGGTCACCAGCTGGAACGAGGGGGCCCAGCGGACCAACGGGTACGCGGCGGACGAGATCATCGGCCGGCACTTCTCCGCCTTCTACCCGCCGGGGGACGTCGCCGCCGGGAAGACCGAGAACGAGTTGCGGGCGGCCGCCGCCGACGGGCGGTACGAGGAGGAGGGGTGGCGGGTCCGGAAAGACGGGTCGATGTTCTGGGCGGGCGTCGTGATCACCGCCCTGCAGGCCGACGACGGCACCCTCCGCGGGTTCGCCAAGATCACCCGCGACCTGACCGAGCGGAAGCGGGCCGAGGACGAGGTCCGCCGGCTGAACGACGAACTGGAACAGCGGGTCCGGGACCGGACCGCGGAGTTGGCCGAGGCGAACCGGGCCCTGGCCGCGCGGAACGACGAGAACGAGCTGTTCGTGTACAGCGTCTCGCACGACCTCCGGTCCCCGCTCGTCAACCTCCAGGGGTTCAGTCAGGAGCTCGGGGCCATCTGCCGGGAGCTCCGCGGCCTGGTCGACCGGGACGGAATTCCCCCCGCCGTCCGCGACCGGGCGACCGGATTGCTCGACCGGGACGCGGCCGAGGCCCTACACTTCATCCAGGCCGGGGTCCTGCGGCTGGGCGGGATCATCGACGCCCTCCTCCGCCTCTCCCGGGTCGGGCGGGTCGATTACCAGTGCCGGTGGGTGGACGTCGGGGCGACGGTCGGGCGGGTGGTCGAGTCCCTCCAGGGCACGATCGCCGGGAAGGGGGCGGCGGTCGCGGTGGCCGAACTGCCGCCCGCCTGGGGCGACCCGGCCGCCGTGGAGCAGGTGTTCGCGAACCTGATCGGGAACGCCCTGAACTACCTGGACCCCGCCCGGCCGGGGCGGGTCGAGGTCGGGACGGCCGCCCCGCCCGGGGACGGTGGCGGGGCGACGTTCTTCGTGCGGGACAACGGGCTGGGCATCCCGGCGGCGTACCGGCACAAGGTGTTCCAGGCTTTCCAGCGAGTCCACCCGGAGGTCGCGGCGGGCGAGGGGATGGGGCTCGCGATCGTCCGCCGGGTCGTCGACCGGCACCTCGGCCGGATCTGGGTCGAGTCCGACCCGGGCACCGGGAGTACGTTCTTCGTGACCTTACCCCCGCCGGCGGGAGACCCCCCGCCCCGCCCCGGGGACACCGGACCCAGGAGATCGAGCACATGACACCCGAGCCGATCCGCATCCTCCTCGCGGAGGACGACGACGGGCACGCCAGCCTGGTCCAGCGGAACCTCACCCGGTCGGGGATCACGAACGAGGTGGTCCGGGCCCGGGACGGGCAGGACGCCCTCGACTACCTCCGCCGGGTCGGGCCGTACGCCGCCCGGCCGGTGGACCGCCCGCTCCTCCTCCTGCTGGACATCAACATGCCCCGGGTGGACGGGGTCGAGGTCCTCCGCCAGATCCGGGGCGAACCCGACCACGCGAACGTCCCGGTCATCATGCTGACCACCACGGACGACCCCCGAGAGGTCCAGCGGTGCTACGAACTCGGGTGCAGCGTGTACGTCACCAAGCCGGTCGCGTACGAGGAGTTCGTCGAGGCGATCAAGCGGCTCGGGCTGTTCCTGTCGATCGTCAAGGTGCCGCGGGAAAACGACCTGGGGGGCTGAGCCGATGACGGCGGAACTGACCCATCCTGTTGCGTGCGACCGGGGGACGATCCTGGTGGTGGAGGACGACCCCGGGGCCGTCCTCCTCGAGCGGCGGCGGCTCGAGCGCGCCGGGTACGCGGCCGTGACCGCCGGGACCGCCGACGAGGCCCTCCGCCAGCTCCGCGCGCACCCGGTCGACCTGATCCTCCTGG
>JAQGHQ010000447.1 GCA_028288765.1 Gemmataceae bacterium | reverse complement strand
GACCCGCGAGCGGGTACCCCGGCGGCACCGGCAGTCCGGCCGGGGTACCCGCTCGCGGGTCGCGCCGGACCTACCCCGATCGAGCGAAACGGCTCGCCGGCTGAGGTCGGTGCCGCGCGGGTCAGGCCGCCGCCGAAAATGTGACCGCCTCATCGGGTTCATGTATCAGAACGGCGGGTCGGCGCTCTCGCCGAACAGGGTCGGGCCGGACGGCTGTGGCTTTCGCTTCGGCTTCCGCTCCGGCGGCTCGACCACCTCGGGCCCGTCCGTCGGCTTCCGGCGGGACTTGCGGGGCGGGGCCTCGGGCAACGCCTCCTCCGAGTGGGAAGTGGAGGGCGGCGGGCCAGCTTCTTGCTTCGGTTCCGGAAGCAACCCCTCCCCCCGCCCCTCCCCTAAGAAGGGAGGGGAGGAAGAGTCGGGTCCGGCTCCCCCTTCCTTTTCAGGGAAGGGGGTTGGGGGGTTAGGTTCTTCTGGCTGCTCGATTTCGGCTCCCCCTTCCTTCCCAGGGACACGGGCCGGAGGGGTCGGTCCTCGACCGACCGGCAGCTGGTGCCGCGACTCCAGCGTCCCCAGCACCGCCTCGGCCCGGGTCAGTACCGGCTCCGGGACGCCGGCCAGCCTGGCGACGTGGATGCCGTAGCTCTTGTCCGCGTTCCCCGGCCCGATCTTGTGCAGGAAGATCACCTCCTTGTCGAGCTCCTGCACGTGGACGTTGTAATTCCGCAGCCGGGGCAGACTCGCGGCGAGCTGCGCGAGTTCGTGATAGTGAGTCGCGAACAGCGACCGGCACCCGACTACGTCGTGCAGGTACTCCGTGATCGCCCACGCCAGCGACACGCCGTCGTACGTGCTCGTCCCCCGGCCGATCTCGTCGAGGATCACCAGGCTCCGGGGCGTGGCGTTGTTCAGGATGTTCGCCGCCTCCGTCATCTCGACCATGAACGTGCTCTGCCCCCGGCCCAGCTCGTCGCTCGCCCCGACACGGGTGAAGATCCGATCCGTCACCCCGATCGTCGCCGCCTTCGCCGGGACGAAACTGCCGACGTGAGCCATCAGGGTGATCAGCGCGACCTGCCGCAGGAACGTACTCTTGCCCGCCATGTTCGGCCCGGTCACCAGCCAGAACAGGCCGTCCTCGGGGCTCAGCTTCGCGTCGTTCGGGACGAACGTGCCCGGCGGCAACAGCTGATCCAGGACCGGGTGCCGGCCGTCGCGGATGTCGAGCACCGGCTCGTCCACCAGCACCGGCCGGACGTAGTTCCGGACCGCCGCCAGCTCCGCGAGCGCGGCCAGAAAATCCGCCGCCGCCAACACGTCGGCCGTGTTCAAGAGCCGGGAGGTCTGCGCGGCGACCTGGTCGCGGAGCTGGAGGAACAGCTGGAGCTCCAGCGCCTGGCTCTTTTCCTGGGCCGAGAGCACCTTCTCCTCGTACTCCCGGAGCTCGACCGTGTAGTACCGGATCGCGTTCTTCAACGTCTTGCGGTGCTTGTAGTTCTCCGGCACCCGGGTCAGGTTCGCGTTGGTCACTTCCAGGTAGTACCCGTCAATCTCGTTGAACCCGACCTTCAGGCTGGCGACCCCGGTCCGGGTGATCTCATGGGCCTGGTACCGGGCCATCCAGTTCTTCCCCTCGGTCGAGAGCTTCCGCAGCTCGTCGAGCTCCGGACTGTACCCCTCGCGGATCACGCCGCCGTCCTTGGCCGACAACGGAACCTCGTCCTTCAGCGCCTTGTCGAGTAGTTCGCGGAGGTCCGGGCACAGCTCCAGCCGCTGCTCCAGGGACGCGAGCAGGGCCGCCTTCCGGCCGATCAGCTTGGCCTTGAAGGCGGGGAGCTTGCGGAGGGTGATGGCGATCTTCGCCAGGTCCGGCGGGTTCGCCCGCGCGGTCGAAACCCGCGCGGTCAGCCGCTGCATGTCCGAACAGGTTTCGAGCAGGTCGCGGAGCTGGCCCCGCAGGGCGTGGTCCTTCAACAGCTCCTCGACCGCGTCGAGCCGGGCGGCGATCGCGGGGACGTCGGTGAGCGGGGCGAGCAGGCTGTCGTGCAGCATCCGCGCGCCCATCGGGGTGACCGTCCGGTCGAGGACCGCGAGCAGCGACCCCTCCCGCTGGGCGTCCCGGAGGGTGCGGGTGAGTTCGAGGCTCCGGCGGGTCACCTCGTCGAGCGCGAGCAGGGCGTCCGGCCGGTGCGGCCGGAGCCGGCGGATGTGGTTCAGGCTGGCGCGGAGCGTTTCCTGGAGGTAAATGACGACCGCCCCGGCGGCGACGAGGCACGGCTGGGCGTCGTCGAACCCGAACCCGGTGAGCGTGGCGACCTGGAAGTGCGACTTCAGGGCCGCGGTCGCGGTGGTCGGGTCGAACGTCCAGTCCGGGCGGGCGGACCGGGTCCGGGGCAGGGAGCTCCCGGCCGCCTGGACGACCGCGGGGGCGGCGGTCTCGGCGAACAGGACCTCGGCCGGGTTCAGCCTGGCGAACTCGTCGGCCAGCCGGGCGGCGGGGACGTCGGCCGCGGCGAACGCCCCGACGGTGAGGTCGAGCCAGGCGACCCCGAACGTGTTCCCGCGGCCGGGGGCGACGGCCACCAGGTGGTTCGGGGCCCGCGGGTCGAGCAGGGTGTCCTCGGTCACCGTCCCGGGGGTGACGACCCGGTTCACCTCGCGGTGGATGATCTTCTTCTTCGGGTCCGGGTCCTCCATCTGCTCGCACACCGCCACCCGGTGCCCGGCCCGCAGGAGCAGCCCGAGGTAGTGTTCGAGCCGGTGGACCGGCACCCCGGCCATCGGGATGGTGCCGTCCCGCCGGGTGAGCGTCAGCCCGAGCACCCGCGACCCGAGCTCGGCGTCGTCCTCGAACAGCTCGTAGAAATCGCCGTTGCGGAACAGGACGATCATCCCCGGGTGCAAGGCCTTCGCGTCGTGGTACTGCTGCATCATCCGGCTCATGTCGGTCGGTCCGGGGTCGTCGGGACGGCGGGCGGGAGAATGAAAGTGTATCGCCCCGCCCGGCGGCGTGGAATGAACGGAGGCGGGCGGGGCCGGGGCGGAAGGTCGGAACAATCGTGCGTGCGGCCGGCGGGCCACCGGGTACGCCCCAATAACGCGACCGGCAATCGACCCCTTCGGCCGGCCCAACCGGGCCGGCCGGTCCTCATTTCTGCCCGCACTTCTTTCCCATACCCCCCAAACCGGTTTCCGCCGCATGGGCGAAAGGTTACTTTAAAGGTAACGGTATTACCTCCGCCCCGTGGAGCGCAGTATGGCCCCGGCCCGTGCCCCGGACCCGGTCGACGCGACCCTCGTACCGGCCGCGTCTTCCGCAGCCGCGGGGGACGCCGCGCGGTCTCGGCCGGTGGGCGGCGATCCGACCCAGGCGGGCGGCCCGGTCCAGGTTGTCCTGGCGGGGTACGAGATACTCGGGGAGCTGGGCCGGGGCGGGATGGGGGTGGTGTACCGGGCCCGGCAGATCAGCCTGAACCGGCCGGTCGCCCTGAAGATGATCCTCGCCGGGTACCAGGCCGGGCCCCGCGACCGGGCCCGGTTCCGGTCCGAGGCCGCCGCGGTCGCCCAGGTCCAGCACCCGCACATCGTGCAGGTGTACGAGGTCGGGGAGGAGGCCGGGCGGCCGTACCTCGCCCTCGAGCTGATCGAGGGGACCACCCTCCAGCAGAAGCTCGCCGGGGCCCCGCAGCCGACCGGCCCGGCCGCCCACCTGGTCGAGCTCCTGGCCCGGGCCGTCCACCACGCCCACCAGTGCGGGGTGGTCCACCGCGACCTGAAGCCCGCGAACGTGCTCCTCGCCGCCCCGCCGGCCGGGGCGAGCGGGCACACCGACCCGCACGCCGGTCGGGCCGCCGCCCTGTACGGCGTCCCGAAGATCACCGACTTCGGGCTGGCGAAGCGGATCGGGGACGACGACGGCCAGACCCGTAGCGGCGACCTGCTCGGGACCCCGAGCTACATGGCCCCGGAACAGGCCGCGGGGAAGGCGGTGGCGGCCGGGCCGGGGGCGGACGTGTACGCCCTCGGGGCGATCCTGTACGAGATGCTCACCGGCCGCCCCCCGTTCCGCGGGGCCACCCCGCTCGAAACCCTCCACCAGGTCCTGCACGACGACCCGGTCCCGCCCGGCCGGCTCCGCCCCAAGCTCCCGCGGGACCTGGAGCGGATCTGCCTGAAGTGCCTGGAGAAGGACCCGCGGAAGCGGTACGCCTCGGCCCAGGAGCTGGCCGACGACCTCCGCCGGCACCTGAACGGGGAATCGGTCCTCGCCCGCCCGGCCCCGGTCCCGGAACGGGTGTGGCGGTGGTGCCGGCGGAACCCGGTCCCGGCCGGCCTGCTCGCCGCCGCCGCCATCGGGTCGGTGTCCGGCCTGTGGTATCTCTCCTGGCTCACCCGGTCGGTCGTCCGGTCGACCGCCATCCAGGCGGCGGCCCAGCAGGCCGAAACGCTCGACGAGGTGAACAAGTACTACGGCCTCGTGGCCAGGCAGGCGGGGGGCGAGAAGCTCGGCCGGGGGTGGCAGAACACGCCCGGGGCGGTCCCGTTCCCCGCCACGCTGACGATCGAACTGGGCCAGCAGATCACCGCCCGGAGCGACACCGGCACCAAGGTCCGGCTGTACAGCGACTTCCCGTTCAAGAACCGCACGGACGGCGGCCCCCGGGACGACTTCGAGCGGGACGCCCTGGCCCGGCTCCGCGCGACCCCCGACGAGCCGTTCTACCGCTTCGAGGAGCTGGCCGGCCAGCGGGTCCTCCGGTACGCAACCGCCCGGCGGATGACGGCCGCGGCGTGCGTGGACTGCCACAACACGAACCCGGAGAGTACCAAGACGGACTGGAAGGTGGGCGACGTCCGCGGTGTGCTGGAAGTCATCCGCCCGCTCGACCGGGACCAGGAGCGGGTCAGTCAGGGACTCCGGGGGACTGCCCTCCTGATCGGCGGGATCGGGATCGGGGTGGTCCTCCTGTCGGCCGTCACCCTGGCCCTCGGCACCCGCACCCCCCGCCCCCCGCCCGCCGACTCGCCGCCCCCGCCCGAGCCCGACCCGGGCGGAGGCGGCCCCACCCCCCCACCCGGGGGCGCCGGCCCGACTCACCCGCCCCGCGGAAGACTACCCATGCCAGAACCCCGCGATCCAGACCCGGTCGACGTCACGCTGGTGCCGTCACCGTCCTCCGTCCAGCCGGGGCCGGGTTCCACCCCGGACCCCGAGGGGACGCTCCTCGGCCCGA
>JAQGHQ010000429.1 GCA_028288765.1 Gemmataceae bacterium | reverse complement strand
GTTCACCGTCCTCAAGTACGACGTCGAGGTGAGCGGGTTCGGGTCGCAGGCCCTCGGGCACGTCTGTCTGCTGAACCTCCGCGACCAGACGTACCCGGGGTCGGCCGGGACCAAGGTGAAGGGCTGGCCGACGTGGACGACGCCGCTCATGCGGTGGGGCAAGGACCAGGGGGCGGTGACCGGGTACGCCCACTCGGCGAACGGGCTCGGGGTGAACCCGAAGGAGGCGGCGAAGCGGCTGTTCGCGGCCCTGGACGCGAACGCCGACGGCTCGGTCGACAAGGAGGAAGCGGCGGCCGCGAAGTGGCCGCTGCCGGAGCCGTTCGAGACGATCGACGCGAACGGCGACGGGACGATCAGCGCCGCCGAACTGGCCCAAAGCCACGCCCGGCAGGCCGGCAAGCTGCCGAACCTGCTGATCCCGGAGATGAACGGGATCGGCGCGCAGGAGATCTGCGTCACCAGTGCGATGGGGGTGTGCGACTTCATCAGCGCGATGGACACCGAGCGGGTGCCGGAGTGGAACTGCTGGTACCACATCATGAACTGCGGGTTCCCGCTGAAGGTGAGCGGGGAGACGGACTTCCCGTGCATCACCGGCAGCCGGGTCGGGCAGGGGCGGGTGTACGTCCAGCTCGGGAAGGTGGATCACGTCGACTTCGGGGCGTGGTGCAAGGGCATCCAGCAGGGCCGGTCGTATGTGTCCGACGGGTACGCGCACGCCCTCGACTTCCGCGTGAACGGCGCGGCCCCCGGCTACGAGGACGTGAAGCTCGCTCAGCCCGGCACCGTGAAGGTGACGGCGAAGGTGGCGTTCGCCTCGGCCATGCCGCTCGGGACGGCGAACGGCGGCCCGGCCCCGGTCGGCGCCACGAGGAAGGTCGAGCTGATCGTGAACGGGAAGGTCGTGGCGACCAAGGACGTGCCGGCCGACGACAAGGCCCACGACATCGCGTTCGACGTGCCCGTCGGGCAGAGCAGCTGGGTGGCCCTGCGGCAGTTCCCCCAGCTGCACACGAACCCGGTGAATGTGCTGGTCGGCGGGAAGCCGATCCGGGCGAGTCGGGCGAGTGCGAAGTGGTGCGTCGGGGTGATCGAGCAGCTGTGGAAGGTCCGCGGGGCGGGGATCAAGGCGGACGAGCGGGACGAGGCCGACAAGACGTTCCGCAAGGCGCTCGAGATGTACCGGAAGATCGCCGAGGAGGCGGGGGAAGGAACGTAACGGGGGTTGGCGGGCGGGGGGTGAGCCCGGAGGAAATCGTCGCGGACCGCGACGATTTCCTCCGCCCTTGGGGAGGCGCCGGGTGTTCCGTCACCGGATACTGATCCGGATCGATTACCGGATACAGCGGAGCCGGGGAAGATGTGTTTCCACGCACATAAAAGTCGGAACGAGAGATCCATCTCTCTCGATAAACCACTATCTCAGTGTGCCCTCTGTGACTCTGTGGTTAACTTTGGGAGGCGTCCGGCAGATGTAAAGCGACCCGCAGAATGACGAAGACACGGGGGACGAGCCGTCTTGTAGGGCACGCCCTGCGTGCCGGTTTGCCAGGCCAAAACCGGCACGCAGGGCGTGCCCTACGAAGCGGGTGGAACGAATCGCGGGTCGGCCTTATCCTGCCGCTCGCTTAAGACTGATGCCAGGGACTATTCCCCGAGATACGCCGCCCGGATACGGGGGTCGTTGAGCAGGACGTCGGCCTTGTCTGTGCATGTGATCCGGCCGGTTTCGAGCACGTACCCGCGGTGGGCCACCTTCAGCGCCATCCGGGCATTCTGCTCGACGAGCAGAACCGACACCCCCTGGCGGTTGAGTTCCCGGATCACGTCGAAGATCTGCACCACGATCTGCGGGGCTAGGCCTAGCGACGGCTCGTCGAGCAGGAGAAGCTTCGGCCGGGCCATCAGTGCCCGGGCGATCGCGAGCATCTGTTGCTGGCCCCCGGACAGGAGGCCCCCGGCCTGGTGCTGCCGGTCCCGCAGGATCGGGAACATCCCGAACGCCTTCTCGATGTCTTTTCCGACCGCATCGTGATCGGTCCGGGTGTAGGCCCCCATCTGGAGGTTCTCAAGGACCGTCAGCCGGGGAAAGATCTTCCGCCCTTCCGGGGCCTGTGCCAACCCGAGCCGGACCACCTCGTGGGCCGGCACTCGCCCGGCGACCAGGTCCCGCCCGTCGAACACCACCCGCCCAGCTCGGGCCTTCACCACCGCCGACAGGCACATGAGGGTGGTGGTCTTGCCGGCGCCGTTCGCCCCGATCAGCGCGACGATCTCGCCCTGCTCGACCGTCAGTGAGAGCTGGTGCAGGACGCTGATAGGCCCGTACCCGGCCTCCAGGTCGCGGACGTCGAGCAGGGGCGGCATCAGTTCCCCTCGTCCTTGCCCAGGTAGGCCTCGATCACCTTCGGGTCCCGGCTGACCGCGGCCGGGGTCCCCTCGGCAATTTTAACACCGTGGTCGAGCACCGCGACCCGGTCCGAGATGCCCATCACGAGACTCATGTGGTGCTCGATCAGGAGGACGGTCACCCCGCGGTCGCGGATCTGGCGGATCAGCTGCATCAGGGCGACGGTCTCGCTCGGGTTCATACCCGCCGCCGGCTCGTCGAGCAGGAGCAGTTCCGGCCCGGTGGCGAGCGCCCGGGCGATTTCCAGCCGCCGCTGGTCCCCGTACGCGAGGTTCCGGGCCAGGTCGTTGTGCTTGCCCGCGAGTCCGACGAATGCGAGTAACTCACCCGCCTTCCGTGCGGTCTCGCGCTCCTCCCGGCGGTGGCGGCCGACGTTCAGAACCGTGGCCAACAGGCTCGAAGACCCCACCCGATTCATCCCGACCATAACGTTCTCGACCACCGTCATCGCCTGGAACAGACGGATGTTCTGGAACGTCCGGGCGATCCCTGCCCGGGTGATGATGTCCGGCGACCGGCGCGTCCGGCGCCAGGTGACGAGCGTTCCGGCCGCCCCGAGCCCGAACCCGGTGGCGAAACCGGCGGTCGCGGCCCCGGTCCGGCTGGCGACGAACGCCCGGGCGTCGGCGATGGCATTGTTCCAGGGGAAAGGCGAAGAAGGGTCCCGGAAATTATCCCGGATCGCGACCTTCCACAAGGTGTCGACGTTGACGGCGAGAAGGGCGAGAAGGAAGCCCGCGAGTAACCCCACGACCGCGGCGGACAGGATCGCTCGCCAGGTAAAGGGGACCTCGAGCGGTCTCCCGTGGAACAGGATCCGCCCCTCGGTCGGGTCGTAGATCCCCGTAACCGCGTTGAAGACGGTCGTTTTCCCCGCCCCGTTCGGGCCGATGAGCGAGAAGATTTCGCCCGCCTTCACGACCAGATTCACCTGGCTCGCGGCAGTAATCCCGCCGAACCGAAGGGTCAGATTCTCGACGGTCAAGACGGACATGGCCCCCCCCGCACTGCACCGGACGGCCCGGCGATTTACCGAATCTCCCCGTCCCCATCCCCGGCCTCGAGTTCGAGCTTCCGCCGGGCTTCCGGGAGCAGCCCCTCCGGCCGGAACCGCATCATGATAATCAGGGCGGCCCCGAAAATGACGAGCCGCCACCCACTCACCTTCAGGTACTGCTTGCCCCGCATGTGTTCCGGGAACAACTGCTGGTACCAGTCCTTCTGGAACTCGTTGTCCAGGATCGGGGTGAGAACCTGGTCGTACCCGATGAGGAGGAACACTCCGAGGAGGACTCCCGGGCGGTTGCCCAGGCCGCCGAGGATGACGCAGCAGATAGCGGTCATCGAGCGGTTGAAATCGTAGGCCTGTGGGCCGGCGGTGGTCCGCTGCGACACCGCGTACAGCGCCCCGGCCAGCCCGGCGAGCCCCGCCCCCAGGGCGATCGCCGAGAGCTTCAGCCTCGCCGGGCTCAGCCCCATGCACGCGGCGGCCAGTTCGTCCTCCCGTAGGGCCACCCACGCCCGACCGAGGCGGGACCGCTCCACCCACCCGAGGAACAGGTAGGTCAGGACCAGGACGACCAGACTGAGGTAATAGAAGTACGGGTACGCCCGCCACGTCGCCCCCCAGCCGGGCCGGACCCGCAGGGCTCCCAGGTTCGGGTCGTCGATCCCCGGGAGGAGGTGGGGGGAAACCGGGTTGAGCCCCTTCGTCCCGGCGGTGATGTTCTCCAGATTGCGGATGACGAAGACGGCGATCAGCCCGAACCCCATCGTGACGAGGGCGAGGTAGTCGCCGCGGAGCCGGAGGGTCGGGGCCGTGGTCAGTACCCCGACCGCGGCGGCCGCCAGGGCCGAGAAAATCACCGCGACCAGAAAGCTCTGCTGGAACGGGAACTGGGGGACGGTCAGGATGCCGGTGACGTAGGCCCCAATCCCGAAGAACGCGGCGATCCCGAGGTGGAACAGCCCGGTATACCCGACGACGGCGTTCAGGCCGAGGGCCAGGACGGCATAGATGAACAGCGGAAGGAACTGCTGACCGTAGATCGCCGCCTGAGTCCCGGGGATGAACGGGACGGCGCAGAACACCACCAGGGCTGCCCACGGCCAATGTCCGAGCACCCCGCGCGGGGTCATACCTTCTCCCGAGTACGTGCTCCGAGGATGCCCGTCGGGCGGAACAGCAGGATGATGATCAGGATGGCGAAGATGAGGGCTTCGCTCCACTCCTCCCCGGCGTATTTGCTGCCGAGCGCCCGCACCAGCCCGATGACGATCCCGCCGAGGACCGCCCCGGGGATGTTCCCGATCCCGCCGAGGACGGCGGCGGTGAACGCGTACACCCCGTTCTGGAACCCCATCTGGTAGCCGACCGTGTTGAAGTACAGGCCGTAGACCACGCTCGCGACCCCGGCCAAGGCCCCGCCGATGGCGAACGTGGCCGAGATCACCCGGTCCACGTCGATCCCCATGAGGCGGGCCGCGGTCGGGTCCTGGGCCGCTGCCCGCATCGCCTTCCCGAGCGTCGTGTACCGGACGAAGAAGGTCAGGAGCACCATCGCCGGGATCGTCACCACCACCACCATCAGGTCCTTGTACGTGAACCGGAGGTCGGTCCCGTCCAGTAGGTTGGTGTTCGGTACGAGGCTCGGGAAGTTGAGGTCCACCGGGCCGAACCAGAAGAGCCCCATGTTCATGAAGATGAAGGAGACCCCGATGGCCGAGACGATCGCGGCGAGCTTCGGGGCGGCACGGACAGGCTTGTAGACGGCCCGGTCCACGACCGCGTTCAGGGCGGCGCAGAAGACCGGGGCGGCGACCAGCATCAGGCCGATCGCGAGGACCGCGGCCCCGGTCGATGGGGCGGGCGGGGCGGGTGCGGAGCCGGGGGTGGCGGCCACCCCGATCGTGATCACGAGCTGGAGGGCCAGGAACGACCCGAGCATGAACAGGTCGCCGTGGGCGAAGTTGATCAGCTCGATGATCCCGTAGACCATCGTGTACCCGAGGGCGATCAAGGCGTACAGCGACCCGGTGACCAACCCGATCAGGACAAATTGACAGAACTCAGTCATCAGAGATCCGGATGGTTTAACTACTGGGCCACTGCGGATTCCGAGAACGAGAGGCGAGGAGAGGTCATCCGGGGTTGCGCTCGATTTCTCTATCTGGGTCTGCGGCCCGTGGGCTCCGCACCTCCGGAGCTGGTAACCAACGACTCCCTCATTAACGGCACACGGGCGGACGAGCCGCCCGTGCAGCCGGGGACCACCGGCCAGTCACTTCCGGTCGACGATCTTCACCGGCTTGAATTTCCCGCCCTCGACCTTGCTGATGGTCATGTTCTGGAGTGTGGTATCGCCGTTCTCGTCGAACCCCCACTTGCCGAGCGCGCCCTTGTCGAAGTCCTTGGTCGCCAGCGTCGTCTTGAGGATCTCGGCCCGGTCCTTCTTCCCCACCTTCTTGATCGCCTCCAGAACGACCTTCGCCGCCTCGTACCCGTAGACCGCGTACGCCTCCGGGTCGTTGCCGAACTTCTCCTTGTACTTCTTGACGAACTCGGCCCCGGAGCCGGTCAGTTTCGACGGGTCGATGCCGCCCATCGTCACGTAGCAGTTCTTCAGGTTCTCCTCGCCGGCGGAGGTGATGAACGCCAGCTCGTAACACCCGTCCGGGACGACCAGCGGGCACGTCAGGCCGACGTTTTTCATGTCCTTGGCGATCTGCCCCCCCTTGCTCTGGGTCGTTCCGCCGAAATACACCACGTCCGGGTTCTTGCCCTTGACGGTGGTCATCAGGGCGCCGAACTCGTTCTGCTTGACGTTGATGCTCTCGTGCCCCAGGATGTCCAACCCGAGTTCCTTGCAGCGCCGCTCGAAAAGCCCCGCGACCCCCTGACCGTAAAGCTCCTTGTCGTCCATGACGAACACCGTCTTCGCCTTGAGTTCGTCCTTGGCGAAGTCGGCCGCAAGCGGACCCTGAGTGTCATCGGCCGGGCAGACCCGGCCGAAGGTGACTTTCCCGCTCGGCCGGTAGACGCCTGGTTCGGTCGGGTCGCCCCCGGGGACCTTCTTGGTCAGGCCGGTGTGGGTGACCGCCGGGGACACCTGCAACAGGCCCTCTTCGTTCAGGAGGGGCATCGAAACCTTGGCCGCCCCGGAGTTGTACGGCCCGATGTAGGCCACCACGTCCGGGTCGGCGATCGCCTTCGTCGCGTTGGCCTTCTCGAGCTCCGAGGTCCACGACTGGGACGAGGCGTCGGCGTCGTCCCAGTCCAGGTACACGATCTTCATCCCCGCGATCTGTCCGCCGTATTCCTCGATTGCCATCTTGATGCCGTTGAAGATCGTGTCCGTCTGTCCCCGGGCCGACCCGGTCCGGGGCATGCTGGAGACGATCTTGATGACGTTCTCCCCGCCCGACCCGCACCCGCCACACCCGAATATGGACCCGCCCGCGATACCCGCAGACGCGGTAAGAAAGCGACGACGATCCACGGTAATGCCCCTTATGGTGTAGCCGGAGCGGAACAAGCAGGATGGTAGGCCACCCGCCCGGCTCCGTCAACGACCCAGACCCTGTCGGTACTGCGTTCCCCGAAGATTTCGTGTTTATTCCGCCCCGGCGCTCGTTTCCAGCACGAACGTCACCGGCCCGTCGTTGAGCAGGTCCACCTGCATGTCGGCGGCGAAGCGGCCGGTCGCGACCGGCACCCCGAGAGCCTTCAGGGCCGTCCCGAACGCCTCGCACAGCGGTTCCGCGACGACCGGCTGGGCGGCACCGGTGAAACTCGGCCGTCGGCCCTTCCGGCAGTCGCCGTAAAGCGTGAACTGGCTGACCACCAGTACCGCCCCGCCGACGTCCAGGACCGACCGGTTCATTTTACCGGCGTCGTCAGCGAACGCCCGCAAGTTCGCGACCTTGTCGGCGAGCCAGTCCACTTCGGTCCGCGTGTCCCCGGGGGCGATGCCGAGGAGCACCAGCCACCCGGCCCCGATCTCTCCGATGATCTCGCCGTCGACGGTAACCGTCGCCCGGCGGACACGCTGCAGGACGGCACGCATCGGGTCGCCCGGACGGAGGGGGTGCGAACGGGGGGAGAGGAGTTGGCCGTCGGTGAAGGTATGAAGTGGGCGGCCGGGCCGCCAGAGTGGGAATCCGGTCCCGACTCGGATTGACGCCCGCCCCGGGATCGACTTTGCTAAACGCACGACCCGCACCCGGGTTCGTGAGGACGACCCGGGTGTGGACCCGACAGAGGACCAGCCGATGGGAATGGACGACTACACCAAGCACCAGCAGAAGATCATCAAGCGGTATTACCAGAACATCGACCAGATCTCACTCCAGCGGCTTTCGGAACTGGTGGCCGATCTCTACCTCGCCGAAGGGAAGAAGCAGGAAAAGCTCTGGCAATCGACCGCCGCCTGCATGCAGAAGCTCGGCGTCCCGCAGGCGCGGATCGACCACATCCTCGCCCAGAAGAAGCCCGAACTCGTCGCCGGGTTGGTCAAAGAGCTGATGGGAAAGGAATAGGCGGGAGGGAATGTCAACTCGCCCGGGCTCGGGTCCTGGGGTGTTGCCCCACGGTTTCCTGCCAGGCGACAGAGGGCTTGATGTTAGTGTTACTCCGGAAGCAGGCCGCGGAGGGTGTCGAGGTCCGGGGCGGTCTCGATCGCTCTGAGGAAGGTTGCCAGAAAAACCGGATCGTTCGAGGCCCGGACCCGGGGCATGAGGTCGAGACCGGACTGACCGAACCGGTACTTCAACCCCAACTCGATCCCCGAGTATACGGTGGCGATCATCTCAGCCCGGCCCTCGGCCCGGCCCTCTTCTAGCCAGATTCGCTCGATGGGTGCAATGAATGGCACGTCTCTCTCCTTCTCGAACCGATCCACTTCCTCCCGGAAGCGATTCTCGGACACCGGCGGCAGGGTCATTATCCAGTCGATCAAGCGGAATAGCCGGAGGATCTGCTCCCGGTTCAGTCCACGCTCGTAGAGACCCTTCACCAGTCGCACCTTCCACTCCTGCCGGGCGGCCACGTCGCCGCGCGTCTCGAGCGTCTTCAGGTGGGCCAGTGTCACCGCCGCGAACGGGTTCGAGTCCCGTTCCAGAACCTCCTCCCGGCCCCTGTAGTCTAACAGCTTGATCGCAGGAAAGGTGAAGAAGACCTCACACCCCCATCGCCCCATCTGGAACGACGCCGGCCGCCATTCCGGGCCGTCGTCTCCGAGGATCGCCAGGCTCACCGGCATCCGCCCGTACCGGTCTTCGAGCCGGTGGTTGTATACATACATGCGCCGGGGGAAGCCCACGTCGTACTGGCTCTGGACCTCGACGTGGACGAACACCCAGGTTTCCTCGCCGTCTCGCGTCCACACCTTGACCAGCTTGTCCACCGTCCCCCGGCCGGCTTCCGCCTCCGGGGCGATCTTCTGCAATTCCTTGTCCAGGAACTCATACCCGCGGGACCAGTCGATGTCGGCGTGGACCACTGGGAAGAAGAACGCCAGGAACGGCTCGAAATACCATTCCAGGGCTTCCTTCCACGGCCCGTCGAACTCGCTCGCGGGTTCGTCCATAGCTCACACGACAGGCCGGGATCATTCAAACGAAATGAAACTGGCAGGCGTCATCCGCCGAAGGGTGAACGGTGAGCATCGCCGGCTCCGGGGCTTGACACCCCGCTCGCCCGAGTCACGTCCGCGTGGTGATGTACCCGCGGAGCAGCCCGCCGAGCTCCCGCACCCACCCCCGGAGGCCGGCGAACTCGGACCGGTCCACGTCCGCCGCCCGGGTCACCAGGTAGATCGCGTCGGCCGTCGGGCAGACGGCATCCCGCTCCGGGATCGCTCCCCACACCCCGCCGTCGACCAGCACCCAGTCGTACCACTGCCGCAACTGGTCCACCAGTTTGGGCAGGTCCTGGCTCAGGGTGGCCGCGACCCCGGCCGTCGCCCCGCCGGCGGGTAACAGCTGGAGGTTCGGAACCGCCGACGGCTGGACCGCCCACGCGAGCGGAACCTGCTGGGCGAGTACCTCCGCCAACCCCGGGACCGCCTTCTTGAGGGCGAAGCGCTGGGCCACCGCCGGGCGGTCCAGGTTCGCGTCGACAACCAGCACCCGTGGGCCGGCCTCCCGGGCGATCGTCACCGCGAGGTTCAACAGGACCGTGGTCGTACCCGCCGCGCCGGCCGCGGCGGTGAACAGGAGGACGTGCGGGGTCGGGTCGGGCAGCTGGGTCCGGACCTCGTCCCGAAGGGTCCGGTACTCTCCGCTCACGGGATGATCGGGGAAATGAAGGGCGACCAGCCCGGGGTCCGGGCCCTCAACGCCGATCTTGGTCCGGGGCCGGTCGGTCAGGTCGTGGAAGGTGACCGACAGGTACGTCGGGTCCCCAGCGAGCCGGGGGTACGTCCGTCCCGCAGGTTGAGCCGGGGCGGCGGGGGCGCGGGAAACGGCCGGCGGGTCCGCCGGGAGCACGGCAGCCGCGACGGCCGGTTGCGTGCCTTCGGCCGTCTTGAGAGGGGGTAGCTTGACGACGGCCGGGCCCGCGGAGAACACCGGGCCGCCCGGCCCGCCCACTTCCACGAAAGGAGCATCACCCGTCAGGTATCCTTCCCCAACAACGGGCGGCTCGACGGTGGCCGCCGCGGACGTCCGTCCGGCCGCCCACGGGGCGGTGCCCACCGGCTCCGGCCCGCCCGACGGCCGGGCCGACGATCCCCCACTCAGTGCGTTGAACATCCGGCTCATTCCGTGCCCCCGATTCGCGGGCCGGTGTGCGGGGCTCGCCCCGTCACGCCGACCGCTTCCGCGCCGACTTCTGCTTCGACCCCCGGGCGGCCCGGGGTTGATCGCCACTCCCCGAAGGGCGGGCCGTCCCCCCCTTCCCCCGCGCCGGCCGGGCCGGTTCGGCCGATTGGTTCGGGTGCCACAGTATGACGGGTTCGCCCGATTCCTCCGCCCCGGGGGCCGCCAGGCCGAGCCGGGCGAGGGCCTCCAGGACGGCCTCGACGTCGACCACCTCGGCGGCCGCCCCGGCGGCCAGTTCGGCCGCCAGACCGGCCACCCGGTTCAACACCCGCGCCACCCCGCCGCACGCGCCGGCGATCAGCGCGACCGCCTCGGGGTCGAACACCCGCGCGGGGTCTCCGCCGGCGGTCTTGATCTGGTGGCGCAGGTACGCTTCCGACTCATCCGGCGAGAACGGCTCCAGGCGGCACCGGGCACCGACCCGCTGGGCGATGGTCTCGCTCCCCGGCCGGGCCAAGGCGTCGCGCAGGGCAGGCTGGGCGACGAGCAGGAGGAACAGAGCCGACCGATCGCCGATCTCGATGTTCCCGAGCAGCCGGAGCTCTTCGAGCGCGGCGGGGCCCAGGTGCTGGGCCTCGTCGACCAGCACCACCATCGGGTGCCCGGTGCCGGCGGCCCCCAACAGCTGCGCGGAGACTGCCAGCCGCAGTTCTTGCTCGGATAGTCCTTGATACGGCAGGTTCAGATCGAAGAGGACCGCCTGGAGGAGGTCGGCCGGCCCGACGGCCGTGACGTTCGGTAGCACCACCCGAAGGACGTCGGACGGGAGCTGTTCGAGCCACCGCCGGCCGACAAGACTTTTACCGACCCCGGGCGGACCGTCGATCAACGCGGCCGGGTCGCAACGGGCGAACGCGGCGGCGACCGCGGCGAGGGCAGCCTCGTGGGCCGCGGCCGGGAAATACGCCCCCGTATCCACCGCCGGTCGGAACGGGCGGCGGGTCGTGCCGAAGTGAGACCAGTCCACGCCAAGACCTCCCCGCGGGCCACGGGTACGAGCCGGTTCCTTCCCCCTCCGCCGAAGATCGGCGGAGGCCGCGGTCCTACTTGAGCTGATCGGAGGAGGCGGAGGAAGGCGTCGTGACGAGAAGCGATTTCCTGTATTTTCCGACTTTGAATGGCACGGGTTTTAGGCTTGCAGCAGGCGGTACACTCGGTATAGTTTGCCCTGACTTACACCGTGAGCTCGTCACGAAACACTGCAGGAGGCAGTGCTATGAGCAGGATGCTCACTTTGATCCACGGCGGCTGGACGGCCACCCGGTCGCTCGCCAGGAACGGCCGGAGGGTCGAAGCCCTCGCGCAAGCGACCCAGATCCTGTCCCGGCCAGACCTGCCGGTCGCCGTGGCAGCGGACGCACGGCGGTTGGCGGCCGAGTTACTGATCGAGTCCGAGCGATACGTAGAGGCCCGCCGGCACCTCCGGGCGGCGGCGGCGCTGGAGCCGGCGCACGCGCGGACGTATTACCTCGCCGGGCTCGCGTCCGAGCGGGACCCGGACGGGGACGACCGCCGGGCGGCTGTCAACTTCCGGCGGGCGAGCGGGGCGGAGCCCGAAAACGCCCTGTACCGGGCGGCGTTCGGCCGGGCTGCGGTCCGGTGCGATCGGGTCAAGAAGGGCGTGCGGGAACTGCTCGCGGCGGCGGCCGCCGCCGGGGACAAAATCCCCGTGTTGCGGGTCGTGGTCGACGGGTTGATCGAGGCCGGGCGGGCACGGACCGCCCGCCGGGTATTGCAGAAGGCCCGGTTCCTGTGCCCGCGGAGCAGTGAGGTCCGCCGGCTCTGGGAACGAGTCCGGTTCGAGACGGCCCGGGCGGGGCAGCAGAACGCGCGACGCACGCAGGATGCGCGATTCGCCATGGACGGCGATATTGTTCTGCTCCCCTTCCTCCGGGTGGTCGGATCGGACGACGGCCAGAGTCCCTCCGCGGGACACGTCCGCCGGGATGTGGGATCAACGCCGCGCCCTCACCTCGGCCGGCCCTGGTCGACCAAGGCCGATCGGTAACGAGATCGAACCACCGGCCGGGCACGGAAGCCCGGCCGTGCCCCCGCCCGCGCAAGGATGCTCACGGGCGGGGGCGTGTTTCCAGAGGAACCGCCGGCCGGTCTCTCGGGGATTCTTCTTTTGTGGCACCGGTCTCCTGACCGGTGCAGGTACACAGGTCGGAGACCGATTCCCCAAAAGAAGACCCTCCGAGAGAGGAGCCGAGTTCTCTCGGTGACATCGGTTCCCGAACCTGGGTGCCTCCACCGGTCAGGAGACCGGTGCCACGAAAGAGGAACAAAACCGGTTCCCTTTTTCCCGGGATGTGTCTCCGCTCTTCGTTCGGCTTGCGGCATCCCGCGCGTTAATCCCACACGAGTCCGGCGGCGTCGAACGCCGGGCCGTCCACGCAGACCCGCTTGTAGTCCCATCCGCCGTCCGCGGTCTTCACCCTCGCCACGCAACTGAAACAGGCGCCGACCCCACAGGCCATCGGGGTTTCGAGCGAGACCTGGCACGGCACGTCCCAGGCCGTCGCCAGCCTGGCGAGCGAGTGAAGCATCGGCTCAGGCCCGCACCCGACGAGCGGCCCGCCCGTCCCGTGCGACTCCAGAAGTTGGGTGACGTACCCGCGGAACCCCACGCTACCGTCGTCGCTCGCCAGATGGACGTCCACGCCCGCCGCGCGGAAGTCTTCGACGCCCGCTGCAAGAGCGGCGGTCCGCACTCCGTAGTAAAGCGTCACTTTCGCAGCCCGCTTCCGCGGGGCGTCGCCGCCGAACCCCCGCGTGCCCAGGAGCTCGCGGGCGAACGCGAGGAACGGCGTCTGCCCGATCCCGCCCGCGACCAGCCTCACGTGATCCGGGGCGCCAACGTCGAGGAACGGCTTCCCGAGCGGGCCCCAGACTTCGAGCGAGGTGCCGGAGGTCACGTCCGCCAGTCGGCCGGTCATCTTCCCGACGACGAGGTAAACCACGTCGACCCCGACCGGCCGGCCGGCGGCGTCGAGGACCGTGTCGTACAGGGCGAACGGGCGGCCGAGGAGCGGGTCCGACGTGTTCGGCAGGCGGAGCATGACGAACTGCCCGGGGCGGATCGCGGCGGCGAGGTCGGGGCAGTCGAGACGGACGCGGTAGGTGCGGTCGGCGAGACGGACGTGTTCGGCGACGCGGGCGGTGCGGTGGTACATCGGGAAGACCGGGGGAGCCGCGGGCGGGCACAACGGGGACGAACCGAGACGGACTTTGGGTCACCGCTTTTGCGTCGGTCTTGGGTTGCCGTGATCGTTCGCCACCGGACGGTTGCGGGCCGGCTGGTCGGCGGCCCGCTGCCGGGCCTTCGAGATCTTCTCCTGGGCGGTGGCCACCCACGCGCGGAGGGCGGTGAGTTCCGTCTCACTGAGCCGGCGGGCCTTGCCCTTCGGAAGGCGGTCGAGTTTGACCGTCCCGATCGCCACCCGCCGGAGCTTCATGACCTTGTGCCCGAGCTGGGCCAGCATCCGGCGGATCTCGCGGTTCTTCCCTTCGGTCAACTCGACCCGCAGCCAGGTGCTGTTCCCCTGCGGCTTCATCCGCCGGACGCTCTTCGCCCGCACCTTCCCGTCGCTCAGCCAGACCCCGTCGAGGAGCTTCTGGAGGTCGTCGGCCGTCGGCTTTCCGGCGACGAGCACGAGGTACGTTTTCGGGACGCCGTACCGCGGGTGCATGAGTTGGAACGCGAGTTCGCCGTCGTTCGTCATGAGCAGCAGGCCTTCGCTCGCCTCGTCGAGCCGCCCGACCGTGTACACCCGCTGCTCCACGTGCGGGAGCAGGTCGACCGCCCGCGGGCGGCCGGCCGGGTCGTCGTTGGTGCTCAGATACCCGACGGGCTTGTTCACGACCCAGTAGACCGGCTTCTCGGACTTGACCGGGTGGTCGTCCACCGAAACCTTGCGGGCCCCCGGGTCGATCTTCAGCCCCATGTCGGAGACCTTGACCCCGTCCACCTTGACCCGCCCGGCGGCGATCAGGGCGTCGCAGTGGCGGCGGGAGCCGATGCCCGCGTGGGCCAGGTATTTGTTGAGCCGTTCCATGTCGTTAATTGTACGAGTGCGGCCAGCGGGCGGGAAAAGAACCGGCCACCCGCGGGGCGGATGGCCGGTTGTGGCACGCACCGGTGAAGACGACTCGGGCGAGGGCGACGGCCGTCGCCGTCACTCGTCCCCCTTCGGGGGATCGGCCTTGGACCGGCCCGCCGGGGCGGAGGTCGATTCCGGGCGGGCGCCTTCCAGCCGGGCGATCTTCTCCCGACTGGCCTGGACGTTCTTCTGGAGGTCCTTGATCGTCTCGTCCAGCTGCTTCGCCTGCGCGTCATGGGCGGACTTCCGCTCCAGGTCGGCGGCCTTGTTCTTTTCCAACTCCTGCTGGGCCTTCTGCACTTCTTCCCGGGCCGTCTTGAGGTCGGCCGTCAGGCCGGCGAGCTTCTCCTTGAGCACGTCGACCCCGGCGAGTTCCTTCTTCACCGCCTCGACCGCGGTCACCCGTTCTTTGAGGACGTCGATCCCGGCCGTGTCCTTCTTCAGGACGTCGATGGACGCACCGAGGTCCTTCCGAACCACCTCGACGGCCGCCCCGTTGGCCGTCACCCGCTCCTTGACCGCCTCGATGTCCGCCTTGTACCCTTCGACGACCCGGATGCGGTCGTACTGGGCCTTGCTCCGGGTGTCCATCTCGTCCTTCTTCGCCAGCCCGGCCCGGGCCTCCCGCTCGCGGCTCAGGTCGCTCCGGAGCTCGCTGATCGTGGTCGCGATGTTGTTGTAGAGGGTGATGACGACGAGCGCGACGATGCTCAGGATGGTCCCCCCGAACACCCGCCAGAAGAGGGAGATCTTCTCCTCCTCCTTCGGCTCGTCCTTCTTCCCGCGGACGCCCGTCGTTGCGGACGCGGACGCGGACCGGGCAGTCTCCAGCGCGACAAGGGTGCCGCTGGTGTCGGTACGCTCCTCGATGTCCTGATCGAGTCTCTTCTGTAGCACGGCTCCGTCCCCCTCCTGAACCGCCGCGTCCTATGGGCGGTGATCCGCGGCCGATCAGGCGGCCGCATCAACTCCGGGTGTTCCGGTAACCTGGGTCGCTGGGGTATACCGCCTCCGTTCTGGCCGTGCAAGGTAGCTCGCGGCCAGACTGGTTGATCCGGTTTCCGGCGTCCTGGGTTCGCAGGGGGAATGCCCAACCTTGGTGGAGGTTGCGCGGCCGAAGTCGAAATCGGGAAAGAAGATGAAAGATTAAAAGCGGCCCAAAATTGCTCAAGATACGTGGCCCGGAAAGCCGATGTAATGAGATTTGGCGGTGCTGGTCATTCTCGTTTATGTCCACCGCAGGAGAATCCGCGGGCGGACGTTCCCTGTATGCGGAATCCGTAACAGACGCGGTGGTGGGGGGAGAGGCTCAGGAACCCAGGGCGTTGTCCTGGCTATGCTGTCCCAGCCTTTCAGGCTGGAATCCAGACCCATCGATTGTTCGAGGATTTCGTCAGAACAAGATTGTCGGCGGCGATGTCGTGTCGACCCGGCCGGGCGAGGGCGAAAGAGACCAAATCACCACCTCACCTAACCCGGATTTCTCACCGCGGAGAGCGCGGAGGACGCAGAGGAGAATCCGGGCCGGAGTTCGAAGAACGGGGGCGGGGCTCCTCCGCACGAGGGATCACACACTCGTGTCCGAACTTCTCTCCGGCCTTTCCACTGCGATCTCTGTGGGCTCCGCGGAGAGAATTCCGGGCTAAAACCGCGGCGGGTCTTTCCGCGTGAGTTCGTTCGCGTAGTCGAGGGAGTCGAGCGTCCCGGCGTCGGTCCAGTACCCGTCGAGGACGCTGCACCCCATGCGCCCCTGGCTCAGGTAGTGGTTGTTCACGTCGGTGATCTCGAGCTCCCCTCGTTTGCTCGGTTTGAGCGTCTTGATCAGCCCGAACACGTCCGGCGGGTAGATGTAGATCCCGACCACCGCCAGATCGCTCTTGGGCTCGGCCGGCTTTTCTTCGATCCCGACCACCCGCTCGCCCTTGAGCTCGGCGACCCCGTACCGCCCGGGGTCCGGGACCTGTTTGAGCCCGATCCAGGCCCAGTCCGGCCGGCTGTTCGCCTTCTCCAGCAGGGGGACGAGCGGGTCGCGGAAGATGTTATCCCCGAGTAGCACGCACGACCGACTGCCCATGCAGAAGTGTTCGGCCAGCCCGAGCGCCTGGGCGATCCCACCGGCCTCGTCCTGCACCCGGTAGGTGAGCCGGCAGTTGTGGTCCTTGCCCGACCCGAGCAGTTCGACGAAGTCGCCCATGTGGTCGGTCCCGGAGACCAGCAGGATCTCCTGCAGCCCCGCCCCGACCAGTTTCTTGAGCGGGTGGTATACCATCGGCCACGGGCCGACCGGGAGCAGGTGCTTGTTAGTCACCTTGGTCAGTTCGCCCATGCGGGTTCCCTTCCCGCCCGCCAGGATCACACCACGGATCGCCATGATCGGAGTCCTCAAGTCGAGGCATTGAGTCGTAATGTCATAATCGAACTACTGTTCGATTGTCTGGTCCTAACCTTATGACTTTACGACCTTATGACTTGCGGCTATTGCAGCCGGTCATACTGGTTCTCGTAATAGGTCAGGTAGTCCTTGGTCTTGATCCCGGCGATCCACGTGGCGTTCGCCTTGTACCAGTTGATCGTCTCCAGCAGGCCTTGGTCGAAGGTCGTCTGCCGGGCCCACCCGAGCTCCCGCTCGGCCTTGGCGCAGTCGATCGCGTACCGCCGGTCGTGCCCCGGCCGGTCCTTCACGTACCGGATCAGGGTCCGCGGCTTGCCGAGCAGGTCGAGCAGGGTGAGGGTCAGGTCGAGGTTGGTCTTCTCGCACCTCCCGCCGAAGTTGTAGACCTCGCCAGGCTTCCCCCGCCGCCACGCCGCCTCCACCCCGGTACAGTGGTCGAGGACGTGGATCCAGTCCCGGACCTGCTGCCCGTCGCCGTACACCGGGACCGGTTCGTCCCGGACGAGGTTCGTCACGAACAGCGGGATCAGCTTTTCGGGGAACTGGTACGGGCCGTAGTTGTTCGAGCACCGGGTGATCACCGCCGGCAGGCCGAAGGTGTGCTCGTACGCCTGCACCAGGAGGTCCGCCCCGGCCTTGCTCGCCGAGTACGGGCTGTTCGGGTGGAGCGGGGTGGCTTCCGTGAAGAACCCGTCCGCCCCGAGGCTGCCGTAGACCTCGTCGGTCGACACCTGGACGTACTTTTTCACCCCACCCTCGCGGGCGGCGTCGAGCAGGACCTGCGTACCGATCACGTTCGTCCGGACGAACGGGCCGGAGTCCTGGATACTGCGGTCGACGTGGCTCTCGGCCGCGAAGTTGATGACGTCCGTGACGCCCAGCCGGAGCGCCGCCCGGACCTGTTCGCGGTCGGTGATGTCGCCCTTCACGAACCGGTACCGCGGGTGGTCGACCACGTCGGCGAGGTTGGCGAGGTTGCCGGCGTAAGTCAGGCAATCGAAGTTGATGACCGAGACGGCGCGATCTGTGGCGAGTAGATGGCGGATGAAGTTCGACCCGATGAACCCGCACCCGCCGGTGACGAGTAATGTGGACATCCGTACCCCGCGGCCGTGCGAAGATAGCAAAGCCGGGGCGACTCTCCGGCCCCGGGACGGGGTAGGTTTACCCGATAACCGGGCGGGCGTCAAACCGGACCGGCGGGGCTATTGGGTTCGCCTCCCGATTCCGGACGGTTCTCATGTAGTGGGCACTGCCCACCAAGACCTGAGGCCAGAGGTGGGCGGTGCCCACCCTACACAGCTGGGAGCGCGGCCGTCTCGGCCGCACTCCCAGGGGGATATTCACGCCCCGGCCGGGGACGACTCCGGCACCGGATGGTCGGCGAGCCCCGGGAACCGGTCGGCCTTCGCCTCGACCCCGCCGAGGACGTCGCCGAATATGCGGAGCGCGGTTTCGACCTCCCCGGCGGTGACGCACAGTGGCGGGCAAAAGCGGATCGCGCTCTCCCCGCATCCGAGCAACAAGAGGCCACGGCGGAACGCGGTCTGGACGACCTGTTCCCGCAACGCCGGCGAGAAGTCCTTCGGGTCGGCGGGGTTCATGACGTCGACGGCGGTCATCAGCCCGAGCCCGCGGACGTGGGCGAGACACGGGTGCCGGCCGGCCAGCTTCCGCAGCCCCGCCCGGAGCTGGTCGCCCCGGTCCGCGGCGTTCGCCATGTATTCGCGTTCGATCAGGTCGATGGTGGCGAGGGCGGCCCGGCACGACACCGGGTTCCCGCCGAACGTGCTGGCGTGGCTCCCGCTCGGCCAGTCCATGACGTCCGCCTTGGCGATGATCGCGCCGAGGGGCATCCCGCTCGCGATCCCCTTCGCGGTGCAGACGATGTCGGGTTCGACCCCGTAGTGCTCGACCGCGAACATCTTCCCGGTCCGCCCCATGCCGGACTGCACCTCGTCGGCCACGAGCAGGATACCGTGCCGGTCGCACAGTTCCCGCAGGGCCGTCATGCATCCGGGCGGGACGGGGTGATACCCTCCTTCCCCCTGGATCGGCTCGATGAAGATCGCGGCGACCTCTTCCGGCGGGGCGGTCCGGTGGAAGATCTTGTCCTCGATGTCGGCGACGAGCTGACAATTGCGGATTGCGGATTGCGGATTGCGGATTCCAGATACGGCCTGCTTCTGGTTTTCCGTTCCGCAATCCGCAAAACGCAATCCGCAATTCTTAGGGAACTCGACGTGGTGGATGTCCGGCACGAGCGGCGAGAACCCGCGGCGGTGGACGAGCTTCGAGCCGCTCAGCGACATCGCGCCGTAGGTCCGACCGTGGAACGCCCCGAAGAACGCGACCACCCGGTTCCGCTTCGTGTGCCACCGGGCGAGTTTCAGGGCCGCCTCGACGGCCTCGGCCCCGCTGTTCGTGAAAAACACCCGCTTCGGCGACGGGCCGGGCGCGACCTTCGCCAGCCGCTCGGCGAGATCGATCTGCGGGCGGTAGTAGAAGTCGGTGCCGCTCATGTGGAGCAGCGTGTCGGCCTGGTCCTTGATCGCGGCGACGACCTCGGGGTGGCAGTGCCCGGTCGCGGTCACCGCGATCCCGGCGGTAAAGTCGAGGAACAGGTTACCGTCCACGTCTTCAATGACCGCCCCGCTGCCCCGCGCCACGACCAGCGGGTAGACGCGGGTGTATGAGGGGGAAACGAACTCGGCATCGCGGGCAAGCAGGGCCGCGGCCTGCGGCCCCGGGAGCTGGGTACGGATGGCGGGGACGGTGCGGTCGTCGTAATAGAAGCCCATATCCGACCCCCGATCTCGTTCGCGTCAATCACCCGCCGGGTTGTAGGCCGACGCCCTGCCGGAGCTGAATGCCGTACTGCCGAACCACCGACTTTGCAGCATCCTCGAGAGCGTCGCCGTAGTATTTCGTCCCGGACAGGTTCTGTCCGGCGGCGATGCGGTCCACGTTCACCCGCTGGTCCCGCCCGCCGGGATAGATGAACCGCACGGTCGCCCGCACCGCGCAGCTCGCCCCGGTCGGATGGCCGTCGAGGAAGCCCCAGAGCAAGGAGTCCTTCCCGGGCCCGGTATCCGACCCGGCCGGCGAGCTATTCTGGCCGGAGGCAGTTGGGTCGGGCGGGCCCGACTGCCGGACCGGGTTGGCCACCATCGGGCGACCGACGGTGGCGGCTTTCTTCGCCAACAGGTCGTCTTTCTGCACCAGCCGGAACGAGGTGACGACGATCTCCACCTTCTCCGGTTTCTCGGGCATCGCCGCGGCGACGGCCCGGGTCTCGTTCACCAGCTGGTCCCACGGGTTCGGTTTGACCCGGCTCGGGTGGTACAGGCAGACCGGACCGGTGAACGGCTGGCGCTCCTGTTCCGGTCGGGCATCCTCGATGACGACCCGCACCCCGTTCGCGTCCGCCGGCTGCGGAAGTTGCTCCGGGGGCGGGGTGTAGTATTTCTTGACCGAACACCCGACCACGAGCAGCACGACACCCACCCAGAGACCCCGGTTCATGGCATTTCCCCCCGCCCCCCGGGCGAACTGCGTATCAACGCGGGGTTATGCCATTGAGTTCGGGCGCCGTCAACAGTCAACAAACGCCCAGGGGCGTCCATAGCCGCCCAGGGCGTTGCCCTGGGCGGTCGGGCTTGGCGGCGCCCGGCTCACGCCGGCCCGCCCTCAATATTGGTCGTCAGTCCCTGGGCCATTTTGATCTCGGTCCCGTGGTTCACGGTCCACGCGGTCTTGTGGGTGACCGCGTCGACCAGCCCGGCAGCGGACGGGTGCCCGTTCCCGCTTTTCTTCACTCCGCCGAACGGGAGATGGACCTCCGCGCCGATGCATGGCAGGTTCACGTACCCCATCCCGTACTCGCACTCGTCTCGGAAGAACCGCATCCGCCGGTAGCTCTCGGTGATCACCGCCATCGACAGCCCGTAGTCGGTGTCGTTGTAAATCCGCACGGCCTCCTCGTCGGTCTTGAACGGGATCAGGGCGACGTGCGGGCCGAACACCTCCTCGCGGACGGTGCGGACGTCCGGTTTCGCCTCCTGCCGGTACACGAACGGCGACAGGAAGCAGCCCTTGGAGCCCGCGACCGGGTGGATCTCGCCGCCCTCCACCAGGACCGTCGCCCCCTCCTTCTTCGCCAGAGCGTTGTAGCTCAGGACTTTCTCTACCGCCCCCTCGTGGATCACCGGGCCGGCGAAGTTGTGCGGGTCGAGCGGGTCGCCGAACTTCAGCCGCCGGGCGGTTTCGGCGAACGCCTTCGCGTACCGGTCGATCAGGGACTCGTGGACGATCACCCGCCCGGCCGACACGCACCGCTGGCCGCTCGTCTTGAACCCGCTGATGATCCCGGCGGTCACGGCCAGGTCGAACCGGGCGTCCTCGCACACGATCACCGCCGACTTGCTTCCCATCTCGGCGGCGACGATTCGGTCGTGGAGCCCGGCCGAGAGCTCCTGGATCCGCTTTCCCACCTCGTAGCTGCCGGTGAAGCACACCACGTTCACGCCGGGGTCCCGCACCAGCGCCTCGCCGACCGACCCGTCGCCGTGGAGCAGGTTCACCGTCCCCGCCGGGAACCCGGCCTCCGCGAACAGCTCCACCAACCGCTGGCCGATCGCCGGGGTGTCCTCGCTCGGCTTGAACACGCACGTGTTGCCTTCGAGGAGCGACGGCCCGAGCATCCAGAGGGGGACCGCGAAGGGGAAGTTCCACGGGGTGATGACCGCGACCACGCCCCACGGCTTCCGCCGCACGAACACGTCCTTCTCCGCGATCTCGCTCGCCAACACCTCGCCGACGGGCATTCGTCCCGTCCCGAAGACGTACTGCACCATGTGCAGCCCTTCGACCACCTCCGCCCGGCACTCGGTGATGTTCTTCCCGCACTCGCGGGCCATCAGGTGTGCGAGGGCGTCGGTATCTCGCTTGATGAGCTGGGCGAGCCGGTCGAAGCATTCGGCGCGTAGGATTCGCGAGGTCCGCCGCCAGCCCGGGAACGCGGCCCGGGCCGCGCGCACCGCGTCGGCCACTTCCCCGGCCGTCGCGTTCGGGAACGTGCCGATCACCTCCGCGAGGTTCGCCGGGCTGAGGCTCGTGAAGTCGTCTCGCGCGGACGTCCATTCCCCGGCGATAGCGAGCTGACCCCTCACCGGCGGGAGCATCAGGGACATGAGAGACCTCCGGGCGGAACGGCGGGGTTTGGGCGCCGAGCAGCGTGCGGCCGGAACGTGATCGCGGACGTGTGTGCAACGGCATTCTACGCCCGCCGGGAAGCGGCCTACAAGAGAAGTGCCGCGACGGTGGGATCGGTATAATCTTCATGGACGGGCCGAGGGGTGTGGTTCCGGTCTCTGGATCGGTCCGAAGCCCCCGGCCATTCGAACGGAAGCCGAGAACCCACTAATGGATCTGCGAGTCGGCCTTCACACCTGGACCGTCGCGGTGCCGCCGGAAAAGGTGGCCGCGCTCCGCCGCGCCGAGATCCCGCCGGTCCCGACCGCTAGCCCGCGCGAACTGGTCCGGGCCGCGCTCGAAGCCCCGTTCGGGTTCGAGCCGATGCGGCGGGCGGTGACCCCGGAGGACCACGTCACCGTTGTGCTCGATCCGGACCTGCCCCACGCGGCCGACCTTCTGGCGGGCGTGATCGACCACCTCGGGACCGCCGGGATCGCCCCGGCCGCCGTGACGGTGGTCACCCCACCCGGGTCGCGCCAGGACTGGATCGACGAGCTGCCCGAGGAGTTCGCGGAGGTGCGGGCCGAGACCCACGACCCGACCGACCGGGCGAAGCTCGCCTACCTCGCGTCGACGAAGGCCGGCCGCCGGATGTACCTGAACCGCACGCTGGTCGAAAGCGACTTCGTTGTCTTTCTCACGGGCCGCCGTTACGATCCGCTTCTCGGGTACGCCGGGGCCGAGTCCGCCGCCTTCCCGGCCCTCGCGGACGAGGAGATCCGGGCCGAGTACGCCGGGCGGTTCACGACGCAGGCCCCGGGCGCCGACGAGCCGTCGGAGATGCGGGCCGAGGCGGGTGAAATCGCCTGGCTGCTCGGCACCCCGTTCCTGGTGCAGGTGATCGAGGGGGCCGGGAACACGGTGCAGGAGGTCGTCGCGGGGCTTCTCGACAGCGGGGCGGAAGGCATTCGCCGCCAGGACGCCCGCTGGCGGGGATCGATCGCCGACAAACCCGACACCGTGATCGCGACGGTCCCCGGCGAGCCCGCCGGGTTGACGTTTTTGGATCTGGCGAAGGCCGCGGCATGCGCCGCCAGGGTGGTGCGCAAAGGTGGACGGGTCGTGGTCCTGTCCGACGCCGCGCCGACCCTGGGCGAGGGGGCTGAATTCCTCCGCCGGCTCGACGGCCCGAAGGGGGCCCGGAAGCAGCTGGCGGAGTTGAAGCCCGCCGACTGGGCCGCCTCCTACCTCTGGGCGTTCGCGGCCAGGGCGGGCAGCCTGTTCCTCGCGAGTAGCTACCCTGATGAGGTAGCCGAGGAGCTCTTCACGACTCCGCTCCACTCGCAGGCCGAGGTGCAGCGGCTGGTCGACGCCGCCGGGTCGGTGCTCGTCATCCCGGACGCTCACAGGTCGATGGTTACAGTGGAGTGAAGACCATGCCCCAGCAATCGCCTCTCCAGGACATCAGCGCCGCGGCCGGGGCGGTGTTCGCCGACGCGGCCGGGTGGTCGCTCCCGGCCCACTACGGGAACCCCGAAGGGGAGTACCAGGCCGTCCTCACCGGGGCCGGGCTGTTCGACTATTCCCACGCCGCGAAGGTCGAACTGGGCGGCCTGGACGCCCCGATGTTCCTGGGGAACCTCAGTACCAACGACGTCAAGAACTTGCCGCTCGGCGGCGGGTGTGAAGCGTACTTTTGCGACGCCCGGGGGAAGGTGCAGTTTCAGACCTGGATCTACCACCTCAAGCTCGGCGATGGGCGGCACGCCATGTGGGTGGAGACGACGCCCCGCCGCGCCACCGAGTTGGTGAAATACCTCGACCGCTATCTCATTTCGGAGCGGGTGGAGATCGCCGACCGGACGGCCGACTTCGCGCAGCTGCGCCTCGCCGGTCCGACGGCGAAAACAGTGCTGGAAAAGGCCCTCGGCGACCAACTTCCGGACCTGCCCGAGTTCGGCCACATGGAGCGGACCTTCGGGGCGAACGCCACGTGCGCCATCCGCCGACACGACCCGCTCGGGCTGCCGGGGTTCGACCTCATCTGCCGGAACGACCGGGCGGAAGGGGTGTGGCGGATGCTGACCGCGGCCGGGGCAGTGCCCGCCGGCCTGGTGACCCACGAGGTGCTCCGGGTCGAGGCCGGGACCCCGGTCTTCGGCCCGGACATTGATGAGAACCGGTTCGTGATGGAGGTCGGGAACGCCCCCCGCGCGGTCAGTTATTCGAAGGGCTGTTTCCTCGGGCAGGAGCCGATCGTGATGGCCCGCGACCGGGCCGGGCACGTCAACCGAGCGTTCCTCGGTCTGAAGGTCCTGGAGGGCGGCCCGCTCCCGGCGGGGGCAAAGGTCTTCCGCGACGGGCAGGAAGTCGGGCTCATTACGTCGTCCACGCAGTCTCCGCGGCTGGGAGTTCCGGTCGCGCTCGCATACCTGCGGTGGAAGCACCAGGACGTGGGCACCCGGATGGAGGCCGAGACGCCCGTCGGCCGGCAGCCGGTCGAGGTGCTGGGATTGCCGCCGGTGAGGTAAGGGAAGCCCCGGTCTGGAGCCGCGGAGCGGCGCCGGCGGGTAGCCCGGGGTGAAACCCCCGGCGGACGTGCCCGGTTCTCGGGGACGGATGACAACTCGGAGGGATTTTTGGGGCGAACGATGGTTCGGAGGGATGCGCGATTCTGAAATCGCGGAGCGTTGGGGGGTGAGCATTCGCCCGCCAGGGATTTTATCCCCGGCCACCGGCTACGCCCTCCCCGTTGTCAAGTCTTTTGATCCCCGTTGGCCGACGGTTCGGGCGGCGGCATCGGCTTGTCGGCGTCGGGCACTTTCAGGAAGTCGAGGTCCGAGTTCAGCTCGTACCTCTCCCCTCGTTCGGAGTCGAACCTCCTTACCGAGAGCGGGTTCACGGTCGTCGCCCGGTGCCGGTAGAGCGACTGGTACGCCCACCAGCGGACAAGGTTGTATAACGCGAACGTCAGAGCCAGCACCCCGGCCAGCGTCCCCCCCGGCCCGCCGAACTGCCGGCGAACGTTTTCCGGGAGGATCAGGTCCGGGGCGAGCAGGCCCGCCGCGATCACGATCCAAAACCCCATCAACAACAGGTTGTAGTGCCGCCGGAACATCGCTCCCCCGCCCGAATGGTTCGTTTCTCTTGATGATACCCCATTCCCCCCGTTGCCAACCAGCCCGCCGCGCGTCACAATCGGCGACCGCCCTCACCTCTCCCACGAGAGTGCGCTTATGCCCGCGAACAAGTATCGCGTCGCCGTGATTGGCCGGACCGGAAAGGGAAACTACGGCCACGCCCTCGACACCGTCTGGCTGAAGACGGACCGGGCCGAGGTGGTCGCCGTGGCCGACGAGGACGAACCCGGCCGGGCCGCCGCGGCGAAGCGGCTGGGCGCCCGGGCCGCCTACGCCGACTACCGCCAGATGCTCGCGAAGGAGAAGCCGCGGATCGTGAGCGTCGCCGACCGCTGGCCCGACTGCCACCGGGACATGGTGGTCGCGTGCGCCGAACACGGGGCGAGCATCTTCCTCGAAAAGCCCGTCGCCCGCACCCTCCAGGAAGCCGACGAGATGGTAGCCGCGTGCGAGAAGCACCACGTCAAGTGCGCGGTCGCCCACCAGACCCGATACAGCCCCCGGGCGAAGGCGGTGAAGGACCTGATCGCCGCCGGGCGGATCGGGGACGTACTCGAGCTCCGCGGGCACGGGAAGGAAGACCGGCGGGGCGGCGGTGAGGACCTGATGGTCCTCGGGACCCACACGTTCGACCTGATGCGGTTCCTGGCGGGCGACGCCCGGTGGTGTTTCGCCCGCATCGCGCAAGGCGGGCGGAAGGCGGTGGCGGGCGACGTCCGGCCGGGCGGGGAACAGATCGGCCCGGTCCTCGGCGACCGGATCGCCGCCGAATACGGGTTTGACGGGCCCGCGGTCGGGTCGTTCCTGACTCACGTGGCGAAGGCCGGGCCGGGCGCCCGGTACTGGCTGGAGGTGCGCGGGACGAAGGGGATGATCCATCTCGGGTTCGGGGCGCTCCCGCCGGCCTACCTGTGCGAGGACCCGACCTGGATGCCGGGGAAGAGCAAGGTCCCGTGGCAGGAGGTCACGTCGGCCGGGCCGGGCAAGCCGGAGACGCTGACGGCCAGGGACTTGGACAACGGGAACGTCTGGATCGCGACCGACCTGATGGACGCGATCGAGCAGGACCGCCAGCCGCTCGGGGACCTCGCCGACGGCCGGGCGGCGCTGGAGATGATTCTCGCGGTCTACGAATCGCACCGGCAGGATCGGCCGGTGGAGCTGCCGTTGACGAACCGCCGGCACCCGCTCGCGACGGGGTGAGCGCCGGTAACGAGAGGGCCGGCCCGGATCCACCACCGCAGGGGGAGGGCCGAAACCCCCACCGTTCGCCCCATCCGGCATAACCATTGCTGTCACGTCTCCCATTTCCGTCGGGCGGCAGTCAATCTCTGGCATCCGGTCGGTGGATTCGGTAAGTCTTCACTAGGCGCCCTATTTTGCCGCCAGGCAGGATCTCCTCCATGACCAAGCCCGCAGGCCCCGCCCAGCCGAAATACCTGCCGTTCGGGGCCGAACCGGCGAACGGGCCGCCCGCCCCGCCGCCGGCCGCGGACGGGCAGGTGTGGCTGACCCCGCAAGACCTCTACCTGTTCAACGAGGGCAGCCACCTCCGGCTGTACGAGAAGCTCGGGGCGCACCAGATCACGCAGGGCGGGGTGCCCGGGTTCCACTTCGCCGTCTGGGCCCCGAACGCCGACTTCGTCAGTGTGGTCGGGGACTTCAACGGCTGGGACCGGGGGCGGAACCGGCTTCACCCGGTCGGGTCGTCCGGGGTGTGGGCGGGGTTCGTCCCCGGGGTCAAGCCGGGGACCTGTTACAAGTACCACGTCGCCGCGCCGGGCGGGTTCACCGCCGACAAGACGGACCCGTACGCGTTCACCTGCGAGGTCCCGCCGAAGACCGCGGCGGTGACGTGGGACCTGTCGTACCAGTGGAACGACGGGGCGTGGATGGCCGGGCGGAAGCGGCACGCCGCCCAGGACGCGGCGGTGAGCATCTACGAGGTCCACCTCGGGTCGTGGATGCGGGCCGCCGACCCGCCGTACCACTCGCTCAGTTACCGGGACGTGGCCCCGAAGCTCGCCGCGTACTGCGCGGACATGGGGTTCACCCACGTCGAGTTCCTGCCGATCACCGAGCACCCGTTCTTCGCGTCGTGGGGGTACCAGGTCACCGGGTATTTCGCCCCGACCAGCCGGTTCGGCACCCCGCAAGACCTGATGTACCTGATCGACACCCTCCACCAGGCCGGGGTCGGGGTGATCCTCGACTGGGTCCCGAGCCACTTCGCGACCGACGACTGGGCGCTCGCGAAGTTCGACGGGACCGCCTGCTACGAGCACGCCGACCCGCGGCAGGGGTTCCACCCGGACTGGGGCAGTTACATCTTCAACTACGGCCGGCACGAGGTCCGGAGCTTCCTCCTGTCGTCCGCCCTGTTCTGGCTCGACAAGTACCACATCGACGGGCTGCGGGTCGACGCGGTGGCGTCGATGCTATACCTGGACTACTCCCGCAAGCAGGGCGAGTGGGTGCCGAACGACTACGGCGGGAAAGAGAACATTGAGGCCATCTCGTTCCTCCGCCGGTTCAACGAGGAGGTCTACCGGCACCACCCCGACGTGCAGACGTTCGCCGAGGAATCGACCTCGTGGGGGATGGTCTCCCGGCCCACGTACGTCGGCGGGCTCGGGTTCGGGTACAAGTGGGACATGGGGTGGATGCACGACACCCTGAAGTACGTCGCCCTCGACCCGATCCACCGGAAGTACCACCAGAACGACCTGACGTTCCGGATGCTCTACGCCTACCACGAGAACTTCGTGCTCCCGCTCAGCCACGACGAGGTGGTACACGGGAAGGGACCGCTCTGGGACAAGTGCGCGGGCGACGAGTGGCAGAAGTACGCCGGGCTGCGGGCCCTGTTCGGGTACCAGTGGGGGATGACCGGGAAGAAGCTCCTGTTCCAGGGCGGCGAAATCGCCCAGCGGCGGGAGTGGCGGGTGGACGAGAGTTTGGACTGGCACCTTCTCCAGCACGCCCCGCACGAGGGGGTGCGGCGCTGGGTGAAGGACCTCAACCAGTTCTACGCCGCCGAGCCGGCGATGCACGAGCTCGACAACCAGATCGGCGGGTTCGACTGGGTCGACTGTTCGGACGCGAACGCCAGCGTGCTCAGCTTCGTCCGCCGGGGGAAAACGACCGACGACATCGTCCTGTGCGTCCTGAACTTCACCCCGGTGGTGCGGGACAACTACCGGGTGGGGGTCCCGGCCGCCGGGTTCTGGAAGGAGATGCTCAACAGCGACGCCGGGGTGTACTGGGGGTCGAACGTCGGGAACAACGGCGGGGTGCATGCCGAGTTCGTCCCGATGCACGACCAGCCGTTCTCGCTGCTGCTGAACCTGCCCCCGCTCGCCGCCCTGTTCTTCAAGGGGCGCGGATAGGGGCAGAGGTGGTCGAGCCTGTCTCGGAGCCCCGGAGGGGCGATTGCCGGTAGCCCAGGGTGACAACCCTGGGC
>JAQGHQ010000384.1 GCA_028288765.1 Gemmataceae bacterium | reverse complement strand
AGCGGACAGATGACACCCAAAGGTAGTCACCCTGGCGCGACGTAAGTGCCTGGAAAACCTGTGCAGCTCGGGTGCAGTTGATCCCCGCGAAAGCCCCTCGGCACAGGGGTGAAGGGACTTTCGCGGGGATCAACTGCGCCCGAGGGAAACCAGCACTTACGGCGACTCCGACTGACTACCGTTGACTGACACTTGTCCCCGAGCCGTGGACATGCCATCCGGGCCATTCCCCTCTTCCCTCTCCCTCACGGGTGAAGGGGGACCAGAAACGGACACCGTCACCGGGTTCCTGCCTGAGGTCGGTGACGCACTCGCAGAGCAGGGCGTAGGCGTCGCCGCGATTCAAACCGTCTCGCTCAGCAGCTTGAGCAGATGCAGGTGGAACGGGCCGAGTTTCCCGCCGTAGTTGCCGGCGTCGATGCGGACGATCCCGGGCCGGCACGCCGCCCGGACACCCACCCGGGTCGCCTGTTCGACCGCCGCGAGGTCGAGCCCGTCGATCACGATCTCGTAGACCGCGTTCACCCCCTCCGGCAGTGCGGACGCGACCGCCCCGCGGAGGGTCGGGCAATAGGCGTCGTTCGTGCTCGCCCGCAGGGCCTTGTACTTGCTCCCGATCTTGCTCCCGGACCGCACTACCCCTCCGGGAAACGGGAGAATCACCCCGGGAACCTGACGGATCGCCTCGACCGCCGCCTCGGCCGCCGCGAGGGCGATCGCCTGCGATTGCCCGAGGATCAGGAAGTTCCCGCCGGCTACCCCTTTCACGGTCCCGAACACGTCTTCACACAGAAATTCGCCGTCCATCGTTGGGACCCGCCAGTACCGTTTCCCGTCGAGGAATTTGCTGATCTGCCAGCCGTCGCCGAAGAACCGCAGGTTCCCGCCGACGCGGATCGTCTTTCCGGGGTCGCCGGCCAGCCCGTTGAAACAGGCGGTCGTGGCACAGGTCAGGACGCACTGGGCGACTCGGTTGACGACGGCCTTCTGAAGGCCGTCGCGGCTGAACGAGAAGAGCAGGATCGACACACCCGGTCGCCCGTCGGGCGTCTCGTCCGGGGCCAACTCCCGCTCGATGCCAGCCTCGGCGTCACAGCCGATGACCGAGGCCGCATAGCCGGTCGCGGTCTGCGCGGCCGTCCGCGCCCAGCCCGGCGTCTCCGCCGTGAGGATCAGGCGGACCGCCGTCATCGGGAACGCTTCGGCGAAGGTGTCCTGGATCGGGACGGAGTTGATGGTGAGCACCGCGGGGTGGTCTCCGGCCGGGGATGAGATCGGGGGTAGGGCTAACCGGTGTCTGTTGCCGGTCGAAAGAGACGACCTTCCGGCGTGCAGGATTCTACGACGGTCTGGACACTTCTGCCACCGCTCCGACAAAGTAGTCCGCTCGGTCGCCGGGCGGGCGTTTCTGGGGTTTGGAAGCGAAAGAGCATCCCTTCACCTTCGATATCGGTCGTTTCTAACGGGTCGGGTTCGAAGAAATGTCCGCTCCGGGACCGAGCAGACTACTTTGCGGGCCGAAGTTGGTGGAGAGGCGGTCAGAGGTCTGCTATGGTAACCCCTGTACCCAATACGATCGACCCGGACCCGAGCTGTCCCTCCCCACACTCGGAGATGGTTTCTGATGGCGGACAGGCGCTTCATCCTGATCCCCGGCCGCACCAACAAGCAGGGCCAGCAGATCAACGTCGGCAAGGACCACGCGGCCTACCAGGCGATCGTGAACACCCTGACGATGCACCCGGACGACATGACGGAGCTCGGCATCCCTGCCGGAGCGACCGTTCGGGTCCGGACCGAGACCGGCGAGGCCACGTTCCTCTGTCAGGGCGGAAACATTCCCCGGGGCATGCTGTTCGTCCCCTACGGCCCGCCGACCTGCCGGCTCATGGGCGGGTCCACCGACGGAACAGGGATGCCGACGTCCAAGGGGTGGGACGTAGAGGTCGAGC
The DNA here is from genome assembly GCA_028288765.1 of Gemmataceae bacterium. Classification (GTDB taxonomy): domain Bacteria; phylum Planctomycetota; class Planctomycetia; order Gemmatales; family Gemmataceae; genus Urbifossiella. Next base: position 6,652 of record JAQGHQ010000384.1, on the reverse strand, counting down.
TGGTCGACGGAGCCGTCAAGGCTTGAGCTCGCGCCTTGGATACGGGAGCCGCGAAACACTTTCAGCAAAGAGGGTAGGGGATGAGCGAATCCGGGATGATCCGAGATGCCCAGGAGCGTGCGGCGGATGGCGTTCTCTCGGGTAGCAGCGAAAGTGATACCGCGGACGTGCCGGCCTGGGAGCAGATCGAGGCCGGGCGGTTCATGCCGCGCCGCATCCGGGGGAGCTTCCGCGGCGGAAAGCTCGGGTGAGCCTTCGTAATCCCGTCCGGTCCGGACGGCTCCGAAAAGCAGTAACAACACACCCCGAAGGGGACAGGCGGATGGAACTGACGGTTGTCAAGAACGCGACGTGTACCTTCTGCGGGTGTGTGTGCGACGACATCGAGCTGCACGCCGACCACGAACGGATCGTCAAGACGAAGAACGCCTGCATCCTCGGCGAATCGTGGTTCAAGAACCACACCGCGGAGCGCCTCTACCCCGACGCCCTGGTCGACGGCCGGCCCGCCACGGTCGACGAGGCTGTCGAGGCCGCGGCCGATTTCCTCTACCGGGCCGACCTGCCGCTCGTCTACGGGCTCAGCAACGTGACGTGCGAGGCCCAGCGCGAGGCGGTGTCTCTGGCCGAAATGACCGGCGGGATCATCGACAGCCACACCTCCCTCTGACACGGCCCCACCGAGATCGCCGCCCAGTTGGGCGGTAAGGTGTCCTGTACGCTGGGCGAAGTCAAGAATCGGGCCGACTTCATCATCTATTGGGGGGGGAACCCGGCCGAGTGCCACCCCCGCCATTTCACCAAATACACCCTTACCCAGAAGGGCCGGTTCGTGCCCAACGGGCGCAAGGGCCGGACGATGGTCCTGGTGGACATCCGGGAGACCCCGAGCGCCAAGGCCGCCGACATCTTCCTCCAGATCCGTCCCGGCAAGGATTTCGAAGTCCTCACCACGCTCCGCTCGCTCGTCAAGGGTCAGCGGGTGGACCCGGCGTCCGTGGCGGAAACCGGCCTGACGGTCGAGCAGCTCCAGGACCTTGTCGACCGGATGAAACGAGCCAAGTTCGGGGTGTTGTTCTTCGGCATGGGCCTGTCGATGACCCGCGGCAAGCACATGAACTCCGCCGCCGCCCTGACACTGGCCGCGGAAATGAACGCCTTCACCAAGTTCGTGGCCATGCCGATGCGGGGGCACGGCAACGTGACCGGCGCGGACGTGGTGCTGCGGTATACGACGGCCTTCCCGTTCGGGGTGAACCTGAGCCGCGGCTATCCCCGGTTCAACCCGGGCGAGTTCTCGACCATCGACCTCCTGGTGCGGGGAGACGTCGACGCCACGATCGTCCTGGGCGCCGACCCCGGGGCGACGATGCCCCAGCCGGCCATCGACCACCTGGCCCGGACCCCGACCATCGTGCTGGACCCCAAGGTCACCCACACGAGCCGGCTGGCCCGCGTCCACATCACGACCGCGGCCACAGGGATCTCGGCCCCCGGGACTGTGTACCGGATGGACGAGATCCCCCTGCCCCTGCGCCCGCCCCTGAAATCGCCGTACCCGACCGACGAGCAGGTTCTTCAAAGGATTATCCGGGCGGTCGCCGCGAAGCCGCCGTGGTACCCGCCCCAGGCCGTCGAGAGTCAGGTGGTTTAAGCCGATACAAATTCAGGCAAATAAGGAATGCAGGAAAGCAGGAATAAATCAGACAATTAGATTTAGCAAAATCTAGAGCGATTGATCTTATTCCTGATTTCCTGCATTCCTTATTCGTTTGATTTAGGACACGCGGAGTCCTCATGCTGCGGATCACGGGCGGGAAGGTCTACGACCCCAAAAACGGCGTTCACGGCGAGGTCCGCGACGTCTGCGTCTCCGACGGCCGGATCGTCGCCGATGTCGGGCCCGGGCGGACGATCGACGCGACCGGGATGGTGATCTTCCCCGGCGGGGTCGACGTCCACACCCACGTCGCCGGGGCCGCGCTCAACTTCGCCCGCGGGCTGATCCCCGAGCAGCACCGCCGCGCCACCCCGGTCGTCTACGGCCCCGTCCGCCGCGCCGGGATGGGCGGGACGACCCCTACCACCTTCGCGACCGGGTATCTCTACGCCGGGATGGGCTGGACCACGGTCAACGAGGCCGCCGTCCCGCTCCTGTCGGCCAAACACACGCACGAGGAACTCCGCGACACCCCGATCGTCGACAAAACCTGTTGCGTCCTCATGGCCAACAACGAGATCCTGCTCGACCTCCTGGAAGCCGGCGAGATCGAGCGGGCTACCCACGTCGTCGCCTGGCAGGTCTGGGCGGCTAAAGCCTACGGGGTGAAGGCGGTCAACCCCGGGGGCGTCGAGGCCTGGAAGTGGGGGAAGGACGCGAAGAAGCTCTCGGACCCCATCCCGGGGTACAACAAAGTCACCCCGGCAACAATCATTTCGGGCCTCGCCCGGATCGTTGACGAGCTGGGCCTTCCGCACCCGATCCACCTTCACTGCAACAGCCTCGGGGTTCCCGGCAACGCCGGGACGACCCTCGAAACCATGAAAATTCTGGAGGGGAACCGGGCGCACATGGCGCACCTCCAGTACCACGCCTACGGCGGGGACGGCTGGGACACGATCAGCTCCGAGTCCGTCCAGATCGCCGAGTATTTCAACGCCCACCCGAACCTCACCGCCGACGCCGGGGCGGTGCTGTTCGGCAACACCGTGACCGTCACCGCCGACGGCCCGTGGCAGCACCTGCTCTACCAGCTGACCGGCCAGAAGTGGGCGAACCTCGACGTGGAGAACGAGACCGGGTGCGGGGTGGTCCCGTATGCGTACAAGCCGAACAGCCCCGCCAACGCCGTCCAGTGGGCGGTAGGGCTCGAACTCCTTCTGCTCATCAACGACCCGTGGCGGATCTTCCTCACCACCGACCATCCGAACGGGGCCGCCTTCTGGCGGTACCCCGAAATCATCCAGCTGCTGATGAACGCGGACTTCCGGCGGGAGCAGATGAAAGCGCTACCGGCCAAAGTGCTCAAGCGGATCATTCTTCCGGAGCTCAACCGCGAATACACGCTGTCGGAAATCGCGATCATCACCTCGGCCGGGCCGGCGCGGGCCCTCGGGTTACCGCAAAAAGGACACCTGGGGGTTGGCGCGGATGCGGACGTGGCCATTTACAACGAAACCCGGGACGCCGCCCGCATGTTCGCGTACCCCCGGTACGTCATCAAGGGCGGGGAAGTCGTGATCGAGGAAGGGGAGATGCGGAAGACGGTCGAGGGGCGGGAGTTCGTCGTCCGGCCCGGCTACGACGAGAAGATCGAGGAGTACATTCGGCCGCTATTTCAGCAGTATTACACGATGTCGTTCGACAACTACCCCGTGGAAGAGGAACGCGTCCACGGGATGCAAGTTGTGGACCGCCGGACCCAGAAGTAAGACGGGCCTGTTCCGCCAGCTGCCAACCCACGACCTCTCATGATTACCCTCACCCTCAAAGAACAGCCCACCGTTCCCCTGGAAGCCGAGGTCCTCTCGCCCGACGTTGTCGGGGGGTTGGCCGCCGCCGATCTTCGTGCCCTCCCGGTGTACCTGGGCAAACGGCAGCATCGACTCGACACGTTTTTCGACGTCGAAGGTGCGGGCGGGGACGAATTGGAGATCCGCGGGGATGTGGTTAAGGTCAAGTGGGTCGGCCGCGCGATGACCCGCGGCCGCATTCGCATCGTCGGTGACGTCGGGATGCATCTCGGGGCCTACATGAAGGGGGGAACGATCGAGGTCCACGGCAACGCCGGGGACTGGGTCGGCGGCGAGATGAGCGGGGGGCTCGTCCACGTCCGCGGTAACGTCGGCGGGCAGGTCGGGGCGGCGTACCGGGGCAGTCCGTCGGGCATGAGCGGCGGGATGATCCTCGTCGAGGGCGCGGCGGGCATCGAACTCGGGATGCGGATGCGGCGCGGGATGATCGTGGTCCGCGGTCGGGCGCGGGATTTCGCCGGCTTACAGATGAAGGGCGGGAGCATCTTCTTGCTGGGCGGGGCGGAGATCCGGACCGGGGCCTGGATGACCCGCGGGACGATCGTATCGATGGTGCCGGTTCGGTTGCTCCCGACATTCTCGTATGCCTGCGAATACAACCCCATGTTCCTGGGCATCTATTCGAAACACCTTCAGGCTCTAGGATTTGCAGTTCCCTGTAACGCCGGGGACGGAGCGTATCGCCGGTACACCGGCGATTCCGCTGTCCCCGGGAAAGGGGAGATCCTCATCTGGCAGTCGCGGACTGTCTGATCCCGGCGCCCATTTCGTCGATCTGGCAATCGTCTCGATGTCTTGCGATTTTCCATACCATCAGCTCATACGGGTGATTTCCCTGACTGAACTTCGAAAGACCCTGGTCCGCGGTGCTGGGGGGTCGACACCGGAAAAAAGCTGAGGTACTATTTTCTATTCACAGCCCGGGGTTGTGTTGAGCACCGGTTCGGTGCCCTGCCAACTCGGGCGTGCTCGGCCTTCCCATCGCCCGTTCGGCCCCACCGCGAGCGAGCTGCCGCTCCGCGAAGTACTTCATTAACTAGATCGCTTGTCAGAGTGTCGTGAGTCTCGACCCTTCGACCCGCCGTTCGGCCGGCACCCCGCGCACCCGGAGAGCTCATGTCCGTACTCCAAGAGCCCGTCGTCAACGGCAGCGAGATGGTGAGTCTTCTCAACGCGCTAACTGCCCTGAGACAGGGGCGGACGGGCGTCCGGCTCCCGGCCGACTGGATCGGCGTCGCGGGCAAGGTCGCCGACGCCTTCAACGAGGTCGTGGAGCAGAACGAGCGGATGTCCGAGGAGCTCGCCCGCCTCAGCCGGGTCGTCGGGAAAGAAGGCCGCCTCAGCCAGCGGCTGTCCCTCGGGGATGTGACCGGATTCTGGCGGGAGTCGGTCGGGTCCGTGAACGACCTGATCGACGACCTCGTCCACCCGACCATCGAGACGGCCCGGGTCATCGGGGCGGTGGCCCAGGGGGACTTGTCGAAGACGATGGCGCTGGAGATCGACGACCGCCCGCTCCAGGGCGAGTTCCTCCGGACCGCCAAGACGATCAATACGATGGTCGATCAGCTGTCCAGCTTCGCGTCGGAAGTGACCCGGGTGGCCCGGGAGGTGGGGACCGAAGGGAAGCTCGGCGGCCAGGCGAAGGTGAAGGGTGTTGCCGGGACCTGGAAGGACCTGACGGACAGCGTGAACAGCATGGCCGGTAACCTGACCGGCCAGGTCCGGAACATCGCCGAGGTGACGACGGCGGTCGCGAACGGGGACCTGTCAAAAAAAATCACGGTGGACGTGAAGGGCGAGTTCCTGGAGCTGAAGAACACCATCAACACGATGGTCGACCAGCTCCGGTCGTTCGCGTCGGAGGTGACCCGGGTGGCCCGGGAGGTGGGGACCGAAGGGAAGCTCGGCGGCCAGGCGCGGGTGGAAGGGGTGTCCGGCACCTGGAAGGACCTCACCGACTCCGTCAACGGGATGGCGGGTAACCTCACCACCCAGGTCCGGAATATCGCCACCGTGACCACCGCCGTCGCCAACGGCGACCTGTCGCGGAAGATCACGGTGGACGTGAAAGGGGAGATCCTGGAGCTGAAAAACACCGTGAACATCATGGTGGATCAGCTCTCGTCCTTCGCGTCGGAAGTAACGCGCGTGGCCCGGGAGGTGGGGACCGAAGGGAAGCTCGGCGGTCAGGCCGACGTCCGCGGGGTGGCCGGGGTGTGGAAGGACCTGACGGACAGCGTGAACTTCATGGCCGGGAACCTGACCAGCCAGGTCCGGAACATCGCCGACGTGACCAAGGCCGTCGCCGCCGGCGACCTGAGCCGGAAGATCACGGTGGACGTGAAGGGCGAGATCCTGGAGTTGAAGAACACGGTCAACACGATGGTCGACCAGCTGAGTTCGTTCGCCGCCGAGGTGACCCGGGTGGCCCGGGAGGTCGGGACCGAAGGGAAACTCGGCGGCCAGGCCGACGTGCCGGGCGTGGCCGGGGTGTGGAAGAACCTGACCGACTCCGTGAATTTCATGGCCGGGAACCTGACGGCCCAGGTACGAAACATCGCCGAGGTGACAACGGCCGTCGCGAACGGGGACCTCGCCAAGAAGATCACGGTGGACGTGAAGGGCGAGATCCTGGAGCTGAAGAACACGGTCAACACGATGGTCGACCAGCTGAGTTCGTTCGCCGCCGAGGTGACCCGGGTGGCCCGGGAGGTGGGGACCGAAGGCCAGCTGGGCGGTCAGGCCGACGTCCGCGGGGTGGCCGGGGTGTGGAAGGACCTGACCGACTCAGTGAACAGCATGGCGTCCAACCTCACGGTGCAGTTGCGGGACGTCTCGAAGGTGTCGACGGCCATCGCGATGGGCGACATGAGTCAGAAGATCACGGTCGACGTCCGGGGGGAGATCCTTCAGATCAAGGACGTGATCAACACGATGGTGGACCAGCTGAGCTCATTCGCCGCCGAGGTGACCCGGGTGGCCCGGGAAGTGGGGACCGAAGGGAAGCTCGGCGGGCAGGCGGACGTGAAGGGGGTGGCCGGGACGTGGAAGGACCTGACGGACAGCGTGAACTTCATGGCCGGGAACCTGACCAGCCAGGTCCGGAACATCGCCG
>JAQGHQ010000352.1 GCA_028288765.1 Gemmataceae bacterium | reverse complement strand
CGGCCGTCCCCCGGAGCGGGAGCCTGGCCCGGGCGGCGGCCAGGACCGCCTTCACCACCTGGGGCGGGGTGAGGTACGCGGGCAGCACGAGGGCGACCGCGTCGGACTCGGCGGCGACCGGGGCGCGGAGCCTGGCGAAGGCGAGCTCGAGGGCGGCCTCGGGCGTCAGGACGTGCCGCCCGGCCCGGACTTCCCGCGGCTGGGCGAGCGCCGGGAGGAAGCTCGACCCGACCGCGTGCGGCATCTTCCGGCAGAGGGCGTACCCGGCCCGGCCGATCTCGGGGGCCCGGCGGTCGCCGGCCAGGAAGAGGAGGAGGTCCTCGGCCGGGTCGTCGAGGACCACCGGCCGGACCTTCCCCCCGCCGACCGACACGACCCGGGCGCGGGACGCGGTCAGGTCGACCCCGACCACGCGGGACCGGTCGAGTACGGGAACAGGCTTTCGCGACCAGAGCATGGGTGTGTTGCCCCGAAAATCAGAGCTCACCACAAAGGCACGAAGAGGCACAAAGGGCCACAAAGAGCATCGGCCTCCGTCATCTCCTCTTCGTGGTCTTCGTGCGGTCCTTGTGCCTTTGTGGTCGACCTCTTTTACACCGCCGCCTCGTGTTCCGCCTGTGGATCATACAGCCGGAGCAGCAGGTGTTCCTGGCAATATTCCTGCGCGTCCACGACGAGCGTCTCTTCCGCCCGCTGGACGGTGTGGATGAGGTACATCAGCACGAGGCTCAGGAGCAGCGCCACCAGGGTGCAGTCGAACGCGATTTTGAGCTGGTCGGTCGCCTGCCGGGTGAACGTCGTCATGTCCAGGTCGGTCACCCCGGCCATCCCGAACGCGCCGGCGAGGCCGCGGACCGTCCCGACGAACCCGATCGCCGGGATCGCCCAGGCGAGGTAGTGGACGGTCCCCATCGTCGAGACGAGCCGGGACGCCTCCACATCGGCCTGATTGCGGACCACCTCGGCCACGTCCGGGGCCGCCTTGCTGATCGCGTACTTCCCCAGCCCGAGCCGGATCATGTTCGCCAGAATGAACGGCCGGCGGGCGGTGAGGTGCTCGACCTTCCGGGCGAGCGGGCGGGCGTCCTCGGGCAGGATCCGCGCGCCCTCCTCGGTCGGCAGCAGCTCCAGGCCGAACGCCTGCCGCTGCCGCCACACCTCCCGGTACCGGCTCTGCAGGATGAGTAGCGCCCAGACCGCGCAAACGTAGCACGCGACCTGTTCCGGCCCGAGGAACAGCTTCGCCAGCCGGTCGGGCGTCCACTTGGCGAGCAGATCGGCGCGGGATTCGCCCCCGCTCATCTGCCAGAGCGGGATGGTCGTCCCACCCACGATCAGGAGGGCGAGGACGAGCAGTAGCCATTCGCGGGCCGGGCGGTGGGAGGCGGGGATCGACATGGACCGTCCTTTTCCGTGACTGGCCCGAGTCCCTGGGCGGTGCAACCCGGATCATTTCATCTATTGTCAAAATCTGGTGGCCCCGGTCAAGCCGGTGCCGACCCGTCGTCCCACCCCGCCCCGCCCTGGTGACAAGCGGGTCGGGGTGGGTAAACTGGGCGGAACCGGGTCGTATTCACCTGCGTTCACACCCCGGGAAGGCCGCAGATACGGGAGTATTCGGATGCGAGGCGCCGGCATTATACCACCGGTTTTGGTCGCCGCGGCCGTCGGGCTGTGGGTCGGGACGGGGCCGGCGACGCCCGCCGACCCGCCGGCCGGGGGCGGGGCGGGATTCCCGCGGTTCAAGACGCAGGAGATCGACACCGCCCTGAGCATCGGGTACGCGGTGCTGGTCGCCGACATCAACGGCGACCAGAAGCCTGACATCGTCGTGGTCGACCAGCTGAAGGTGGTGTGGTACGAGAACCCGACGTGGAAGAAGCGGGTGATCCTCGACGGGAAGACGAAGCCCGACAACGTCTGTGCCGCGGCGGTCGACATCGACGGCGACGGCCAGCTCGACCTCGTCCTCGGGGCGGGGTGGAAGCCGTTCGACACCGCGAACCCGGGCACCCTTCAGTGGCTGAAGCGGGGCAAGACGCTCGACGAGGAATGGACGATGTACCCGATCCCGTGCGACGAGCCGATGGTCCACCGGCTGCGGGCGTTCGACATCGACGGGGACGGAAAGCCGGAGATCGTCCACGTCCCCCTGATGGGCCGCGACTCGACGGCGAAGGGGAACTGGCTCGACGGCCGGCCGGTCCGGGTGATGGCGTACAAGATCCCGAAGGACCCGGAGAAAGCGGAGTCGTGGAAGCCGACCGTTCTCGTGGAGGAGCTCCACGCGGCCCACAACTTCTACCCGGTTGCCGCCGAGCGGATCCCGCACAAGTACGGCAACCCGATCCTGGTCGCGAGTTACGAAGGGGTGAGCGTGCTCCGCCGGGACGGGGACAAATGGGCCACATCCAAGCTCGGTGCCGGGAATCAGGCGAACCCGCAGGGCAGCCGCGGGGCGAGTGAGGTCAAACAGTCCGCCGACAAGCTCGGGCTCGTCGCCGCCGTCGAGCCGTGGCACGGCAACCAGGTTGTCGTCTACACCCCCCCGGCCGGAAACGCGCTGTGGGACCGCCACGTCGTCGACGATCAGTTGCGCTGGGGCCATGCGGTCTCGTTCGCTGACCTCGACGGGGACGGGACGGATGAGCTGGTAGTCGGCGTCCGGGACGACCCGAACCCGAAGCTCGGCGACAAACACACCGACCGCCGCGGGGTACGCATCTACAAGAACACGGACGGGAAGGGTGCGAAGTGGGAGCGGTCGGTCCTCGAAGACGGCGGGGTGGCGGTCGAAGACCTCACCGTCGCCGACCTCGACGGCGACGGGAAGCCCGACATCGTCGCCTGCGGGCGGCAGACCAAGAACGTGAGGATCTACTGGAACCAGGGGAAGCCGACCCGATCCCCGTAAGGCGACGGGCGCACACCACGACTGGCCGATTTAATACTTCCGATTCAGGCGGTCGCCGGATTGGGGCCGATCAGAGCACAAGAACACCTTGTGGGTCAGCCCTCACTCTCGGGGCTCCAGACAGCACCAGTCCCCGGGAGGGGTAGGGGTAATGGGATTAATGGGCCCGTTTTCTTGGCTCCGCAACCTCGGCAGGCGGCAGGGCGAACGACCGGACGATTGTCATCTCATTGAGGACCTGCGGACGCGGTTGGCTCGTGTGGGCTGTGAACGGGACGGATACCGGGCCGCGTACCTTCAGCTGGAGGCCGAAATCGGACAGGCCCGGACGGATGCCGGGGGCTACCGTGGGGCCTATCTCTCGCTGCGGGCCGATCTCGACCGGTGCCACGCCGACCTCGGGGTCGCGGCCCGGGAACGCGACGGGTACAAGGCCGCGTACGACGAGATGGCGACGGATCTAAGCCGGTACCGGTCCCTGCTCCGGGCGGCGGTCCGGCCTCCGGGTCGGCCCCGCCAGGTTGTGTTCCTGCACCTTCAGAAGACCGGCGGGATCTCCCTTCTCGACTTCATCGGCCGGCAGTTCGAGTGGGCCGGGGTACTGACCGTACACTCCCCGCCGGAGTTGGATGCGTACCACCCGGGAGAGGTGGCCCATTTCGACCTTGTGTGCGGCCACCTGACCGCCCGAAACCTGACCGCCGTCCGCCCGGACGCCCTGCTCTGTACGTTCCTCCGCGAACCGGTAGACCGTATCCTCTCGTGCTACTGGTACTTCCGGACCTACCAGGGCCGGGACCGGGAGTGCATCCGCCGCGGGGTCGAAGCCGCCCGGACGAAGTCGCTCCTGGAATTCCTGCGGGACCCGGACCCCGAGATCCGCCGTCACGTCGCCGACCACCAGGCGCACGCCCTCGCCGGGGACTGGTACGCCCCGGACGACCGCCCGGCCGAGGACCTGCTCGCCGCCGCCCTCGAGTCCCTCGACCGGTTCCACGTGGTTGGGCTCACGGACGAAATGGACACGGGCCTGGCCCGGATGTGCCGACTGACGGGCTGGTCTCCGCCCTCCGCCCGGCTGGACCGGTTGAACACGACGCCCACCCGTCAGTCGGTCGATACCCTCTCGGCGGCCGAGCGGGATGCCATCCGGGAACTCACCACCGTGGACGCCGAGTTGTACCGGGCGGCGAAAGCCCGGGGGGCAGGCCCGGCCGCGCTCCCCACCTGACCTGGCCATTACCCCGGGGCGGCGGCTTGACCGTGGGTCCGGCAGTGGTCCGTGGCCCGATCACGCCCCGCCCCGCCGACTTCATGAACGCGAACCGGCCGCCGGGGGTAATCACCCCCGGCGGCCGGTGGAAGTCACGTCAACCGGTCACCTCGAATACCAGCTCGGGGGCGTGCCGGCGGCTGATCGCCGCCGCCACTGCTGCCCGCAGCATCCCGGCCGCCCGGCGCAGGTGACCTTCGGCATCGGCGCGGGTCAGGTCGCCGTCCCCTGGGACGGCCACCCGCACCCGCAGCCGCCCGCTGTGCGGGGCCGGCTCGACGCCGACCACCGCCAGATCCCGCAGTACCTCGTCCCCGCACGCGGCCAGAACGGAGTGTAGGGCGTCCTTGACCTGGCCGCACAGCTGGAGCGCCTTGCGGCCCGCGGCCTTCGGCGCGTCCCAAGGCTTGCGGTGGAACTCCTTCGGGTCGCTACCGTCCTCGGGGCCCAGGTCCGCCGCGAGGACGGTCGGGTCCGGCCTCGATCGCCGTCTCCTGCTCATCGATCTCGTCGCCTCGGAAGGAAGTGGACGCACACGCCGCCACGCGACACGGGTTGATCGCAATAGCACGCACGGGTCACCTCCTTCCGGGTCGGCCGCGGGTTTCCTCCGCGGGGTATGTCGCAGACACGCCGCCCCGCCGGCGGGTTCGCGGCGGTTACGGCATGGAACCGGGCCCGGCCCAGGGCGGTGGAAGAGCAGGCTCCGTCTTCGGGGCCGGCTCCCGGGAGGGCCGTTCGACTCCCGGGAGAACGGCCGGCCGGACGACGGACAGGTCGCCGCCGTCCCCGGGTTCGTGCGGGACGGAGCGGCCGCGGTAGGTCCGCCGCCGGATCGGGTAGTCGGTCAGGCCGAGCCGGGGGATCAGCCAGTCGTGGGTGGTCGGCGGGTCGATGAAGATGGGCGAGTGCATGAGCCGGCGGACGAGGTGGGCCGTCGCCGGCTGCCCGTAGAAGGCGAGCGGGTACCGCCACCGGGCGTACACCGGGTCCATGTCGCTGACCGCGTGGATGCAGTCGCACCCGGTCCCGGACCGGCCCGCCTCCCCGACTCCGTCGATGCACTGGTACCCGATCGCGCCGGATTCCAGGAACGCCTTCTGGGTCAGGAACCGGACGGAGACCGGGTACGTCACCTCGTACGGCCCCCACATCGCGATGTTCTGTTTGGTCCGCAAGGAGTTCCGGATGGTGTCGTGAAGTTCGACGTTCGTCCCGGGTTCGACGCGGAAGTTGAAGGTGTCGATGTCCATCTTGGTCGGGAGCCAGCTGATCGTGTGAACGTCCAGCGCCGGGTCGGAGCAGCCCGGCGTTTCGACGGCCCGGACCAGGGTCGCCCAGGTGTGCGTGTACGCCGGCCGCCGGCTCATGTCGTGCGACCCGAACAGGAGCAGGTAGTACCGCTCCCCGGGGGGCGGCGGGGTGCGAGCGAGGGCTTTGCCGTCGAGCCTGGCGGCCGGGGTGTCAGGCTTCTTCGCGAGGATCGCGCACCCGGAATTCACCAGGAGAAAGGCCGACACCAAGACGGCCCCGCGCGAACTTTTCCCGACCATCGATTCTCCTGGTAATCAGGACGGGTGGGTCGGCGGCGAGTCTTATCCAGCTGTCACTATCGGCCCGACCCGCCGATTTGCTCCATTCGAACCCGGCCCGGGTTGCGGCCGGTAACTGGTCGCAACCTTAGAATAACCAAAAGGTCCGCGCCACCCGAATCCTACCACGCCCCAGGACGACCCAGCTGATGAAGCCGCGTTTGTTCACCCCCGGCCCGACCCCGGTCCCCGAGGAAACCCTGCTCGAACTGGCCAAACCGGTCGGCTACCACCGGTCCCCGGAGGCCAAGGCCATCCTGGCCGAGGTCTCCGAGGACCTGAAGTACGTGTTCCAGACCGCGAACCCGGTCTTCACCCTGACGAGTTCGGGCACCGGCGGGATGGAAGCGGCGGTGGCGAGCGCGCTGGCCCCGGGCGAGAAGGTTATCCTGTGTACCGCCGGCCGGTGGGGCGAGCGGTGGCGCGGCATCCTGAAGGCCCACGGGGCGAACGTCGTCGCGGTCGAGGTGCCGTACGGCAAGGCCGTTACCCCGGACATGGTCCAGGCGGCGGTCGCCCAGCACCCGGACGCCAGGGCGGTGTTCGCCACCCTGAGCGAGACGAGCACCGGGGTCGGGCACGACCTCGAGGCGTTCGGCAAGATCGTCGCGAAGACGGACGCCCTGCTGATCGTGGATGGGATCAGCGGGCTCGGGGCGATGGAGTGCCGGGTCGACGCGTGGCACATCGACGTGTGCGTGACCGGGTCGCAGAAGGCGCTGATGCTCCCGCCGGGGCTGGCGTTCGTGTCGGTGAGCGAGAAGGGGTGGAAGAAGATCGACGCCACCCCGGTCCGGGCGTTCTACTTCGACCTCCGGCGGTACCGCAAGTCGCTGGCCGAGAGCGACACGCCGTTCACCCCGGCGAACACCCTGATCAAGGCCCAGCGGGTGAGCCTGAAGCAGATCCGGGCCGAGGGGATCGAGAACCTGTGGGCCCGGCACGCGAAGATCGCGGCGGCCTGTCGCGCGGGCGTCAAGGCGATGGGGCTGGAGGTGTTCGCCGAGCGGCCGAACAACGCCCTGACGGTCATCACCGTGCCGGCCGGGGTGGACGGGAGCGGGACGCTGAAGAAGCTGGAGAAGCAGTACGGGTTCAAGCTGGCGGACGGCCAGGACACGCTCAAGGGGAAGATCTGGCGGCTGAGCCACATGGGGTACACGGACGCGTTCGAAGTGCTCGGGGCGGTGAGCGCCCTGGAACTGGTACTGCTGGAGAGCGGCTTCAAGCTCGACCCGGGCTCGGGCGTCGCCGCCTTCCAGAAGGCGTACGCGGGGAAGTGAGCCGACCCGCCCCCCGTGACTCCGGGGGCGGCCGTCAACAGGCCCGGGGCGTGAGCCCCGGGTCGCCCGAGAGGAGCCATCTTCGGGCCACCGCACTTGTAATTGTTACATCCCTCAAGGTTTACCCCGTCTAACTGTAGAAGTTACACCATCCGTTCGGGCTGCCGCTCCGACCGTCACTCCCGGTCCGAACCCGAACTGTCATCCTTATCGCACGTTAAGCCGACACTTTTCGCCTCCGTCCGGTCACCTCCGGTTTGCGGCACACCGGTTGCCATTTAGACTTCAGACGCCACGCACACACGCGGTCGGCCCCTGGCCAATACACCGGCGTCCTACACACCAACGGAGGTCAAGGGAATGACGCTTCGTCGGCTCTTGGCGGTCCTGTTCGTCGCTGCCCTGGCCACACCAGGGACCGCCTCCGCAGCCAGCTTCACCACGACCAACTTCACCGTCTCCGCCCTGGACGACCAGCTCGCCAGGCGGTTCGGCGAGATGGCCGAAAAGTATCGCAAAGAGAAAGCCGAGGAGTGGCTCGGGCAGGAGATGCCGACCTGGCAGCGCCGCTGCCCGCTCCGGGTCGACATCGCCCAGGGCGGGGCGGGTGGGGCCACCACCTTCACCTTCGGCGACCCCAGCCACCCCGGGGTCGCCTCGCAGCAGATGGAGATCCACGGGCCGGTCCGCCAGCTGCTCTACAGCGTCCTCCCGCACGAGATCACGCACACGGTCCTCGCCTACCACTTCGGCCGCCCGGTCCCCCGGTGGGCGGACGAGGGCGGGAGCGTGTTGAGCGAGAACAAGGAGGAGCGGGACAACCACGACATCCGGTGCCGCGAACTCCTGAACGCCGGCCGCGGCATCCGCCTGAAGGTCCTGTGCCGGATGACCGAATACCCCCGCGACATGATCGTGCTGTACGCCCAGGGGTACTCGGTCAGCGCGTACCTCGTGGAGCGGGGCGGCGACGGGGTAAAGGGGCGGAGCAAGCTGCTCCAGTTCCTCGCCCAGGGGATGCAGGGAAGTACCCGCGAGTACCACGGGTCGGTGGAGAGCTGGAACGCGGCGGCCCAGCGGGTGTACGGGGTGGAGAGCCTCGACGCCCTGGAAGGCGAGTGGCTCGACGCCCTGCGGAACCCGCAGGCGCGGGTCGCCGCCCGGGCCACCGGCACCACGACCGGCGGGAAGCCGGCCGAGTACGCGTCCGTGGGCGGCGTCAAGACGGACGTCCGGAGCTCCGCGGCCCCGGCCCTTCCGAAACTGGACGCGGTGCTGGAGGCGCCGGTGAAGGCGGTCCGCGGGACGGCCCCGGACTTCGAGCCGGCCGGCACGGCTGCGTCGGCGCGACCGCCGACCCCGGCGGTCCGGCCGGTGGCCCCGGACCGCCCCCCGCCGGTCCTCCTCCCGCCGGAACTCCCGCCACCGGCCAGGCCATAGAGATCCGGGCCTGACGGCGGGATTCCGAGATCACAGAGAGACACGCGACGCCCGGGGGGTAACCCCGGGCGTTTTCGTTTCCCGCGCCTGTTGCCAGAGGTCGGCCTGGATTACACTCTCACACAACACCCCTGACCTCTCCGGGGCCGACCGATGAGCTACGCCGTCTACGCGATCGCCGTGGACCTGGACGAGGTCCGGGCCGCCATCGGGTCGAAAGACCCGGTCCTGCTCGCGACGCTGACGACGGCGCTCGCCGGCGACCTGGGACAGATCGACGAGATGTTGAAGAACCGGCTGGACGACGAGGACGACGACCCCGTCACGGCGGCGGACGTCCTCCGCCACATGATCATGGGCGAGCCGTACCGC
Source organism: Gemmataceae bacterium (assembly GCA_028288765.1). GTDB lineage: Bacteria > Planctomycetota > Planctomycetia > Gemmatales > Gemmataceae > Urbifossiella. The sequence continues at coordinate 6,897 of JAQGHQ010000352.1, read as the reverse complement.
GCCGACGTCGGGTTTGCCTACGGGTACTGCCTGGAGATGTTCTGCCTGCACCTCGGGGACCGGCAGAGCAACAGTCAGTGGTCCGGGATGCGGAACGAATGGTTCGACACCGTCCAGAAAGCCCTCACGGCCGCCGGCGGGCCAGACAAACCGTTCTCCATCACCACCTTGGTCTACCGCGGCCCTCCGGTCCCGCTTCCCGAGATCGACGACTTCCCGGGCATCGGCTACCTGACGAAGGCGGAGATCCCCGGGGCCCGGGCGGCCCTCGCCGCGGCGGACCTGTCGAAAGTGGCGGACAGGGAGGCGGTCGCGTCGATCGAGCAGATCCGGTCCTGGCTGGACGTGTGCGCGGCGACGGGGCGGGACCTCGTCTGCACCTACGCCTTACCGCGATCCGGGCCTCGGAGACCCCGCCGCGGTCGATTCCCGGTCGGGCGCGGGCCGCTCGTTACCCCCGGGTGTCTGAGGCGGCGGGGCGCGGGGTTCTTCACGCGCGGCCGGTCCGCCGCACCACACCCGATCGCGGCCCGCGCGGCCGACACACCCCCGAGGTCAACTCGTGCGCTTCCTCCCCTGCGTACTGCTCCTCGCCGGCCCCGCGGTCGCCGCGGCGGACGACTTCAAACCGAGTCCGGGTTCGAGCTGATCTTCAACGGGAAAGACCTGACCGGGTGGCCCACCGGTTCGGTGAGATCCTGGCGACCCGTCCCGACGACCAACTCCTCGGGCGGACGGAATTCGGCCGCCGCGGCCTCGTCCACCGACCCGGGGCCGCCTTCTTCGAAGCCGCTCCGGACGAGCGGGAAAAAGGGGGTACCGGGGCTCGAGCGCGGTCGGCCCGGGGTGCGCCTCGGACGCCGACCTGAAGGGTCTACGACCGCGAACCGTTCTCGGCCTGCTCGGCCCGATGACCCTGTCCCGCCACTACTACCGGTGCCCGGAGTGCGGCCACGGGCTGGTTCCCTGGGACCAGGTCCTGGGACTCGACGCGACCCGACAGACCCCGCCCGCCCGGGAGGTCATCGCCCGGACCGGGGCGGTCGACGGCTTCGCCGAATCGGCGGACAAGCTGCTGCGGAAACTGTCCGGGCTGCGCGTGTCCGAGTCGACGATCGAGCGGGTGACCGAGGCCGTCGGGGCGCGGATCGGTGAGGCCCGGGCGCGGGGCGAGGTGTTCGGTGAAGCCACCCCGTGGAAGTGGCACCGGGATGCGGACGGCAAGACCGTGGGGTATGTCTCGGCCGACGCGACCGGGGTCCGGATCCAGGGCCCGGGCGGGGCGCCGGCGGACGGGCGGATGATCAACGTCGGGATGATCTACAGCCCGATCCCGGACGACCCGTCCCGGCGGGCGCAACCCGATCACCCCCGGCCGCCGTGGCAGGCCCGGTACGTGACCGGGATGAGTGGGTGGGACGGGCTGGGTGAGCCGCTCCGCCGCCAGGCGGCCCAGGACGAGATCGTCGTCGAGTGTGTCGCCGGGCAGGAGGGTGAGGCTTCGGGCTGGGTCCGTGGGGCGATGGTGGACGGAATGTCCCCCCTCATCGGCCCGGTTCCGACGATCGTTGAAATCACCACCGGCCCGACCTGGGGCGGGTGACAACGGAGCGAGCCTCAATGACCCCTACCAAACTGGAACGACCGGCAATTACCGTTGAAGAAGCCGCATTCCTCGTCCGGATCTGCCGGGCGTGGCAGGATTCGGGCCGGCCCGAGGCCGCGGACACCCCCCGGCTGGTGTACACCGACTGGCTGGCCGGCCGGAACCGGCCGGAAGAGTTCGTCGTCCGGCACTACCCGCCCCTGGGCTGGATTCAGTTCGTCCACAAGCAGGACGAGCATAACATGCCCGGCCAGATGCTGAGCGGGCCGTGGTTACCGGAGGCGTATTACCTCTCCGGCGGATCGGTGCCGTCAGGCCTGTGGATGGCTCTCGCGGCCGTGCTGGAAGCCAGCGGGATCACCGGCGACCCGCCGCTCGAATTACCGCCGATCCCGTACCTGGCCCGGCTCAGGGACACCACCTGTGATGGGTGCGGAACCTCGATTTTCCCCACCGACGCGGGTGCCCTCGCATTCCTGGAAGACGAACCGACCGGGACCCGGTACCCGCCCTTCTGCCGGAGCTGTAACGACCCAGCGGGGAACCCGGCTCTCGCGGTCCTGCTCGCCGCCCGGTGTCGGGTGTGTGGCCGGCCCGTGTTCGAGAGTGCGACGAGGCCGATCACCACCTGGCCCCGCACCTCGAACGCCCGGCGGACATGCGCCTGCCCACCATCTGCGACCCGTGCGACATCCGGCTGGCCGTGCTGGGCCCGGACCTCGATCCACGCGCCCCCCGCGACTGATCCGCCTTACCGCCCCCGAAGGAAAGGGGGCGGACGAATGCCCCCGGACGGGCCAACCGTCCGGGTGGCCGGCCGCAATCTCCGGCACCCGCCTGGCCGGGCGGGAATGCCGCCATCGACGGCGGGCCGCTCCCCGCCGGCCATTCCGCCGCGGTCATCGGTCGCCCCCGCGATCGTCGATCGACGGAGCGGGCGACGCCCACCCGGACCGGTCAAAGCCGCAGCCCGCCCGGGTGGGCCCGTCCGGATGTGGCCGGCCCGGCTCACGGTTTGGCCACCGCGAACAGACGGAGCGTCGGCGGGCGGCCGGTGACCGGGTGCTGCCGGCCCTCGCTCAGCTGGGCGACCCGGACGGCCGTGTACGCGTCCAGCTCGTGGATGAATACCACCCCGTCCTTGTTCAGGTCGGCTTTCCCTGACAGCCCCTCGACCAGCCCGCGCGTGAAATACCCGGCCTTCGTGTCCTCGCCCTCCAGGGCGTACTCCCGGCCGAGCGACGCGCACATGACGACCACCCCGTAGTCGTCGGTGACCAGGTCGCGGACCAGGTTGTCGGCCCGCCCGACCCGGGCCGGCGGCGCCCCCGCGGCCGCCGCCCCGGAGTGGCAGGCGTCCAGGATCGCGACCAACCGCCCGGGCATGTTGCCCAGCCGGGTCTTGATCTCGTCGCCGCCCAGGCAGGTCGCCTCGACGTCGTCCCCCGCGTCCACCGGGGCGAGGTAGAACCGGCCGAGTAGGTCCCGCGTCCCGTGCCCGGAGAAGGCGAACACCCCCACGTCCTTCGGGGTCATTTTCGCCGCCAGCCAGTCCAACCCCGCGAGGATCCCCTTCCTGGACGCCCCCGCGTCCGTGACCACCTTGACCTCGACCGCCCCGAACACCCCCTTGCCGCCCTCGGTGAACGCCCGCCGGAGCAGGTCGGCGTCCGACGCGGCGTACCGCAGCTTCATGTCCCCGGGGTAGTCGGACACCCCGACCGCGAGGACGTACAGGTTCGGCGGCGGCCCCGTCCCGGTCCGGGTCGCGACGAGCGGGCGGGACAGCCCCTTGCTCACCGCCGACTCGGCCAGGACCGCGAGGCTGTGAACCCCGGGGGTGAGGGGGACCGTCCATTCGGCCTCGGCCTTCGCCCCCGGCGGGACCCGCTTGATCCCGGCCTCCCCCCGGAACGGCCGCCCGTCGACGATCAGCCGTAACGCCAGGACCGGGTGTTTGCCAGTCCCCGCCGCGGCGGCACGGACGGTCAGCACCTCCCCGGTGACAGTGACCTCGCCCTCCGCCGGGGCGACGATAGTGGGTTCCGGCGGCAGCACGTCGGCCAGACTGGTGACCGCGATCTGTTGCCGGTCGAACTTCGCGGCCATCGCCAGCGCGAGTTGCAGGTTCCCGGCCGGGAGGAGGTACTTGATGAGGGCCGGCTGGTAGAGCGACGCCCGGAACCGGACCGCCGGGTGGACGGCCGGGAGCTTGCCCACCCCGGCATTCAGCTGCCACGCGATCAGCCGCTCGCCGGAGGCCGAACAGGAGTAGTACCCCTGCGGGGTCCACGCGATCCACTCCCGCCCGACGGTGAACAGCGACAGCAGCGGCTCGTCCCGGTCCGGCGCCCAGACCCGGATCGTCTGGTCGGTGGACCCGCTCACGAAGTACCGCCCGTCGGGGGACGGGGCGAGGGAGACGGTCAGCCCGGTGTCGCCGGCGAACCGGCGGACCGCCTTGCCGGTCTTCGTGTCGAGGAGGGTGATCGTGCCCGAGGCCCCGACCACGACCCCGTTCCCGCCCGGGAGGAGGGTGACGCTGTAGATCCGGTTCCCCTTCGGGACGGTCTCGTAGGTGTACAGCGGGCGGCCGTTCTCGGAGACCGTGAACCGGCCGAAGTCGAGGATCCGGACCGAGTAGGTGCCGTCGTCCTGGAGGTGCCGCTGGAACGCGCCCGGCCGGGGCGGGTCGCCGCGGACCCAGTCGTCCAGGCGGAGGGTGTGCTCGATCGGGTGGAGCCGGTCGGGCCCGGCCCCGTTCGTGTTCCCCCAGGCGATCGCCTTCCCGTCCCGCCCCCAGCCGACCCCCCAGACCGGCCGCCCGGTCCCGGCGAACGCCCGGACGACCGACCCGTCGGCGGTCTTCCACACGAACGTCTCGTTGGAGTCCCCCCCGGACGTGACCGCGAGCCCGCCGTCCCTCGAGCAGTTCACCGCCATCACGGTGTTCGAGTGCTGCCGGAATTGCACCCGCCGCTCGCCGGTCGCGAGGTCGATCACCCCGGCCCACCCGGAATACGCGATCCCGCCGTACACCACCTCCTTGTCGCCGGGGAGGAACTTGAGCCGGACGACCTGGATGGGGCCCTTGTTCGCCTCGACCGCGGGCGGAACCACCCGGGCCGGCGTCCCGGGCGGCCCGAACAGGTGGACCTCGCCGCTGGTGCACCCGACGGCCAGGGTCTTCCCGTCCGACGACCACCCGATCGTATTCGGCCCGGCCTCCGGGAGCGGGTGGACGACCGGGTCGGCCTTCCCTTCCAGCGGCCACACGACCACCGTTTTGTCGGACCCGACCGACGCGAGGGGGGGGAGCTTCGGGTGGAACTTCACCTGCCGGACGATGCCCGCGTGCGCCCCCCGGAACGTCGGCCGCCCGGTCGCGACCTCGAACCCCTGGACGGTCCCGTCCCCGCACCCGACGGCGAGCCACTTCTCGTCCGGCGAGAAGTCGAGGGCGTAGATCTCCGCCCTCGCCCCGGTGATGACCTTCTCCAGCCGCCCGGTATCGACCGCGAGGAGGTAAACCGGGATCCCGTCCCGACCCCGGTTGAGCGGGAACCCGGCCACCGCGAGCCGCTTGCCGTTCGGGGACAGGGCGGCGGCCCACAGGACCCCCTCCTCGGCCGGGCCGGCGGGCAACCGGATGATGTGGATCGGTTCGCCCGTGGCGACGTCCCAGACGCGGACGGACTTGTCCTCGCTGACGGTGACGACCCGGTCGCCGGTCGGGGTGAGGAAGACGTTCTTGATGAACGCGGTGTGCCCGCCCGGGTCGAGGGTGAGCAGCGGCCGCCGGTCGGGGGGCGGGGGCGGCGGGAGTTCGGGCAGGGGCCCGTCCGGGATGAACGAGGCCGCCCGGGCGAACACGTCGTCGGGGTCGGCCGGGGGGCGGCGGACCGGCGGCGTCGGGGTTTCCGCCGCCGGGGTCGCGGGGACCGGGCCGGGCGGAGGGGCGGGGTGGTCGACCGGGCCGGGAGGGTTCGACGGCGGGGTCGGGGGTTTGGGGGGTGGGTTGGTCGGTGCCGCGGGCGGGGCGGGCGGGTCTGCCTTCGCCGTCTCCTTGCCCTTTCCCCCGAACGCGAACACGGCGACGAGGACCCCGCCGACGAGGAGGAGGAACCCGCCGGCGGCCGCGCCGACGTAGAGCCCGGTGGTCCGGCCGGCCTTCTTCGCGTGCGTCCTGCGGGCCCGGTCGTCCTCGGCATCGTGTCGCGGCCGGCGGTTGCCCGCCTTCGCGGGCCGCCGGGCCGACCGGGGCGGGGCGGGCCCGGCCTCGGCCGGGAGGGTGAACGACGCCCCGCACTTGGGGCAGGTGACGGCGACCCCGGGTTCCGGTACGGCGGTCAGACGGAGCGCGGCCTCGCACTCCGGGCAGCGAGCGTTCAGAAGAGCCACACGGCACCTCGGGGGTGGTCGGGGCGAAGGCGTGAATCGAGCGTCACCGCCCGGCGGGGTCAGGTCAAGCGGATTCAGAAATTCTCCGGCCCCGACCCGTGGCCGGGGCGGCCCGTCCGCAGGAGCCGCACGCCCGCGCCGCGGCCGTTCGTGCGGACGACCTCCCCGTGATGGTCGGTCTCCGGGCGAAGCACGACGCGGCCGGCTGTCCGGGGCGTCTCTCGGCGATCCCCGATGGACGGCGATGGCCCAGCGGAAGAAGAACGAGGACGCCCTGCTCCTGGCCCTGGCCTGGGGGGCGACGGTGGAGAACGCCGCGAAACAGTGCGGGCTGTGCGACCGGACGGTGTACCGGCGGCTCGAGGACCCGGCCTTCCGGACCCGGCTCCGGGAGACCCGGACGGACATGGTACGGCGGGCGTCCGGGATGCTGACCGCGGCCGCCGGGGAGGCCGCCCGGGCGGTCCTGGAGATCGGGATCAAGGTCCGGGAGCTGGCCGAGTTCGAGGCCGATGGGCGGCAGTTGGAGGAGCAGGTCAAGGCCCTGAGCGGAGCGGGCAACCGGGGGTGGGAGGGCGGGCGGTGAGGTTGCACGCGCGGGTCGGGCGGCTGGCGGTCGCCATGCAGGGGGACGCGGGCCTGAGTGACGGGCGGGGCCGCGGTCGCCGACAAGCCGGCGGCGAAGGAGGTCAAGGTGACCGGCACCCAGGTGTGCGGGTCGTGCAAGCTGAACGAGACGAAGAAGTGTACCAACGTCCTCCAGGTGAAGGAGAAGGACAAGGTGGTCAACTACTACCTGGTCGACAAGGGGAACAAGGAAGAGTACCACGACGGCGTCTGCGGCGGCGGGCAGGTCGAGGGCGTGACCGTCACCGGGACCGTGACCGAGA
>JAQGHQ010000325.1 GCA_028288765.1 Gemmataceae bacterium | reverse complement strand
CAGGGGGCTCACGCCCCCCACCCGCCGGAGCCGATCAGGCCAGCGCGGACGACTCGATGTCCAGCTGCGCGCACATCTTCTCGATCAGGACGTCCACGTCGAACGGCTTGCCGAGGAAGTCGTCCGCCCCGGCCAGCTTGAGTTCCTGGATCTTGTCGTCCTCGATCATCCCGCTGATGCAGATGATCCGGACGTCTTCCATCGACACGTCTGCCCGGACCCGGTGGCAGACTTCCTTCCCGTTGATGTCCGGGAGCATGACGTCGAGGATGATCAGGTCCGGGCGGTATTCCTTGACCATCATCCCGGCGTCGAACCCGTTGGACGCGATCCGGACTTCGAACCGGCCGTCGTCCTGCAGGGCCTTGTGGATCGTCTCGACGACTTCCGGGTCGTCGTCCACCAACAACACCTTCCGCTTGCCACTTTCCAGGGCATCGGTCGGGATGTTGTTGTCCTTCATGAACTTGTACAGTGCTTCTCGGGGAATCCGCCGGAACTTCGAGCCCGGTACCCGGAACCCCTTGAGCTGCCCGTTGTCGAAACAACGGATAATTGTTTGTTGGCTGACCTTACAGATCTTGGCCGCCTCGCCGGTCGTGAACACCGTCTTCATACGCACGCCCACCTTGCCGGCTCCCGCCGGTTCGCATGAAGTAGGTCCGCGCACGGCCGTCCGACCGAGCCGGGCACCGGACCGAAACCCGTCCGTGAATCGCTGCTACCGGATCCCTAGCACGAACCGGGGACGCCAGGCGTCCGCGGGGCGGCGCAGGAAGGGGAAGGTGGTTAAGTCGTCCGCGCCTGGGTGACCGTGGAGACGGAGCAAGTGGAAGAAGCAACCACCGCCATCCCATGATACCCAGAGGGGGCGACCGGTCAACGCGAATGAACCCCCACGGCCGGGACTAACCCGTTCACCGGTCAGGTCTTACTTCGCACAACCGGTAGCCCTTTCCGGATCCGCTCAGTCGCGGTAAGCCGGACACTTTCGCCGACCGACGTACCTTTCCCTGTTACGCGGCTTCAGCACCCTTGCCGACTCGGTCGCACCATTCATCGGCTGCCCAGCCCCCGCAGATCACTCCATTTTGCCATTTTCTCGTCAGAGAGAAAGGGCAAGTTGCGAAGGTTCCGCAGCGCAGGCCGGTCGCCCGGGCGAGATCCCGGTCGGGTGCGTGGCCGGTGAACCCGCCGACCACGTCGTAAACTGCTTGGCCGTTCCAGCTCCCCCCTCCGGGATAACTTGCCGGGTGAGGGGTCTGAGGCTGTCCCTTCGGCGGGGTTGCCAGTTACCCGGCTTCCCCCTCGCGGGCAGACCCCGCATAGCAACTCATTCCAGATAAAACAACAGCACTGCAAGGTCGGCCGGGGTGATCCCGCTGATCCGACTCGCCTGGCCCAGACTGGTCGGCCGGACGCGGTTCAACTTCTCGCGGGCTTCGTGGCGGAGTTGGGGGACGGCGGCGAAATCGAACGACGTGGGGATGTGTTTGTTCTCCATCCGCCGGAACCGCTCGACCTCCGCGGCCTGTCGGTCGATGTACCCGCTGTACTTTGCCTCCAGGACCACCTGCTCGACCACGTCGGGGCGGGCGCCCCAGTCGAGCAAGGCGGGGTGGCGGGCGCACAGGTCGGCCCATTCGACGCCCGTCCGCCGGAGCCACGTGTCGAGGCCGTCGCCGTCGCTGCGGGTCGTCTTCAGATAGGTCTGGAGTTGCCCGATCGCCTCCTCCTTCCGACGGAACCGGTCCCACGCATCCTGCCCCACCGATCCGACCCGGCGGCCGAGCGGGGTGAGCCGGCGGTCGGCGTTGTCGTGCCGGAGGAGCAGACGGTACTCGGCCCGCGAGGTGAACATGCGGTAGGGCTCGTCGACGCCCTTCGTGACGAGGTCGTCGAGCAAGACCCCGATGTACGCCTGGCCCCGATCGAGGACGAGCGGCGGCTCGCCCTTGAGCTTGAGGGCGGCGTTGATGCCGGCCATCAGCCCCTGGGCCGCGGCCTCCTCGTACCCGGTGGTGCCGTTGATCTGGCCGGCGAAGTAAAGGCCGGCGACCGGCTTGGTTTCGAGCGTCGGGTGAAGCTGGGTCGGCGGGGCGTAGTCGTACTCGACAGCGTACCCCCACCGCATCACCTCCGCGTGTTCCAGCCCGGGGATGAGCTTGAGCATCGCCTGTTGCACGTCTTTCGGCAGGCTGGTGCTGATCCCGTTGCAGTAGTATTCCCGGGTGTTCAGGCCCTCGGGCTCCAGGAAGATCAGGTGCGAGTCCTTCTCCGCGAACCGGACGACCTTGTCCTCGATGCTCGGGCAGTACCGCGGGCCCCGGCCGCAAATCTGCCCGGAGTACATCGGCGCCCGGTGGAGGTTGGCGCGGATGACGTCGTGGACGGCGGCGGTCGTCTCGGTGGAGTGACAAACCACCTGGGGGACGGTGATCGCGTCCGTCGAGAAGCTGAACGGCCGGGGCGGCTCGTCGCCGGGCTGCACCTGACACTTTGAGAAGTCGATGGTGCGGCCGTTCAGCCGGCACGGCGTCCCGGTCTTGAATCGGGCCAGCTCGAACCCGGCGGACGCGAGGCTGTCGCTCATGCCCTCGGCAGAAGTGTCGCCGGCCCGGCCGCCCCGCGTCTTCGCCTCCCCGGTGTGCATGATCGCCTTGAGGAAGGTGCCGGTGGTCAGCACCACCGCGCCGGCGTAATAGCGGGTATCCCCCCGGGCCACGACTCCGAGCACGCGCTTTGATGCCGGGGAGGCCGAATCGGTAAAGGCTTCGAGGAGAAGGCCCTCGACCAGTTCCTGGCGGAGGGTGAGGTTCTCCTGCTCCTCGACCCATCGTTTCATGGTGAACTGGTAGAGCTTCTTGTCCGCCTGGGCGCGGGGCGAGTGCATCGCCGGGCCCTTCGAGGCGTTCAGCACCCGGAACTGGATCCCGCTCGCGTCGATACATCGGCCCATCACGCCGCCGAGGGCGTCGATCTCGCGGACGATCTGGCCCTTGGCCACCCCCCCGATCGCCGGGTTACAGCTCAACTGCGCGACCGCGTCGGCGTTCATGGTGAGCAGGCACGTCTTCAGCCCCAGGCGCGCGGCGGCCATCGCCGCCTCGACGCCGGCGTGCCCGGCTCCGACCACGACCACGTCGAACTGGTACGACAGATCCACGGCCCACCTCGGGAAACACTGGGGATTCTCATCATGATATCAGCGCGAGCAGAATCCCGGCTCGGCTCGCTCCGGCGTCCGGGCACCCATTCCCCGTTACGACCCCGATGCGGTTCGTCGGGTTCGAACACGGAACACTCTCCCCTGGGCCGCGCCACTGTGCGAGCCGGGCGCCAGGGCGACAATAACCGAACGGGGCGCTCCGATATGGGGCCGCTCATCCTCATTCCCAGGTCGTTCATGGATTTGCTCCCTGCCGCCCGCGCCGGGTTCGCCACTATCAACGCCGACCCGGCCCTGAAGGACAAAGCCCTCGCGAACCTGACCGCGTGGCTGACCCACCCGGACTTCGCCGTCTACCGCCCCCAGTTGGTGTGGCTGGTCCGGACCGAGAAGTGGTCGGTCCTGGTCGACTCCTTCTACCAGGTGATGCCGTTCGGGACAGGCGGCCGGCGGGGGGCGGTCGGGATCGGGCCGAACCGGATGAACCTCTGGACCCTCGGGGCGAGCGTCCAGGGGCACTGCGCCTACCTCCGCCAGCGGTTCCCCGGAGTGAACCCCCTCCAGGTGATCCTGGCATTCGACGTGCGGCAGTTTGAAGACCGGCGGGGGGTCTATAACCGGGACTTGCCGAACCCCGTCTTGCACCTTTCCAGCCGCGAGTTCTGCCAGTACGCGGCGGGCGTTTACGCCGCGAACGGGATTCACCCTTACATCCTGGCGGCCGACAGCCCGCGGTTCGTTCCCACCCCCGAGCTCTCGTTCACCATCCGGTTCTTGAACGCCCACGGCGGGCTGAACATGACCGCCAGCCACAACCCGCCGGACGACAACGGGAGCAAGTTCTACGACGAGCGCGGGGCGCAGCCGGTCCCGCCCGAAGATCAGCTCATGAGCGAGTTCGTCGACCAGGTGACGGCGATCAAGCACCTCCCGTGGGCGGACGCTGTTCGGGGCGGGAAAGTCCGGTTCCTCGATGAGGCCCCGCACCGGGCGTACATCGACCTGTGCCGCAAGCAAAGTCTCATCGCGCCGCCCAAGTTCGACGAGTTCCGGGTGGTGTTCACTCCCCTCCATGGGGTGGGGTGGGCGTGCGCGGGGGAGACGCTGGAGGCCCAGGGCTTCCGCCCGATCCCGGTGCCGGAACAGGCGACCCCGGACGGTCAGTTCCCGAACGTGACCAAGACCCCGAATCCGGAAGTGCCCGAGTGCATGGACCGGGGCGAACTGGTCGCCCGGGAGCACCAGGCGGACCTCGTGATCGCCACCGACCCGGACGCCGACCGCCTCGGCGGACTTGCGTGTACCTCGCCGGACGGCCGGGGCGATTACCGGCCGCTCACCGGCAATGAAATCGCGGCGCTGCTCACCCACTTCAAGCTCAGCCAGCTAGACCGGCACGGGTCGCTCCCCGCGTCCCCTCTGATCGTCACCACCGAGGTGACGACGGGACAGATCACCCGGATCGGCCGACACTTCCGGGCCCAGGTGGTCGGCGATCTGCTCGTCGGGTTCAAGTACCACGCCGACGTGCTCTGGCAGCTCGAATCGACTGGCCAGTACGGCGACGTCCGCGGCACCCCGGCCGACTTCGTGATCGCTACCGAAGAGAGTCACGGGATTCTCGCCACGCCCGAAATCCGGGACAAGGATTCGGCCTGCGCAGCTCTCCTTCTCGCGGAGGCCGCTCTCTTCCAGAAGAGACAGGGGCGGACCCTCATCGACTACCTCGACGACCTGAACCGCCAGTTCGGCTACTACCGGAACGAGCTATTGAACATCGTTATGGCCGGGCTGGAGGGTAAGCAGAACATGGCCCGGATGCTCGACGCCCTCCGCCGGAACCCGCCCGCCGAGATCGGCGGCCTACCGGTGACCGGGTTCGAAGACCTCCTGGACGAGGACGGGCGGCTGGGGCCGTTCAAGGGAGACACCGATCGCGCGGCGCGAAACTTCCTCATCTTCCGGCTCGGCGGCAAGTCCGATGGCGGCCTCGCGGCGAAGGTGTGCCTGCGGCCGAGCGGGACCGAGCCGAAGGCCAAGGCCTATATCGAGTTCTGCTCCAACCCGCGCGGGATGGGGACGCCGGACGCGGCCTGGCAATCGACATGCGCGGCGGTCGATGCCCGGGTGCAGCAGATTGCGACGGACTTCCTGACGATGGCGCTCGCGACCGTCGGCCAAACGCCCGGGCCCGGGGCCGACAAACTCAGCCGGTAAGTGCGCCGGGTCGTCGCCGTACCCGCAACGAACGTTGTTTCCCTATCTAGAACAGCTGTACACTATACCTCACTCCCCACCACGAGCTGAGGTAACACATGGTCGCGGTCGCAGCTGATAGGCTCACCCACCGGGATCCAGCGGTCAAGGCGATCACCGAGGTACTGGCCGCCCCGTTCGACCCGCGCGAGATCAAGTTCAAGCCGCAGATGGTAAAGAACAACCGGGCACTCGCCATCGCCTACGTCGACGTCCGCCTGATCGAGGACCGACTCGACCAGGTACTCGGGGCGGAGAACTGGCAGGACGAGTACGAGAACCTGTCCGACGGATCGGTGATGTGCCGGCTGAGGTTGAAGCTCGGCGGCGAGTGGGTCACGAAGATGGACGTCGGCTCGCCGAGCGAGCAGCCGGACGTCGGCGACCGGCTCAAGGCCGCGTTTAGCGACGCTCTGAAACGCGCAGCGGTGAAATTCGGGATCGGCCGGTATCTCTATCGGCTCCCGCCCCAGTGGGTGGAGTACGACCCGGCCAGGAAGCAGATTACCCAGCTCCCACAGCTGCCGGGCTTCGCGCTCCCGGGAACAAGGGCCGTCGCAAAACCGACTGCCGCCGAGGTTTTGCCCGCGCCGAACGACACTTCCCCGGCCAGGTCCCCTGCCACTGGACCGGCCGCCCCGTCGAACGACGCGGCCGCGAAGACAGCAACCCCGGAACCCACGAAGACAGGCCAGCTACCGGCCACCGGCCAGGAATTGCACCGTCGCCTGCGGGAATACGATGCGAAGCTCGCTTCCCAGAAGCTTTGCCAGCCCGGCGCCCTGCTCGCCCACGTCACGCAGGCGGGAGTAAAGGCCGGATACTCCGCGAACATGACGGACTGGGCCGGACCGGCCATCGCGTTCGCCGTCGAGGTGGTCAAGGAATTCGATCAGTCACTGCGGGCGGACAAGACGGAACCTCGCACCGCGGCCTGAATTATAAAACTGGCGCGGCGGCCGGTGTTCACCCTCGGTGGGAGAATCCGACCGCCGCACCGGGACCCGGATCAGCCGACAAACACACCGCCCGCGATCGCGGTGCCGAACGGGTCGAGGTCCTGGAACCCGGTCGGGGCACCGGGCGGATTCAGGGTGTTCGCGTCGTACACCCGAACCTTGCTCGGCAATCCCTCACCGCTCCCGACCACCACATCCGCTTTCCCGGTCCCGGTCGGCTTCGCCGCCACCCGCACCCCGCCCCGGGTGGTCGGGTCGCCGTAGAAGAAGTTGGCCAGCGGACTGGCCTCGGCCGCGGCGGTGTCCCCGGCCGCCACCTGAGCCCCACTCAGGATGAACACCCGCGGGGCCCCGCCCGGGCCGCCACCGAAGATCAGATCGGCCTTGCCGTCTCCGTTCACGTCTCCGGCGGCCACGAACACCCCGTTCCGCAGGGTCGTGGCGTCCGCGCCCGGGAAGGCGAAGAAGTCGTTCACCAGCCGGGTCGGGGTGCCGCCGAACAGGGTCTTCCCGTCGAAGATCGCGACCCGCGGCCCGCCCCCAAACCCGGCCGCGACCACCAGGTCCGGGGTCCCGTCCCCGTTGACGTCCCCGACCGCCGCCCTCGCCCCGCCGCGGAACTTCGGGTCGTCTATGCCGAAGAAGTTCGCCCGGGTGGTGACCTTCCCATCGGCCCCGAGGGCGAAGATACTGACCCGCGGCCCGCCGCCCTGGTCCGGGGTGACCACGAATTCGGCCCGGCCGGTGCGCTCGAAGTCCCCGGCGGCCACGAACCCGCCGCCGGTGAAATTCCCCCCGAACGGGTCGAACGGCTGGACCAGGAGCGTCGCGTTATCCTTGCCGCTGACCACCGCGACCCGGAGCGGGACGCCCGGACCGGTCACCAAGACGGTGTCCGGGATGCCGTCGCCGTTCACGTCCGCCTCGGCCGTCCGGACGTTCGTCCCGAGCGCCCCGAACGGGTCGAGGGTGGTGAGCGGGGTCGGGGTGTACTTCCCGAGGTTCGCCGGGTCGCCTGCGAACACGGTGGCCGTCCCGTTCGCCGGCCCACTGACCACCAGCTGGGGGAGCGTGACGGGAGGCGGGGGGATGACCGGGGGGATGACCGGGGGGACGACCGGGGGGACGACCGGGGGAGAAACGGTCCGGGTCGGCAGCGGCTGGGTCCCCCAGAAGGTGATGTTCGGGACGTTATCGTCCACAGCCGCGAACTGGAACTGGCCGTTCGCCGTGTTCAGTCCGAGCCCGAACGCCCCGCCGTTCGCCGGGTCGATCGGGAACTGGGTGACGAACTGCCCGGCGGTCGTGTACTCGACGAGTTCGCTCGGCTGGTTCGGGTCGACGTTTATGGCATCGCTGTTGGCCACGATCAGGTCCCCGTTCGGGGCCAGGACCAGGGCGAGCGGGCCGTGCAGGTGGATGACGTCCTGAACTACCAGTGTTCCCTTTCCGGCGTCGGCCGCGGTGGTCGCCGCGTTCGCGATCCTGTAGATCGCGCCGTCCACCTCGGAGGCCACGTACAGGGTGTCGGTAGCCGGGTCGTATGCCAGCCCGGACGGGCCTGCTACGAACACCGCCGGGTTGACCAGGGTCCCGTACCCGCTGGCGACTTGCACCTTACTGTTCACCGTCACCGTGCCGTTCCCAATGGATAGATTCAGCCTGGTGACGGCCCCGTTCAGGACGTTGGACACGAACACCTGGGCGGTCGTCCCGGTGTCGTTCGCCACCGTCAAGTACCACGGGCCCTTCAGCAGCGTGGAGTCAGTGAGCGTGGTGACCAGGTTGCCATTCTTGTCGAGGATCTGGAGCGACCCGGCGCCGGGGGTGCCGTTCCCGTCCGTGTTCGGTACGTTCCCGACGATCACGTACCCGGCCTTGAGGAACCCGAGTGCGGCGTCCAGCCCGATTTGGGTGCTGGTGAACACGGTCACCGGCGTTCCGCCCGGGGTGATCCGGACGAGTGTCGTCCCGGTCCCTTGAGTGTTTCCGGCGTTATTGAAGTTGGCGACGAGCAGATCACCCGGCTGGATGGTCCCGCCCGCCGGGAATGTCGGCGGAACGAATGCCACCCCGTAGGGATTCACGTCCCCATTCGTCGGTACGGTCGAGGACGGCTGGGGGGGGAGGCCCTGGGAGTCGAAGGCCCCGACGTCGAGGGTGTTGGTCCGGCCGAAGAGCGGACGGAGGAACCCGCGCTCGTCCAGTGCCGGGGCCAGCAGGACCACCCCCCTGCCGATCGCCGGACTGCCGGCGCCGAGGGATTCGGTCTCCAGGGTGAGCGAATCCGCCGCCGCGCCGACGGTCGGTCCGCCGTTGTTGCCGAGCGGCCGGAGCACCGCGTTGAGCGGGGTGCCGGCGGTGCCGAGCTGGGACTGGAAGGTGAAGAAACCGGTGCCGCCGGTCGGGTCACCGATCAGGTTCCCGCCGTTGTCCGCGAACCTCCCGACCAGGTTGTTGATGTCCGGGCCGGTGGCCGTACCCGTATTCCCCGCGACGATCGTGTTCTCGACCGTCACCGCCCCGGTGGTCCCGTTCCAGAAAATCCCCCCGCCGCCGCTGGCGAAGTTCCCGTTGATGGTGTCGTTCGCCAGGAGGAAGCTCCCGGTGAACCCGGGAGACCCGGTCACCCCCAGCTGCGGCGCCGGCGGGGCCAGCGGAGCGTCGATCCCGCCGCCGTCGTTTCCGCCGTTGGCGTTCAGGGCGGAATTCCCGGAAATGGTCGTGTTGGTGATGCTCGACCCGGCCGCCCCGACCCCGGTGGTACGGATCTCGATCCCGCCGCCGTTCCCGCCGGCCGTGTTACCGGTGACTGTGCTGTTCTGGAAGGTCAAAGTAGTGCCGGAGGCGAGCACGCCGCCCCCGTTGGTAGCGGCGCTGTTGCCGCGGAT
Source organism: Gemmataceae bacterium (assembly GCA_028288765.1). Taxonomy (GTDB): domain Bacteria; phylum Planctomycetota; class Planctomycetia; order Gemmatales; family Gemmataceae; genus Urbifossiella. The sequence continues at coordinate 18,894 of JAQGHQ010000325.1, read as the reverse complement.
CTCGGTGTTGGTGATCGCCAGGAGTGTACCCTCCGAGGCGATCCCGCCTCCTTCCACCTGCACGATGTTGCCGACGAACAGGTCGCCGGTGAGCTGAACACTCGTGCCGGTGTCCGCAAACAACCCGCCGCCGGTGTTACTGAAGTTGTTCCGGAAAGTGGAGTTGACGATCGTGGCCGTCGGGCCGGCGAAGGAGATGCCCCCGCCGTTGCTCCCGATGTTGTTGGCGAAGGTCGTGTTCGAGACGGAGAGTGTGTCCTGCGCGTTTTCGTCCCCGTATCCCCCGGCCGGCAGGCCGAAGTTGCCGGTGAAGGTGCTGTCGGCGATCGTCGCGGCCCCGTTCCCGGCGTTCCCGATCCCGCCGCCCGTACCCTTCAGGGCCTCGTTGTTCGTGAAGGTCGTCCCGGACACCGTCAGGGTCGCGCCCTGGAACACGGTGCCGACCTGGATCGCATCAAGCCAGACCCCGCCGCCCTGGTTGACGCACGTGTTTCCGGCAAAGGTGCCGCCGGTGATGAACACCTTGCCCGAGCCGTCGGTCTCGATCCCGCCGCCGGCGTCCCCGGCGTGGTTGTTGGCGACCGTGGTGTTGTTGAGGGTGAGGGTCCAGGGGACGCTGACCGTGTTCTCCATCGACACCCCGCCGCCATCCGCGGTGGCGGAGTTGTTGGTGATCACCAAGTCGGTCAGGGTCAGGCTGGCGTTCCCCCGGTCCCGGATGCCGCCGCCGCTCGCGTTCGGCCCATCCGGGTTGGCGGCGTCGGTCACCGAGCCGTTCTGGATGGTGAACCCCTGCAGGGTGGCGGTGAACTTCGAAGCCGGGTTGTTGGGGTCGAAGTTCGGGTTGATGTCGAACACCCGCGAGAGGTGATTGCCGTCGACAACCGCGGTTCCGCCGCTGGTGTTCTGGACGATCAGGTTGCCGCCGGTCGGGAGGATGACGAACTCCCCGGCGTTGCCGTCTGTTTCGCCCGGGGTCCCCGGCAGGGTGATCGAGTACGTCCCCGCGAGAGACAAGTTAATGGTGTTCCCGCCCGGGCTCGCATTCGCGGCCTGGAGGGCCGACCGGAGCGACACGTGTCCGAACGCGTCTTGCCCGGTGGTCAGGTTGACAGCCACGGTATCGGCGAGCGTGTTGACGGTGAAGGTCGCGGGCACATCCCGGTCTTCGAGGCACTCCACGCCGAGCCCGCCGCGGGGCCGCCGCGACCGGGTCGGACCTCGTCCTGTGCTGCCGGTTTTCCGAACGCCACAGCCCAGCCGCCGACGGACTTGCTCAATCCACATCTCGAACCTCCGGTCGTTAACTTTGGTGTCGTGGAGCGTACCGCGGGCGCGAGCACACCCGCGGCCGCCGTCGGCGGCCTGGAGGCATACCGGCACCACGCATCGAACCCGCCGCGGGGCGGTTGGAAGAGGGATCGCGGCGGGGTTCATCCCTCACGGGGGAGAAATCGCCGGCGGTGTGACAGGACTTTTCCGAACCGGGAATGATCGCCCGGCTGACGAGGGGAAGGAGCAAAGAATGTGAAAGTGCCGAGAGGAGGGTCAGGCGATGAGGTCGCCGACTTCCTGGCGGAGGCGGAAGAGGACTCGAGACTTGGCCTTGCGGACCGCGGCGGGGGTGACCCCCAGGTCGGCGGCGATGTCGGCCGGGGGGTGTCCGTCGACCGCCGCCCGCCAGAACGCCTGCCAGGTTTGTGGCTCGAACTCCCCGCGGACGAGTTCGAGCGCCCGGCGGTACAGGCCGCCCAGATCCTCCTCGGTATCTTCCGGCAGCTCCTGATCGGCTACCTGTTGGAGCAAGTGGTGGGCGTCGGTCCCGCCCTGGGCTTCGGGCCGGTCCTGGCGGCTGCGGAAGTGATCGAGCAGCTTGAACCGGGTGATCCCCCGGAGCCAGCCCCGGAACGTGTCCCCGGGGCGGTCGCGGCGGAAGCTATCCAGTCCTTCGGCCACCGCCCGAAACACCTCCTGCCGGACGTCGTCCGCGTCCTGCCCGCGGACCCCCCGGTGACCGCACCACCGGTCGACCAGCGGGCCGTACAGATGGACCAGCCGCCGCCACGCGTCTTCGTCGCGATTCCGGGCGCGATCAAGCAGCGTCAGGGACGTGGTTTTGTCCGGCGGGGTCATAGGTCCGTTGGGTGGGGACGGTAGCGGCTCGGCCTTGCCGCCGGCCGGGGTGGGAAAAACGTGTCACACGTTTTCGATCTACCCAGTAGTATGGCCGTCGTCGCCGACGACGCAAGAGAGGCGCGGGAAAGAGTCGGCCGCCCGGCCCTACTCTGGGACGTTCGAGTGAACCGTATCTGTCCGCCCGAACATGAATTACTCGCATTCCACCGGGGCTGTCTCCCCGATGACGTACTCGATTCGGTAGCCGATCACCTGGACGAGTGCCCCGCCTGCGAGGCCACGGTCCAGCGGTTCGACTCTTCGGCCGGATCGGCAGACCCACTCCTCGCCGTCCTGCGGAATCAGCTCACACTGACCCCCCATCCTGCCGGCGGGATCGCCCAGGCGAACCGTCCGGGGCCGAACGACCCGGCGGACTGGCCGACCCTGCCCGGGTACGAGATCGTCGGCACGCTCGGCCGGGGCGGGATGGGGGTGGTCTACAAGGCCCGGCAGGTCCGGCTCAACCGCTTCGTCGCGCTGAAGCGCCTGCGGTCCTCGGACGACCGGGAGACCGCGCGGTCCCGGACCGAGGCCGAAGCGCTGGCCCGGCTCCAGCACCCCGGGGTCGTCCAGATCCACGAGTTTATCGAGCACGCGGGCGGTGTTTACCTCGCCCTCGAGTTGGTCGAAGGTGGGTCTCTGGCCGCCCGCCTCGCCGGCCGGCCCCAGTCCCCACACGAGTCGGCCGAGCTGGTAGAAGCGGTCGCACGGGCGGTCCACTATGCCCATACTAACGGCATCGTCCACCGCGATCTGAAACCGGCGAACATTCTGTTGGCAGGTGGCGACGGCGCGGGGTGGCGGGCCGGAGATACATACAGCACCAAGGCAACTCTTGGGCCCGGCGCGCCGTCGCCCCTCCCTACGACCCCAAAGGTCACCGACTTCGGGATCGCCAAACGGCTGACCGCCGGGCCCGGGGAGACCCGAGCCGGGGACGTGATCGGAACGCCTTCCTACATGGCCCCGGAGCAGGCGGCCGGCGGGGCCCAGGTCGGGCCCGGGGCCGACGTGTACAGCCTCGGCGTCGTGTTGTACGAAATGTTGACCGGCCGCGTCCCACTCCAGGGGCCGACCCCGCTCGATACGCTGATCCTCGTGCGGGACGCCGAACCCGTCCCGCCACGCCAGCTCCAGCCGGGCATTCCCCGAGACCTGGAAGTCATCTGCCTGAAATGCCTGGAGAAAGACCCGGGCCGACGGTACCCCACCGCGGAGGCACTGGCCGAAGACCTCCACCGGTTCCGCGAGCACGCGCCCATCCAGGCCCGCCCGACGCCCGTCTGGGAACGGGCCTGGAAAGCGACCCGACGGCACCCGGTCGTTGCCGGCCTGTCGGTCGCCCTCGTTCTCGTCACGGCCCTCGGGTTCGGGCTGGTCCTCTGGCAGCTGAAGCGTGCCGACGCCACCGCCGCCGACGAGGCGACGGCCCGGAAGGCCGCCGAGGAGAGCGAGCGGAAAGCCCGGCAGCTGTCGGCGGGCATTGCCCTGGACCGGGGGATCACCCTCTCCGAAAGCGGGGAAGCGGACCGGGGGCTGATCTGGCTGGCCCGCTCGCTGGAACTCGCCGCCGAGAGCCGCGACGCCGATCTCGAACGGGCGGTCCGGTGCAACCTGGCGGGGTGGCAAGCGCACCATTCCCGGCAGCTGGCGGCGTTCGCGCACGACGACTGGGTGTGGGCGGTCGCCCTCAGCCCGGACGGGCGGACCGCGCTGACCGGGAGCAAGGACGGGACGGCCCGGCTCTGGGACGCCGCGAGCGGCCGGCCGAAGACCGATCCGTTGCGGCACGGCGAGCCGGTCTGGACGGTCTCCTTCAGCCGGGACGGGACGAAGTTTGTCACCGGGAGCGGTGACGACGAGCGGTCGACGGGGGCCGCCCGCGTCTGGGACGCGGGCACGGGCCGACTGCTCTACCCTCCCCTGCCCCACCCGGCGGAGGTCACGGCCGTCGCGTTCGCCCCGGACGGGTCCACCTTCCTGACCGTCTGCCCGGGCCAGGCCCGGGTCTGGCGGACGGCGGACGGCAGCCCGGTCGGCGAGCCCCTGCGACATCCCCGACTGGAGAAGCACAACCGGCTCGTCCAGCCCGCGCTCACCGCGACGTTCAACCCCGACGGCTCGGTCGTCGCCACCGGCGGCGAAGACGGGACAATCCGCCTCTGGGATGCGGCTTCCGGGAAACCGAACGCAGACCCCCTGCGCGCCCCCGGACCAGTACTGGCCGTCGCCTTCAGCCCCGACGGGCATACCCTCCTCGGCGGCTGTTTCGACGGCGGGGCGCAGGTGTGGGACGTTGCCACCGGCCGGCGCCGCGGGGCCGCCTTTCGCCAGCGAGGACAAGTGAATGCGGTCGCCTTCAGCCGCGACGGGCGGGTCGCGGCCACCGGCGGGGCGGTCGAGGACGTCAACTCGGAGACCGGGGAGCGGAGGATCCTCGGGGGCGAGGTTTGTCTCTGGCAGGTCGCGACTGGTCGGCAGCTCGGGAGTTCGTTGCCCCACCCGAACGCGGTCTGGGCCCTCGGCTTCAGCCCGGACGATCGGACCCTGCTCACCGGCTGTCGGGACGCCGGCGCCCGCTTTTTCCTGGTCGCGAACGGGGCCCAGATGGGTCGGGCCTTGCCCCACGACGGGACGGTCACGGCCGTGGCATTCAGCCCGGATGGAAAGACGGCTCTGGCGGCGAGCGCCGGGGGCCACCACCGGGCGGCCGCCCGCCTCTGGACAACGCCCCGGGGGGAGTGCCCGACCAAGCCGCTCCTCTAACATTCCGGCGTCCTCGGACTCGTGTTCAGCCCCGACGGGCGGCACCTCCTGACCTGGGCCGAGGACCGAACGGTTCGGCTCGTGGACCTGTCGGGACGGCCGGTCGGCCCGGTCCGCCCACACTCCGAGCAGGTGACGACCGCGGCATTCCGCCCGGACGGCCGCGGGTATGTCACCGCCGACCGGGCCGGGCTGATCCAACTGTGGGACACGACCGCCCCCGGGGCCGTCTATAAGGTCTCCAACCCGGACACGGTCTCGGCCGTCGACTTCACCGCCGACGGCCGGACTCTACTCTTCAGTTGCTTCGACGGCGCGGTGAGGTTTCTCGATGCCGAAACCGGACGGGCAGTCGGACCGCCCTTGCGCCCGGGCGGGGTCATCTGGTCGGTCGCCATCAGTCCTGACGGAAAGAATTTACTGATCGGGACCGATTCCGGAGTCCACCTGGTGGACCTAGCGACTCGCAGGTCACTCCGCGAGTGGACCGGGGTGGGTGCTAACAAGTACGGGTGGTTCTACCCGGCGGGAGACAAGGCGCTGTTGGTCGTCGGGGGGTTCGCCCACCACTGGGCGCTCGCAGGCGAGGGTGACCCGGCACTGCCCCGCTTCCACCCCGAAGGAGGTATAGACCGGATCGCCATCAGCCCGGACGGCCGTTACGTGTTGATCAGCGGCGGCCCGGACCGGTCCGCCCGCGTGTGGGATGTGGCCACGGGAAAGCCGCTCGGACCACCGCCGGGGTGGGGGGGTGGGGCCCGGCCGGTGGCCTTCTCGCCCGACGGCCGGTGGCTGACCGTCGGAGACGTCTACGGCCGCATCACGATCTGGGCCCCGCCCGCGCCGATCGAGGGCGAGACCGGTCGGATCAAGCTCTGGGTGCAAACACTCACCGGCCTGGAAATTGACGACCAAGGGGTGATCCGGAGCCTTGCACCTGACGCGCTCGCCGAGCGGCGGCGTCAGTTCGACGGGCAGGGCGGCCCTCCTCCCCGGTTGGAAAAAACGGATCTCCGGTAACCCCGGTTCCTACACACGGGGGATCGGTGGTTACATGACTCCCGGGGCGTAGCGGGTGGGTCAGACACTCTCCCGCCCCGGTCGGGATATTCGTCCCGAGCAATCCCAGTCCTTCAAGTCTTGTCCGAGTTCCCCACGAACGATCCGACTGCACCTCCCAACCCCTCAGCACTGCTTGTCAATCAGGGATGAAAGCCCGGACGCCGACCGGCCATCGTCAGCGTTCAGCGAATGTCCGCACCCAGAAGTGGACATCCGGCGACCTGAACCGGACAAACCCCGGCGCGCGAGTTGCTCATCTCGCCATTTGAGTAGACAGGCTCGGTCCCGGTAAGACGACGGCCTTTGCTCCTCAATGTCAGAACCCGCCTCACTCAGGAAAGTTGAGGCATGCGAGAGAACCATGCTTCTGTCGACTGCGCAGTCATCTTCCGCCCTCCGGGTGCTGGCCCTGGTTTGCTTCGGCCTCGCATGCTCGTCGCCGGCCGGGTGCTCGATGCCGGCCGGGCCCGAAGAGCACCGCGAAGGTGCCGGCCCCGGAGGGCGAGACCAGCCGCTCGCCCTGAGCCCGGCGGAGGAGCAGGAGGTCGGGCGGAAGGCTTACCAACAAGTGATGTCCGAATTGGGCGACCGCGTTCTGCCGGCAAACAGCCCCGAGGCCGCCAGGGTCCGCCGGGTCGTCGAGCGGCTGGCCCACGCCGCGGAGATCGAGCCGCTCCAGCGGGAAATCAAGCTCCGGGTCCAGGGTTATCAGTTCGAGTGGAACGTCAAGGTCGTCCGGGACTCCCAGGCGAACGCGTTCTGCCTCCCGGGGGGGCGGATCTTCGTCTTCACCGGGATTCTTCCAGTGATCGGGGAGCGGGACGACGCCCTCGCCACCGTCCTGGCCCACGAGATGGCCCACGCCCTCGCGCACCACGCGAGCGAGCGCGTGGCCCGGGAACAGCAGGCCGGGGGGAACTTCCTCCGCGGCCTGTCCTACGACCGGATGCAGGAGTCGGAGGCGGATCACATCGGGGTCTTCATCATGACGTTCGCCGGGTACGACCCGGACGAGGCGGTCGCGTTCTGGGAGCGGATGCGCCAGGCGCACGCCGGCGGGGCGCGGCCCGAGTGGCTGTCCGACCACCCCAGCGACGAGCACCGGATTCGGGCCCTGCGAGAATGGGTCCCCAAAGCGCGCGCGGCGAAGAAGGCGTTCGACGAGGGCCGGATCGTCCCGGCCCGGTGAACGGCGGACAGAGGTCTATCTGACATCACAAACTGGAGAATGGGTTATGAGCACGGGCAGCGGCGGTTTGGGCGGGGGCGGGTTCTTCGGGCAAGCGGGCCCGTCGGGCCAGTTCGGGGCGTGGCCGAGTTGCGGGTGCAGCAGTCTATTCATCATCCTTGCCGGGGTCCTGCTGGTCTTCGGCGGGTGCCTGCGGATGGTGGGGCAGTGACCGCCGGACGAGGTCCGGGCCGATTCGCCCGGCCGGGGACTTCACCACCTTCCGACCTTCAACCTCAGACCTGAAAGGGATCACCATGCGCGCGCTTTGTGGGGCAATCATCGCGGCCGGGGCGTTGATCGGCCTTGGGCTCACGGCTCTCGGGTTCGGGACCCGCTATGCCCACGACTGGTCACGGGGGGACGAGACACACCTCGTCCACCTCTCGCAGATGGACCGTCCCCTCGTGTTCATCCTGGTGTTCTTGACTTCGGTGGCGGTTATCGGGCTGGGGATCGCGTTCGTCGGGCTGGCCTACCATCACCACCGGCGGGAGCGGGATCACCGGCTGGCGCGGGAGCGCACCGCCCTCCCCCGGACCCCTGGGTAACCAACTGGACGTCACCCCGCCCGAGTGAGGGCGGGGTGTGCAGGACGGCCGGCGGCCGGGGCGGTCCTATTTGCTCAGCTCCTTGACCCGGATGTTGCGGTAGCGGACGAATTGCTTGGTGTAGTCCCCGCCGCCGTGGACCTGCAGCGCAATCCCGCCCCGGTCCGGGAGCCGCTTTTCGGTGTCCGTGTAGTCCATGAACTTGACACCCTTGATCCACGTCGTGATGTGCGGCGGGTTGCCTTCGATCCGGGCCCGCAGTTCGTTCCACTCGCCGGCCTTCCAGAAGCTCGGCCACTGTTCCGGGCTGACCGGGCACTTGAACGGGGCGTCCTTGTTCACCCTGATGTCGGTCACCTTATCCAGGAAGTCGAAGTTCTTGACGTTCGGCTTGCCGCCGATCCCCTCGCCGTAGACGCCCATCAGGTTACCGTTCGCGTGGTAATCGATCATCGCCTGGTAGCACTGGCCCCGGTCGTTGCTGCGGAGGAACAGGCCGCTGTCCGGGCCGAAGTCATTGTTCATTTCTAGGGCCACCTCGAAGTCGCCATACTCCTTTTCGGTGATGACGATCCCGCCGTTGCCCGGCACGTCCTGGCTGCCGACGATCGCGCCGTCTTCCACCACCCACCGACCCCCGGACTTGTTCCTGCTCGTCCCGCTGTGCCCGGTCTTGGCGGACACCTTCCAGCCCGCAAGCGTCTTCCCGTCGAACACCTTCTCGAACCCGGTGTCGTCGAACTTCTCCGGCTTCGGCAGTTCGGCCCGGGCGCTGCCGAGCAGGCCGACCAGACCGGCGGACAGGAGTGCGGCCACGAATCGCATGGGAGGGGCTCCGGGGTGGTGAGTGACGCGATCAGTATCCGCGACGGGCGCCGGCGCGTCCACTCGGCGACGACCTTTCACTGTTTCTCGGCCGGCGGGTCCGGGGCGTCCCAGCGGACGCGGAACTCCAGCGTGGTTCCGTTTTTCTCTCTCGGCAGCACAAGGAGATACCCCACCCGCCGGCGAGCGTCCCACCGGAAGACCCAGTTCTTGGCCGGCACCTTCGAGGTCAACCGCGGGGTGACGCCCTCGGGGGTCTCGGGCAGACTCACCTCGGCGAACGCGAGCGGGGAGAGGCGGCGGGTGTCCTCCCCGTCGGCGGTGAACAGCCCGGCGAGCCGCCCGCCCGGCCACATCTCCGCCTTGTACGGAGGCACCTCCGTCGCCGGATAGCGTTTGTCCGGCAGGGTCAGAGTGATGCTTGCTTTCCCGACCTCGGACCGCAGGGGGATCATTGCCCCGGGAACCGGGGTCGGCTTCGGCAGCTTCAAGGTGGGGTCGCCCCACAGGGTGAACACCCACGCCGCCCGCCGGTTTGCCCCGGTCAGCTTGGCCGCGTCCCCGAGCCGTTTCTCCTTCAACTCGGCATAGCTCAGGAGGAAATTCTTCGCGTGCCGCATCGCCCCGCCGGCGTCCCGCCCGTCGTACGAGAGGGAGTCGAAGAAGCCGAGGCTGAGCGCCCCTCCCGACCCCGAATACGTCCGGTTCGGGGACCCGGCCACGGCCACCGCCCCGCGGTCGAACAGGAGCCCCGCCTCCGCCGGGTTCAGCGCCAGGCAGCTCTGGAGAAAGATCACCGACGGCCGCAACGGCTCGGTCCACTTCGGCATCTCGTAGGTATCGATCAACGTCCGGTAGTGACCTTCCCAGAGGAAGACGTCCTGTTGGGGGAGTTGCTCCCTCAGCTCCTTGCCGTCCAGTTCCTTCCCGTACCGGCCCGTCACCTTCCACCCGGCGTTTTCCAGTTCCCTTCCCGTGTTGCGGGAAAACGTCTCCAACAGCGGCAGCCCGTCCCCGGGGTTGCTCGCGATCAGGATCTTCGGCGGGCCGGGGGCGCGTTCCAACAACCGCTGCCGGGCGAACACGAGGGGAAGGATCGACCGGTCCTGGTGGAACAGCCGGCCCGCCGCCAGTGTCAGCGGATCGTTCCCCTCGGGAATCCACTGTTCGACGTCGATCATCTCGTCTTTTCCCGCCGCCGGGTTGGCCCGCTTGACGAGCGGGATGCTCTCCTGGTCGGCGAGGACGATCAGCGCATCCGCCCCACCGGTTTCCTTGTCCTTCAGCGCCGCCCCGACGACGGCCCCGGCGTCCTTCCCGTCTGGGCCTGTCAGCAGGAGCGCGGCCCGCCGCTTGACAGCCACCCACGGGGCCAGGGTCGCCTCCCCCTTCGGGTCGGACGGGTTTGCCATCACGAGCACGCGAATCGGCCCGCCCCGGATCAGCTCTTTGCGGTGGGCGGCGGCCACGGCCGCCGCGTCGGCGAATACGGTGACCCGCAGCCCGTCCACTTTCCGGCACGGTTCGACCGCCGAGCCCACGGCAAGGACTTCTTTCACCCCGCGGGCGGAGAGCAACTCGGTCAAGCCCTTGGTCGGCTCGTCTCCTTCCCGCAGTACGAAGAGCGGCACCTTCGACGTCCCGGCCAGGCACGCCGCCTGGAGCAGCTGGTCCGCCGGAGTTCGCGGAGCGACCACGGCCCGCTCGGCCTTCGGAAAGAGCGACCATGCGTGGGCGACCGGATCGCCTTCGGCCGGGCGGACAATTGGGTCGGTCACGCCCCACCGTCGGCCGGAGTCGTGGTCGTTCGGGAACGTCCCGACCGGAACCACCCGCTCGGGTCGAAGCCGGTCGAGGAACTGGCGGACGGTCGTTTCGGCTCGGGGCGAGTCGATCAGGAGGTCGGCATCCGGCGTAACCGCCGCGGCCATCACCCCCAGGGCGATCAGGTCCGGCTCCGGCATCGCCCCGGCGAGGAGGACGGTCCCGGCCCGGCCGGCCGGAGAGGCGCTGTGCCCCTCCGCCGGGCGGTGGGGGCGGGTGATGGCGAGGGCCGCGACCCCACCGAGCATGAGCAGCGCCCCGGAGCGGAACGAAATGTGGCGGTCCATCGAGCCTCCTGTTACGACCCGCCGGGTTGGCGGTCGACCCGCTCCAGTCGCGGGATCAGCCCCTGGGCGTTCGAGATCTGGATGGCCAGGCCGGGGCGGGCGTTCGCCTCGAGTAGGAGCGGGCCGCGGGCCCGGTCGAGGACAATGTCCACGCCGATGTAGCCCATCCCGACCACGTGGCTGACCTTCCTGGACATCTCCAGGATTTGCGGCCAGTACGGGACGTGGAACCCGATCACGCTCTCCCCCGTGTCCGGGTGGAGCTCGGCCTTCCGGTTCTGAAGCACCGCGTGGTGGGTGATCCCGGTGTCCATGTCGACCCCCGCCCCGATCGCCCCCTGGTGCAGGTTCGCCCGCCCCCCGGAGGCCTTGGTCGGCAGCCTGAGCATGCCCATGACCGGCTCGTTCCGGTACACGATCACCCGGATATCGGCGGTCCCCTGGTAGCTGATCCGTTCCAGCGCCGGGTCCGGCACCACCCGCTGCTGGATCAGCGCCTCGTCCTCGGTCCCGCCGAGCGAGAACAGCCCGGATAGGATGCCGGAGAAATGCTGACGGAGCGATTCGGCCGTGATCGTCTTGCCGTTGTGCCGGAGGAAGTCGGCCCCGTCCCGCCCGGTGATGACCAGGACCCCCCGGCCGGCCGCCCCGCGGTTCGGCTTCACCACGAACTCGTCGCGCCCGTCCAGCAGCCGGGGCAGGTGACGGAGGGAAGAGTGCGAGAGCAGGACCGCGTACAGGTCGGGGGTCGGGACCCCGATCGCCCGACAGAGGTCGTGCATCTTCCGCTTCCCGTCGACGAGCGGGAAGCAGGAGCGGGGATTCAGGTCGAGAATGCACTCGGTGTTCCGGGCGTTCATGCCCAGTACCCCCGCCTTCCGGAGTCCGGCCCACCGCGACCGCCAGAACATAACGCGCCCTCAGAATGTTCACGCCCCCGTCGGCGTCGCTACGGGGGTCCCGACAGGCTTGCCGTTGGGTTCTCCCGTCACGCTGACCTTTTCGACCAGGGCCTCATTCTTCCCGCCCGCTTCGACCTGCTTCTCTCCGGCCGGCGGCTTGACAGGCTCGGATTCGGCCTTGAACTCGATCACGTCCTGGAACCGGTACAGTTCCGTCAGCCGGTAGCCGGTGTAGCGGCCGAGCAGGAGGAGAACCGCGATCACGACGCCCAGGGTCTCGGGGTAGCGAAACAGCCAGCGGCCAATGGCATCCGGGCTGAGCGCGACGGCCACCGCCACTGCCACCAGGAGCGTCCCGAAGAGCGTCTTGAACGACGCCCGGGTGCCATCCTCGGCCTCGACCGTCCAGAACCTCTCGACCATGTGTGTCAGGATGATGAGCGGGAACAGGGCGACGTACCCGGTGATATGGACCCCGGCCCGGGCGGTCGCGACCACCACCACGATGAGGAACAGGATGATCAGGGTGAGCATGACCGCCGCCCGCGGGATCAGGAGCAGGTTGTACCGGTCGAGTACCTTCCGGAACAACCAGCCGACGACGACCGTCCCGGCGAAGATCCCGAGGCCCCACGGAAGGCCCTTCAGGTCGCGGAAGATCAGGCCGAGCAGGGCGGGCGAAAACACCCCGTAGGTCCGGACCCCGATCACCACCCGGAAGAGGCTGACTACCACCGTCGCCACGGGGAGAAGGAGAAGGAAGCGGGTCAGGTGTTGCTCGGGCGGGGGTAGAGAGGCAAGGGAGACTATCCGCCAGAACGTCTTGATCCGGGGCTCGTCGGCGGCCGGCCGGTCCACGAGCGGGCGGGCGAACAGGCTCAACCTGGGGTCCCCCGGACCGCGAACGAGAGGCTCGTCGTCCAGGCGGACCACGAGGTAGTTCGCGGGCCAGCCGTGGACCCCGAAGTGCCCGTAGGTCGGGCACGCAGGCACCCAGTGCCCTTCGGGCCCGTCCGGCGAGCGGAGAAAGGCCTCGGCCCAGTAGTGGACCGTCGGCGGGGCGTTCGGGTTGAGGACCAGACCGGTCACGACCCGCGCCGGGATCTCGCGGCTCCGGCAGAGGGCGACCAGCAACCGACTCCGGCCCGCGGCGTCACCCCCCGAGCGCAGGCAATCGAGCGCCCCGCCGGCCTCGTCTGTGTCCCGGACCGGTAGGGTCAGGATGTGATCGTTAAACGCCCGGACCTGGTCCGGAGCTGCCGCCAGGTCGGCGGACAGGTCCCGCGCCAGGTCCTGAATCTCCCGGTCGTTGCTCTCGATCCGCGGGGCCGAGGCCAACGTCCCGTCCGTTTGTGGGGTCGGCGGGTGGTCGAGTTCCTTCGTCCGCTCGCGCATCGCCGGGGTCGGGTGGTGGGTCCCGAGCACGCACCGGAACGTGTACGTGAGGGCGTACATTTCCTGGTTCTTTTCGGCCCCGGGCGGCCCCGGCCGCCGCTTCCATTTCGCGTCCCGCCCGCGGCCCTCGCGGCGGGCGAGGCCGTCGCTCTTCCAGGCTTCGTCGAAGATGTGCTGCCGCCGGAACTCGAGGGGGGTTGATATGACGACCGGGCCGGCCTTCTCGAGATCGAGACGGCCGCGGGCGGTCAGGCTCACCTCCCAGGAGGAGGTGCCCGGCGGCCCCTCGACGTCGGCCCCGCCCGTGGCCCGCCGGGTGATGAACACGGCCGCCGAGAGGGCGACCAGGCCGACGGAGGTGACGACGGCGAGCCGGGTTCGGGACATGAGCCCTCCATTGACGTTGGGCGGGGTGCGACTCGGAGAACCCGCCCGGGCCGACCGCACTCAGCAAACCGGAGGAAACCAGCCCCTTACGAATCCAAACCGGGGATGATACCATCTCATTATCCAGCCCGGCCACCCCGGAACAACCCCCGGCCTCCTACCCCCTGAGATTCATGCGAACCCGCTTGCTCGCCCTCGGCGCCGCGGCCCTCGCGCTCAGTCTTCCCCTGCCGGCACCGGCGGGCGACTCTGTTCCGGCCTGGGCGAGCAACCGGGACGAGCGGCTCCCGCGGAGTCGGGCCGACCATCTCGCCCAGCTCGGGGTCCCGGGCTGGCACGATGCCGGGTATCGCGGGCAGGGCATCAAGGTGGCCGTGCTCGACAGCGGCTTCCGGGGCTACCGGGGACAGGTCGGCAAGTCCCTGCCGGCCGGCCTGGTCGCCCGATCGGCCCGCCGGGACGGGAACATGGAAGCAAAGGACAGCCAGCACGGCGTGCTATGCGGCGAGGTCATTCACACGATCGTCCCGGACGCGCAGCTGCTGTTCGCGAACTGGGACCCGGACAGCCCCGAATCGTTTCTGGCCGCCGTCCGCTGGGCCCGGGACGAGGGGGCAAACGTCATCACCTGCTCGATGATCATGCCGGCCTGGAGTGACGGGGAGGGGAACGGGCCGATCCACGCCAGACTCCGCGAGATCCTGGGCGACGGGACGAGGCCCGGCGACCCGCTGTTCTTCTCGTGTGCGGGAAACGTGGCCCAGCGGCACTGGGGCGGGATGTTCCGACCGGGGCCGGACGGGTATCACCGCTGGACGGAAAAAGTGGACGCGAACCCGGTCTTCCCCTGGGGCGACGAGCAGGTGGCGCTCGACCTCTGCTGGTCTGACGCCGACGCCCTCTACCGGGCGGAGGTGGTTGATGCCGCCACCGGCCTGCCGGCGGAAGGCTGCACGAGCCAGGACCAGGATGACAGACATGCTACCGTCGTGCGGTTCACCCCGCGGGCGGAGCGGCCATACGCGGTCCGGGTCCGGCAGGAGAAAGGGAGGCCCGGCAAGTTCCACTTTACCGCACTGGGCGCCGACCTGGGCGAATCGCGGACGGCCGGAAGCATCCCCTTCCCCGGCGACGGGCCCGAGGTCGTGACCGTCGGGGCGGTGAACCTCGACGGCCGGCGGGCCTCGTTCAGCGCGTGCGGGCCGAACTCCCCACGGCCGAAGCCTGACGTGGTTGCCCCCATCCCGTTCGGGACGTTCCTCCGCGACAAACCATTCAGCGGGACGTCGTGCGCAGCCCCTCAGGCCGCGGCGGTGGCAGCCCTGTGCTGGTCCGGAAACCCGGCCTGGACCGCCGCCCGGGTCCGGACCTACATCACCTCACGTGCCCGCGACCTGGGACCGGCCGGATACGACTGCGAAACCGGGTTCGGGAGTGTTCATCTGCCGGCCCTCGCTCCGGCGCCGCATGCCCGGTTGCCGGTCGGCAAATCCGCGATGTAGTACCCTGCTCACCCTTCTCTTTCGGGGAAGTTTTGGCCACCACACCCTTCCTTTGTGGCCAAATCTGACACCCCGCCGTCACCGCTTCTTCTTCTTGTTCTTCTTCTTCCGCTCCTCGGCCCGTTCCTTGGCGCTCTTGCGGTGGCCGGTGTCGCCCTTTAGCTTCAGGTTGTCCATCCCGCCGGGCATGAACGCCCCCATCTTCCCGAGCCCGGTGACCATCTTCAGCCGCTGCCAGAGCGACATCTGCGACATCTGCTTCATCAACATCCGGACCTGGTCGAACTGGCCGAGGAACTGCCTCACCTCGTGCGGCTCGACCCCCGACCCGGTCGCGATCCGCCGCCGCCGGCTCTGGTCGATAATGTCCGGGTCGGCCCGCTCCTTCTTAGTCATCGCGTCAATCATCCCCTGGACCCGCTTCAGCGCCTCCTCCGGGTCCTCGCCCTCGGGGATCATGTCGGACATGCCGGGCATCCGGCTGATCATGTCCTTCATCCCCATCTTGGCGATCGTCTCGAACTGCTTGCGGAAGTCGTCGAGGGTGAACTTCCCCTCCTGGAGGGCCTTCTGCTGCCGCTCCATCTCCTCCGCGGAGATCTCCTTCTGGATGTCGGCGATCTTGCCGACGATCCCCATCAGGTCGCCCTGGCCCATGATCCGCCCGGCCATCCGCTCCGGGACGAAATCCTCGAGCTTGTCGACCTTCTCCCCCATCCCGACGAACTTGACGGGGACCCCGGTCACGCCCTTGATCGACATCGCCGCCCCGCCGCGGGCGTCGCCGTCGAGCTTGGTCAGGATGCAGGCGTTCAGCTCGAGCGCGTCGTTGAACGCCTTGGCGACGTTCGCCGCCTCCTGCCCGATCATCGCGTCCACGACCAGGTAGCACTCGTCCGGCCGCACCAGCTTGTCGATCCGTTTCAGCTCGTCCATCAACTCCTGGTCGATCTGGAGCCGGCCGGCGGTGTCGAGGATGACCGTGTCGCAGAGCGTCCGCTTGGCCTGGGCGACGGCGTTGCGGCAGACGTCGACCGGGGTCGTATTCTCGCTGTAGACCGGGACCGCGATCTGCTCGCCGAGCGTCTGGAGCTGTTCGACCGCCCCGGGCCGCTGCAAGTCGGCGGCGGCGAGTAACGGCTTGCGGCCGCGGCCCTTCAGGGTGAGGGCGAGCTTCGCGGCGGTGGTGGTTTTCCCGGACCCCTGGAGCCCACAGAGCATGAGCACGACCGGCCGGTCGGCCCGCTGGGGGATCTTGTGGTCGACCGGCCCCATCAGGCCGACGAGCTCCTCGAAGACGATCTTGATGATCTGGTCGGACGGGTCGACCCGGGCCAGCACGTCCTGCCCGACCGCCTTCGCCTCGACCCGGGAGATGAAGTCGGTGACGACGTTGAAGTTCACGTCCGCTTCGAGGAACGCCCGGCGGACCTCGCGGAGCCCTTCCCGGATGTTCTCCGCGGTGAGCCGGCCCCGCCCCCGGAGCTTCTTGAACGCCTCACTCAGCGAGCGGGTAATGCCTTCGAACATGCGACACCGTCACGGGTGGGAAGCAAATCCGGCCCGCCGCACGCGAGACCTGCGGGTGCGGCGGGCACGGGATCACGTTACTGTAAGACAATCCCGAGCCCGGTTCAACGGGACCGAAAGGCCCGCGAATCTCGCCGGTAATGAACTCATGGGGCCGGTCGTGCCGGCCGCCTCCCGGAGCCGCCGGCCCGGTCAGCAAGATTACAACCCGAGGACGTGGGATGACTCGCTGGTGTCTCGTGACGACGACGATCCTGACCGCCGCGACGGCCCGGGCGGACGACTGGCCGCAGTGGCTGGGCCCACAGCGGGACGGGGTGTGGCGCGAGCCGGGAATCGTGGAGAAGTTCCCCGAAGGCGGCCCGAAGGTCCTCTGGCGGCAGCCAGCCGGGGTCGGGTACTCGAGCCCGGCGGTGGCGAACGGCAAGGTGTATCTCTCCGACTTCGTGCCGGACGAGAACACGAAACTCCCCTCCGGCGGCTTCGCCAAGGGCCGGTTCGTGGGCAAGGAGCGGCTGACCTGCCGCGATCTCGCCACCGGGAAGGAGGGCTGGGCCGCCGACTACCCGGTCGCGTACACGATCAGCTACCCGGCCGGCCCGCGGTGTCTCCCCACAGTGGACGGCGACCGCGTCTATACCCTCGGGGCGATGGGCGACCTGCGGTGCTACGAGACCGCGACCGGGAAGCTCAACTGGTCGAAGAACTTCCCGAAGGACTACGAGGCAACGATCCCCGTCTGGGGCTTCGCCGCCAACCCCCTCGTCGACGGCGACAAGCTGATCTGCCTGGCCGGGGGGTCGAACGATCGGCTGGTGGTCGCGCTCGACAAAACGAGCGGCAAGGAGCTGTGGACGTCACAGAGCTGTGGGGGCGATTTCGGCTACTGCCCGCCGATGATTTTCGAGTACGGGGGAAAGCGCCAGCTGATCATCTGGCACACGCGGGCCGTGGTCGGGCTGGAGCCGGAGACAGGTAAGCGGCTGTGGCGGGTCGACTTCGAGGTGAACGCCGCGCTCACCGCCCCGACCCCGAAGAAGGTCGGCGACGACGGGCTCTTCGTCACCTCGTTCTACAACGGGTCGATGCTCCTGAAGGTCGGGACGAACAGTGCAGAGGTCGTGTGGAAGAGCAAGGCGCGCGGCGAGAGGGCCAACCAGACCACTGACCTGAGTTCGATCATCGCTACCCCCGTGGTCGACGGCGATTACGTCTATGGGGTATGCAGCTATGGGCAGCTGCGCTGCATCGAGGCGAGAACGGGAAAGCGGGTGTGGGAGACGATGAAGGCGACCCGCGGGAAGCTCACGCCGGAGAAGGTCGCGGCCGAGCCCGAACCGGCCCAGAGCGAGCGGTGGTCGAACGCCTTCCTCACCCCGCAGGACGGCCGCTACTTCCTCTTCAACGAGCAGGGCGACCTGATCATCGCGAAGCTCAGTCCGAAGGGGTACGAGGAGGTCGACCGGGCCCACATCATCGACCCGACGAACACAATGGCCGGCGCCAACCGAAAGGTGGTCTGGGTCCACCCGACGTACGCGAACAAGTGCGTGTTCGTCCGGAACGACGCCGAGGTGATTTGCGTGTCTCTGGGGAAATAGCTGACAGCTATCAGCTAACAGCCGTCAGCCAGAAACAGCAGTGGTAAGGCGGGTGAGTTACCACGCCGACAATTTCTGGCTGTGAGCTGACAGCTGATAGCTGTCAGCTCTTTGCTCACACCAGCCCCGACGTGGCCACCTTGATGCCCTTGATCATCATCCGTAGTTGGTCCGCGTTCGGGGAGAACTCGAGCGCGGTCGCCTTGTCGACATCCCCGCGCTCGACGAGCTGGCGGAGGTTCTCGTTAAAGTCGACCATCCCCTCGTTGTAGAACGACCGGATCGCGTCGAGCAGCTTCTCGTCCCGGTGCTTCAGGATCAGGTCGCGGATCGTCGGGTTGACGATCATGATCTCGTTCGTGGGCAACCGGCTTGAGCCCGGCTTGATCGACGGGATCAGCTTCTGGGCGACGACCGCCTTCAGGTTGAACACCATCGACTGCCGGACGGCCCCGTGCTGGCCCGGGGGGAACAGCCCCAGGATGCGGTCGATCGTACTGTACGCATTCGACGCGTGGATCGTCCCGAGGACCACGTGCCCGGTCTCGGCTGCGTGGATGGCCGCCTCGAACGTCTCGGCGTCCCGCATCTCGCCGACCAGGATCACGTCCGGGTCTTCCCGGACCGCGTGCTTGAGGGCCGTGTGCCAGTCGGACACGTCGAGGAACACCTCCCGCTGGTTCACGATCGACATCTTGTCGGTGAACACGAACTCGATCGGGTCCTCGATCGTGAGGATGTGCAGGGCTTCGTTCGCGTTCATGTAGTCGAGCATGGAGGCGATCGTGGTCGACTTGCCCGACCCGGTCACCCCGGCGAGCAGGACCATCCCCTGCTCGAAGTGGCACAACGTCTC